>JBDSDC010000030.1:0-4044 GCA_039920725.1 Croceibacterium sp. | reverse complement strand
CGGCGCGCTGCTCGAACGCACGCCATGCCTCGACCGGGCCGGGATAATCGGCGGTGTCGAGCAAGACCGGCTCGCCCAGCGAAATCGTCCCCTCAGGCGCCGCCGCGGCGAACGCGAAGCGGGCGTGCGTCCCGCCCACGTCCATCGCCACCAGCTCGGTCACAGCCCGGCCAGCGCCAGCATCGCCGAGGCGCCGCGCTCGGCCTCGTCGGCGCCCGCGCGGAGCATCGCGAACAGCTCGCGCCCGGTGCCCCATTCGGCGGGCGGCTCGGGCGCGGGCTCGCGCGCGGTGAGGTCCGCAGTGGTCGAGAGTGTGCCGTCCTGCGCGCACAGCCGCACCACGTCGCCGTCCTGCAAGTACTGCAAAGGCCCCCCGCTATGCGCCTCGGGCGTGACGTGGATCGCGGCCGGGACTTTGCCGCTCGCGCCCGACATCCGCCCGTCGGTGACCAGCGCGACTTTGTAGCTGCGGTCCTGAAGCACGCCGAGCGGCGGGGTCAGCTTGTGCAGCTCGGGCATGCCGTTGGCGCGCGGGCCCTGGAAGCGGACCACCACCACCACGTCGCGATCGAGCTCGCCCGCGGTGAACGCGGCGGCAACTTCGTCCTGGCGGTGGAACACGCGGCACGGGGCCTCGACCGTCCACCGCGCCGGATCGACCGCGCTGGTCTTGAAGCACCCGCGCCCCAAATTGCCTTCGACCAGCACCATGCCGCCTTCGGGCAGGAACGGGTCCGCCACCGGGCGCACCATGGCCATGTCGGCCGAGGCGCCGATGCCGCGGTAGGCCAGCGCCTCGCCGTCGAGCCACGGCTCGCGGGTATAGGCCGCCATGCCGCCTTCGGCGACGGTCCGCACGTCGCCGTGGATCAGCCCGGCGCCGAGCAGCTCCTGGATCACCAGGCCGATCCCGCCGGCGGCGTGGAACTGATTCACGTCGCCCGCGCCGTTGGGATAGATCCGCGCGATCAGCGGCACCGCGCGGCTCAGTTCGGCAAGGTCGGTCCAGTCGATGTGGATTCCTGCGGCGCGCGCGATGGCCGGGATGTGGATCGCGTGGTTGGTCGATCCGCCGGTCGCCAGCAGGCCGACCGCGGCGTTGACGATCGCCTTTTCGTCCACGCACCGCCCCAGCGGGCGATAGTCGGTGCCGGCGCGGGTCAGCGCCGCGATCCGCTGGGTGGCGGCGCGGGTCAGCGCGGTGCGCAGCGGGGTGCCAGGGTTGATGAACGGCGATCCGGGCATCTGCAGGCCCATCAGCTCGAGGATCATCTCGTTCGAATTGGCGGTGCCATAGAACGTGCACACGCCCGGCGCGTGATAGCTCTTGGCCTCGCTGTCGAGCAGCTCGTCGCGGGTCGCCTTGCCTTCGGCATAGAGCTGGCGGACGCGCTGTTTGTCCTTGTTGGCGATGCCGCTCGGCATCGGCCCGGCGGGCACGAACATCGCCGGCAGCCAGCCGAACCGGAGCGCCCCGATCAGCAGGCCGGGCACGATCTTGTCGCACATCCCGAGCAAGGCCACGCAATCGTACATCGCGTGGCTCAGGCTGACCGCGGTCGCCATCGCGATCACGTCGCGGCTGAACAGCGAGAGCTCCATCCCCGGCATGCCCTGGGTGACCCCGTCGCACATCGCCGGGGTGCACCCGGCGACTTGCGCGGTGGCCCCCACCTCGCGCGCCCAGATCTTCATCTGCGGCGGATAGGCGGCATAAGGCTGGTGGCTGGAAATGGTGTCATTGTAGGCGCTGACAATGCCGATATTGGGCCCGCGCTGCGAGGCGATGCTGGCCTTGTCCTCGCCCATCGCGGCAAACCCGTGCGCGAGGTTGGAGCATGGCAACTCGCGGTTGCGGTCGGCGTGCCGGTCGCCTTCGGCCGCGATCAAATCGAGATAGCGGCGGCGGCTGTCCGCCGACTTGGCGACGATCCGCGCGGTGACGGCGGCAATTGCCGGGTGCACCTCACTCATGCCAGCTCACTCCTCCGCGTTCGGCCAGGGCGATCGCGGCGCTGGGGCCCCAGCTGCCGGCGATGTAGGGCTTGGGCGTGAGCCCTTCGGCCGCCCACTGCGCGCGAATGGCGTCGATCCACGCCCATTGCGCCTCGACTTCGTCGCGCCGCATGAACAGCGTCTGCTTGCCCTCGATCAGGTCGAGCAGGAGCCGTTCGTAAGCGATCCGCCGCTCCTTGCCGCTGAACGCATCGGCCATCCGGATATCGAGCGGCACCTCGCGCAAGCTGAGGCCCTCGCGGTCGAGCCCGGGGACTTTGGCCATCAGCGACAGGGTGATGTTTTCCTCCGGCTGGATGCCGATCAGCAGCTTGTTGGGCTTGGCCCGGGTGCCGGTGAAAATCGAGTGCGGCACCGGGCGGAACTGGACCAGGATCTCGGTCACCCGCTCGGGCAGCCGCTTGCCGGTACGCAAGTAGAACGGCACGCCTTTCCAGCGCCAGTTGTCGACGTGGGCCTTGAGCGCGACGAAGGTCTCGGTCTGGCTGTCGCGGCCCAGCTCCTCGTCGTAACCGGGGACGATCTGGCCGCCCGCCGCGCCGCCGCGGTATTGCCCGGTCACGCTTTCGCCCGCGCCGATCGGCCGCAAGGCGCGCAGCACTTTGACTTTCTCGTCGCGCACCGCGCCCGCGTCGAAATGCGTCGGCGGCTCCATCGCCACCAGCGCGAGCAGCTGGAGCATGTGGTTCTGGACCATGTCGCGTAGCGCCCCGGTGCCGTCGTAGAAATCGGCGCGCTTTTCCAGTCCGACCGTCTCGGCGACGGTAATCTGGACGTGATCGATGTGCTGGGCGTTCCACAGCGGCTCGAACATCACGTTGGCAAAGCGCAGCGCGAGCAGGTTCTGGACCGTTTCCTTGCCCAGGTAATGGTCGATGCGGAAGATCCGCTCCTCGGGGAAGGCGCGCGCCACCGCATCGTTGATCTCGCGGCTCGAGGCGAGGTCTTCGCCGAGCGGCTTTTCGAGGCCGATGCGGGTGGTCTCGCACGCCAGGCCGGCGGCCGCGAGGCCCTCGATGGTCGTCTCGAACAGGCTCGGCGCGGTCGACAGGAAGATCGCCAGCTGCTCGCACCCGCCGCCAATCTTGCCGGCCAGCGCCGCGAACCCGCCAGGGTCGGTCACGTCGAGCGCCTGGTAATGCAGCCGGTTGAGGAAATCGGCCATGCCCCCGCGGCGATCGGCGGGGAGGAATTTTTCGACCGCCGCGCGGGCGAAATTGCGGAAGCTCCGGTCGTCCATCGGCGAGCGCGCGGTGCCGACAATCTGCAGCGCGGGATCGAGCAACCCGTCGGCGTGAAGCGCGCACAGCGAGGGCAGCAGCATCCGCTGCGCGAGGTCCCCGGTGGCGCCGAACAGCAGCAAGGATCGCGCCGTGAAGCTCATCCGCGCCGCCTGTCCGCCATCATCGCCTCACCATTGTGCCACCCGGTCTTGCTGCACTGCAACAGGGCCGCCGTCATGTCAAAGCTCATCCGCCGCCGGTCACGATAACGCACTTGTCGACGAACTCCGCCTCGCCGAACACGGTCATGAAGCTGACGTCGGCGGCATCGCGCCCGACCCCGATCTTCACCGTTGCCGCTGGATCGGCCATACCGGTGGCATCGACCAGGTGCCAGGCCCCCCCGCCGGGGATCGCGGGATCGGCCAGGAACACTTCGGCGACCGCGTGGAAATCGGGCGGATCGACCATCGGGGCATAGCAACTGACATAGCGCGCCGGGATCGCGCTCGCCCGCGCCAGCGTGATCAGCACGTGGGCATAATCGCGGCACACCCCGCGGCGTTCGACGAAGCTGTCGAGCGCGGTGGTGGTGTCGGTGCTCGACCCGGGGGTGTATTTGATGTTGCCCGCGACCCAGTCGCGGATCGCCAGGATCCGCGGCCCACCTTGCAGATCGCCGAATTCGTCCTGCACGAACGACTGGAAGCGGTCGGCCGCGCAATAGCGCGAATCGAGCAGGTAATGGACCGTCTCGCCGGGCAATTCGTGCGGGGCGAGCGCATTCAGCGAACCGATATCGGCG
>JBDSDC010000029.1:0-10229 GCA_039920725.1 Croceibacterium sp. | reverse complement strand
CGAGAGGTGAGTGATTGGTAGGAGTTCGAGGTGAGCGCGCGCCGAAAACTGCTTGGCGTTGTCGATATCGTTGCCGCTGAGTTCGTTGATGCCATACCCGTCGCGATGGACGAAGCGCACCGCCACGCGGCCGCGGACATTGTCGCTGATCGGACCTCCGACCGCACCTTCGCCAACCAGATTGAGATCGCTGCCGCCGATGGTGGCGCGGACATATCCGTCCAGCTGACTGGTCGGTTTCTTCGTGATCAGATTGACCGCGCCGCCGGTGGCATTGCGGCCATAGAGCGTGCCCTGCGGCCCGCGCAGCACCTCGACCCGTTCCAGATCGAACATCGATCCGAGCTGTGCCTGGGCCAGTGAGACCACCGCGCCATCGACATGCAGCGCTACCGACGGATCGACTCCGGGCAACGAGCTCGACAAGCCGATGCCGCGGATGAACAACTTGGCGAAGTTGAAATCGTTACCGAAGCTGATCGAGGGCACCAGGTTCTGCAAACCCTCGATGTTGGCAATGTTGGAGCGGGTGAGCGCTTCTCCGCTAACCGCGGAGACCGACAGCGATACGTCGGAGAGCGACTGCGCCCGCTTTTGCGCGGTAACAATGATCTCGCCGTCCGTTGCGCTGGCAGCTTCCTGGGCGAATGCGGGCGAACTTGCGACAAGCGTGACAGATGCAAGTAAACTGGCGCGGCCAAGACGCCGTGCGGACGCACGATAGCAAGTCATCGCTCCCTCCCCGTTTCCTGGCTTTTGCCTAGGGCGATCTCTCGTTGGAGACTGCCGAGGCAGTATAGCCGGATGGGCGGCGACCAGCAAGGCGCGGAGGGGGTGCTGAATCAGCCGATGTCTTGGCTCCGCACGGGCCGAGCCGGTTCTAGCCGACGATTTCGTCCGGCTTGAAGAAATAGGCGATCTCGATCTGCGCGTTCTCGTCGCTGTCGGAGCCGTGAACGGTGTTGGCCTCGATGCTCTCGGCATGAATCTTGCGGATTGTGCCCTCGGCCGCGTCGGCCGGGTTGGTCGCGCCCATCACCTCGCGGTTGCGCACTACCGCGTCCTCGCCTTCGAGCACCTGGACCACGACCGGGCCGCTGATCATGAACTGGCACAATTCGCCGAAGAACGGGCGCTCCTGGTGGACTGCATAGAAACCCTCGGCCTGCTCGCGGGTCATGTGGATGCGCTTGGAGGCGACCACGCGGAGGCCCGAATCCTCCAGCATCTTGGTGACCGCGCCGGTCAGGTTGCGGCGGGTGGCATCGGGCTTGATGATCGAAAAAGTGCGGGAAACCGCCATGAAAAAAGTCCTGCTTGGGTCGGAGGGTTGTGCGCGCGCCCCTAGCGGCGGGTGCGGCCGCGGGCAAGGGTCAAGCCTTGGCCTGCCACTTGCCCTCAACGTGCTCGTGGAATTCGCGGGTCACGTCCGCGCGGCCTTTGAAGCCGGCCCAGGTCCGCTGCGCCGCCGCGCGCCCGGCTTCGTCGAAGAACAGGAACGCCCGCTCGAACCCCGCGGCCTCCTCGCGCCACAGCCCGTCGGCGAGCGCGATCAGCCGCGCGCCGTTGGCGGCAATGCACGCGCGCGACAGGAGCAGCGGCTGGCGCTCCGCGTGCGGCGCGTCGGCGCGGCCGTGAGCGAGGAAGTCCTCGGGAAACTGCTCCCACAACGCCTTGTCGAGCCGCGCGAGCAAGCTTTCGTCGCCCGCCACGATCAGCATCCGCTGGCCCGCCTCGAGCGCCTTGCGGGCGATCTGCGGCAGCACCCGCTCGACCGGTTCGCGCGGCGACAGGTAGAACCCGGCCCGCATCGCCGCGCTACTTCTCTAGCGTGTCGCGCACGAACCGCTCGATCAGCCGTACGCCATAGCCGGTGGCGCCCTTGCCCCACACCGCGCCCGGCTTGTCGGCCCACACCATGCCGGCGATGTCGAGGTGCGCCCACGGCACGCCGTCCTTGACGAAACGCTGGATGAACTGCGCGGCGGTGATCGAACCGGCATAACGCGGGCCGACGTTCTTAATGTCGGCGATCTCAGAATCGATCAGCTTGTCGTATGCGGGCGAGAGCGGGAAGCGCCACAGCTTCTCGCCGCTGTCGCGCCCGGCGCGGAGCAGCTGTTCGGCCAGCGCGTCGTCGTTGCTGAACACCCCGCCATGCTCGTGCCCGAGAGAGATGATCATCGCGCCCGTCAGCGTCGCCAGGTCGACGATCCGCGAAGGGGCGAACTCGCGCTGGACCCAGGTGATCGCGTCGCACAGCACCAGCCGTCCTTCGGCGTCGGTGTTGATCACCTCGATCGTCTGGCCGTCCATCGACTTGACCACGTCGCCGGGGCGCTGGGCCAGGCCGTCGGGCATGTTCTCGACCAGCCCGCACACGCCGATGACGTTGGCCTTGGCCTTGCGCGTGGCCAGGGCGAGCATCGCGCCGGCGACCGCGCCGGCCCCGCCCATGTCCCACTTCATGTCCTCCATACCCGCCGGCGGCTTGAGCGAGATGCCCCCGGTATCGAACGTCACGCCCTTGCCGACGAACGCCGTCGGGGTCTCCCGGCCGCCACCGTTCCAACGGATCGCCAGCATCCGCGGCGGGCGCGCCGAGCCTTGCGAAACGCCGAGCAGCGCGCCCATGCCGAGCGCACGCATCTGCGGCTCGTCGAGCACGGTCAGTTCCGCGCCGGTGTCTTTGAAGCGCGCCTGGCACCGATCGACGAAGCTTTCGGGATAGATCACGTTGGCCGGCTCGGCGACCAGCTCGCGGGTGAACAGCACGCCAGCGACGACCGCCGCGGCGCGGTCCCACGCCGCCCGGGCCGTGTCGTCGGCGCCGGTCACGACGACCTCGCCCAGTGAGACCTTCTGATCATCCTTGAGCGTGGTGCGATGGACGTCATAGCGCCAGGCGCGCAGCGATATCCCGCTGAGCACCGCGGCCAGATCGGCGCCGGACAAGCCCGCGGCATCGATCGTCAGCGCGCCCTCGCCCGACGTCATGTACTTGGCGGCCAGCGCCGCGCCGGCGCGTTCGAGCGCGGGCTCGCGGGCTTCGGCCGCCTCTCCGCCGAGGCCGACCAGGGCGACCCGCTCGACCCGCCCGCCCTGCTCGGCGAACGTCTCGAACACTTGCCCGGCCTTGCCGCTGAACCGCGACGCCCGCGCACCCTCGGCGGCCGCGCGATCGAGGCCGATGGGCACTTTGTCCTGCTCGACGAAGTGCGCCACCAGACGCGGGGTGGAACCATCGGCGGCGGCGCGAAAGTGGATTTTCATGCGAACTCCGAAAGGGCGTTGGAATTGCGCGGCAATCTGCTGCGGAAGGGCAATTGGGGCCGTTGCGATTAGGCGCGCCCGGTGACATAGGCAAGCCATGCCCCCCGGCCCGCACCCCCGGCTGCAAGCCCTTGGCCGCCGCTTGCAGACCGTTCGCCCGGGGGCCGCGATTGGCGCGGCTGCGCTGTTCCTGGTGCCCGTGCCAGCGTGGGCGCAGGATGCCGCTCCGCCGGTAACCGCCGCTGCGCCGACCCCAGCTGCAGCGCCGCGAGATGTGGCGTTCGAAGCGGATGCGGCCAGCTACGATCAGGACAGCAACACCGTCAAAGCCAGCGGCAATGTGATCCTGCGGTCGCAGGACCAGTCGGTCCGCGCGGATGAAGTGAGCTGGAACCGCGCCACCGGCCAGGTCGTCGCCACCGGCAATGTCCGCCTGGTCGACGAGAACGGCAACCAGCTGTTCACCGACCGGCTGGAACTGACCGACCAGCTCAAGGCCGGGGCGATGGACAACCTGTTGCTGGTGTTCCGCGCAGGCGGGCGGCTGGCAGCGGTCCACGCCACACGCAATGCGCAAGGCGACATCGAGCTGGAGCGAGCCGCCTATTCGGGTTGCCCGGTTGTCGACGAGGACGGGTGCCCCAAGCAGCCGAGCTGGCGGATCACAGCCAAACGCGTGGTTTATGATCAGCAGAGCAAGAGAATCCGCTTCTCGGGCGCGTTCTTCGAACTGTTTGGCCACCGCATCCTGCCGCTGCCGGGCCTGACCATCCGCTCCGACAACGAAGCGGTCTCCGGCGTCCTGGTGCCCGGTATCGGCCTCACCGCCTCGAACGGGATCGAACTTAGCGGCACCTACTACTGGCGGCTGGGAGAGAACCGCGACGCGACGGTGACCGGCTACTTCTATTCGCACGAGGCTCCGATGATTTCGGGCCAGTACCGCTCGCTGACCGACAACGGCGCCTACCAGGTGACCGGCTACGCCACTTATGGCGAACGCCTGCCGCTGAGCGGGATCGGCACCGGCAAGGATAACTTCCGCGGCTATCTGTTTGCCAACGGCCGGTTCCAGCTCGATCCCACCTGGAGCGTGACCGCCTCGGCCCGGATCGCCAGCGACCGCACGTTCCTGCGCCGCTACGACATCAGCCGCGACGACCGCTTGCGCTCAATGGCGATGGTCGAGCGGATCGACAGCGACAGTTACTTGTCGATCGCCGGGTGGGCCACTCAGTTGCTGCTGGTCAACCAGCCGCAGGGCCAGTCGCCGATCGCGCTGCCCGAAATCGACTACCGCCTGCGCCTCGCCCAGCCGGTGCTCGGCGGCCGGCTGGAGCTGCAGGCGAATAGCCTGGCGCTCACCCGCACCCAGGGGCAGGACACCCAGCGCGCCTTCGCCAAGGCGCAATGGAGCCTGCGGCGGATCACCCCGTGGGGCCAGGAAGTGACGCTGACCGGGCTGCTCCGGGGCGACGTTTACCATTCGGACGAGAATGCCAAGACCGTGACACCGTCCTACCGCGGCACCGAAGGGTGGCAGGCGCGCGGAATCGCGATCGGCGCGCTCGATGTGAAATGGCCGCTGGTCGGCGGCTTGCTGAATGGGACGCTAGTGTTCACCCCGCGGCTGCAGTTGGTCGCCAGCCCGCCGATCCGCAATCTCGAGATTCCCAACGAGGATTCGCGCTCGATCGACCTCGAAGATTCGAACCTGTTCGCGCTTAACCGCTTTCCCGGCTACGACCGTGTCGAGGGCGGCGTGCGGATGACTTACGGCGCTGACTGGCAAATCGATCTGCCCGGGTGGCGGATCAAGAGCACCATCGGCCAATCCTATCGCCTGAGCAAAGAACCGGCGCTGTTTCCCGAAGGTACCGGGCTGACCGAACGGTTCTCCGACGTGGTCGGACGGACCGAAGTGCGGTTCCACGACTTCGTCAAGTTCACCCACCGCTTTCGGCTCGACAAGGACAACCTGGCGGTGCGCCGCAACGAGATCGACGCGACGGTCGGCAGTGACCGGACCTATATCGAGCTCGGCTACTTGCGGCTCAACCGCAATATCGATCTGTCGTTCGAGGATCTCCAGGACCGCGAGGAACTCCGCGCTGCGGGCCGGGTTGCGTTCGCCAAGTACTGGTCGGTGTTCGGATCGGCGGTCTTCAACCTGACAAACCGCGAGGAAGACCCGAGCTTCACCGCGGACGGGTTCGAGCCGCTGCGCACGCGGCTAGGCATCGCCTACGAAGACGATTGCCTGGAAATGGGCCTGGTGTGGCGGCGCGATTACGTGGCGGTGGCCGATTCCAAGCAGGGCAACATCTTCCGCGTTTACTTCAACCTCAAGAACCTGGGGTTCCGCTGAAGATGGGCGATGCTGATGCGTTGGCAGGTGCCGCCAAACGGGCTATCGGCGCGGCGAAACTCAGCTAAGGTTCAGCCGATGACCGCCACCCGGCGGCAGGTTTTGGGGCGGCGCGACAGCGCCGCAGTGACAGGATTGACTGCGTGATCGAACTCAATTGGAAAGCGGCCGGCGTGGGCCTGGCGGCGGCGCTGGCGCTACTCGGCACCGCGGCGGCGCTCGCGCAGGAGGCGCCTACTAGCTCCAGCGACGTGTTCAACATTCCCAACAACGTCAAGATCCTCGGCTCGGCCGAGCTTAACAATCGCCGCGCTACGGCGACCGTCAACGGAACGCTGATCACCGGCACCGACATCGACCAGCGGATGGCTCTGATCGTGGCCGCCAACGGAGGGCAGACAATTACGCCCGAAGAAAAGGGCCGGCTGCGGCTGCAGATCCTGCGCCAGCTGATCGACGAAACGCTGCAGATCCAGGAAGCCAAGGCGCTCGATATTGAGATCGGCAAGGACGAAGTGGACGAATCGTTGCAGCGGCTAGCGGCCGAGCGGTTCAACTTGTCGCTCGACTCGCTTCAGAAGTACTTGCTCCAGATCGGTTCGTCCGACGCCTCGCTGCGCCGCCAGATCGAAGGCGAACTGGCGTGGGACCGCATCCTGCGCCGCAACGTCGCGCCGTTCGTCAACGTTTCGGCGAGCGAAGTGAACGAGCTTTACGCACGGCTCCAGGCCTCCAAGGGCACTGCCGAGTACCGTATCGCGGAAATCTTCCTCTCGGCGACCCCCACCACGCACGACGCGGTCCAGGCGAACGCCAAGCGC
The DNA here is from genome assembly GCA_039920725.1 of Croceibacterium sp. GTDB lineage: Bacteria > Pseudomonadota > Alphaproteobacteria > Sphingomonadales > Sphingomonadaceae > Croceibacterium_A. Next base: position 3,767 of record JBDSDC010000029.1, on the reverse strand, counting down.
ATCGTCGAACAGATCCGCGCGGGCGGCAACGTGGCGCAATTTGCGCGCCAGTATTCCGAAGCCTCGACCGCCGCGGTCGGCGGCGACCTCGGGTGGATCAAGCTGGAGCAATTGCAGAACCCGCGGCTGGAGGAAGTCGCGCAGCAATTGCAGGCTGGGCAGATGGCCGGCCCGGTCGAAATCCCGGGCGGGTTCTCGATCCTGTACATGGTGGACAAGCGCCAGGTTGGCATGGCGGACCCGCGCGACGCGCTCCTCAGCCTCAAGCAGATCTCGCTCGATTTTCCCGCGGGCACCACCGAAGCCGACGCGCGCGCCAGGGCGCAGTCTTTCCAGGCGATGGTCCAGCAGATCAAGGGTTGCGGCGACGCCGAGGCCTCGGCCGCGCGGATCGGCGCGCAAGTCGTCCAGAACGACCAAATCAAAGTGCGCGACTTGCCCGAGGCATTGCAAGGCACGCTGCTGCAGCTGAGCGTCGGCCAGGCGACTCCGCCGTTCGGCTCGCTAACGGAGGGGGTGCGCGTGCTGATGTTGTGCGGGCGCGACGATCCCCAGGCCGAAAGCGGCCCAACGAGCGCACAATTGATGGCGCAGTTGCAGGACGATCGCGTCCAGAAGCGCGCTCAGCGCTATCTGCGCGACCTGCGCCGCGACGCGGTGATCGAATATAACTAAGACGCCGCTCGCCGTTTCCCTCGGCGATCCGGCGGGGGTTGGCCCCGAGCTGATCGCCGAGGCGTGGGCGCGGCGTGACACCGAAGCCCTGCCGCCGTTCGCGGTGGTCGGCGGCGCGGGCGTGCTGCGCGCGGCGGCGTTGCGACGCGGGCTGACCGTTCCGGTGGCCGAGATCGGCGGTCCCGCCGAGGCCTTGGCGGCTTTCGGATCGGCCCTGCCGGTACTTGGCGCGGCCGACGCGCCCTATCGCCCGGGCGAGCCTGATGAGGCCGGCGCCCGCCTCGCGCTCATCTCGCTGGAAACCGCCGCGGCCTTGGCCGTGAGCGGCTCGGCGGCCGGGGTGGTGACCGGCCCGGTCGCGAAAGACCGCCTGGCGCGGATCGGGTTCGGGTTTCCCGGGCAGACCGAATTCGTCGCTTACGCCTGCGGAGCCGATTCCGTCGATGCGGTGATGATGCTCGCCGGGCCGAGCCTGAGGACGGTGCCTCTTACAGTCCATTGCGCGCTCGCCGAAGTGCCCGGCCGGCTGACGGTGGAGCTGATCGTGCGTCGTTGCCGGACCGTGGACCGCGCCTTGCGCGACGATTTCGGGGTCGCCGCGCCGCGCCTCGCGGTGTGCGGGCTCAATCCCCATGCCGGCGAATCCGGACGCATGGGCCGTGAGGAAATCGACATCATCGCCCCCGCGATCGCGGCGCTTCGAGCCGAGGGCATAGACGCCACCGGCCCGCACTCCGCTGACACGTTGTTCGCCGCCCATTTGCGACCAACTTACGACGTGGCGATCGCGATGTATCACGACCAGGCGCTGGTACCGCTCAAGGCGCTCGATTTCGATCACGGGGTCAACGTCACGCTTGGCCTTTCGGTGGTCCGCACCTCGCCCGATCACGGCACCGCGTTCGGTATCGCAGGGGCCGGGCAGGCGCGGGCCGAGGCGACAATCGCCGCGCTTCGCATGGCAGGCGAAATCGCCGCCCGCCGGCGCAAGCCGTGAGCCTCCCGCCTTTGCGCGAAGTCATCGCCGCGCACGGCCTCAGCGCTACCAAGGCGCTGGGTCAAAACTTCCTGCTCGACGAACAATTGCTCGACCGAATCGCGCGCACCGCTGGCGAACTCCATGATCGCGCGGTGCTCGAGATCGGCCCCGGTCCCGGGGGGCTGACTCGCGCGCTCCTGCGAGCCGGCGCGCGCGTTACCGCAATCGAGATGGACCGCCGCTGCCTGCCCGCGCTGGCCGAGCTGGGGGAGGCTTTTCCGGGGCGCTTGCGAGTGGTCGAAGGCGATGCGCTCAAGCTCGATCACGACACGCTGATGGGCGAGCCTTACGCGGTCGCGGCCAACCTGCCGTACAACATCGGGACCGCGCTGTTCGTGCGCTGGCTGGGCGGTGAGCCATGGCCGCCGCGATGGACGTCGCTGACGCTGATGTTCCAGCAGGAGGTCGCGCAGCGGATCGTCGCCGCCCCCGGGACGTCTGCCTACGGCCGCCTCGCGGTGCTCGCGCAGTGGCGCGCCCACGCCCGGCTGGCGATGAAAGTCCACCGCAGCGCGTTCACCCCGCCGCCTAAAATCATGAGCGCGGTAATTCACGTCGAGCCCGCCGCCGCGCCCGAGGACGTGTGCGCCGCGGTTCTCGAACGCGTGACCGAGGCCGCGTTCGGCCAGCGCCGCAAGATGCTGCGCCAGAGCCTCAAGGGGCTGTCGGGCGCGCTCGACGCACTCGATGCGTTGGCGATCGCCTCCGACCGCCGCGCCGAAACGCTGACGATAGTGGAGTTCGTGGCGATTGCCCGCCGGCTGTCCGGGGCTGCGCCGGCACTGGCTTGAACGGCGCGCGGCAAGCTCTGGCGGAGTTTCAGGCCTGCCCGGCTTTCACCGCCTGGCGCCACTTGTGGAGCAGCGGCTCGGTATAGCCGTTGGGCTGATCGACGCCGTTGAACACCAGCTCGCACGCCGCCTTGAAGGCCGGGTGCGTGTCCCACTGCCCGGCCATCGGACGATAAGCCGGATCACCGGCGTTCTGCCCATCGACTTTGGCGGCCATGCGCTTCAGCGCCGCCAGCACTTGGTCTTCGCTCGCCACGCCGTGGAGCAGCCAGTTGGCGAGGTGCTGGCTGGATATGCGCAGCGTCGCGCGGTCTTCCATCAGCCCCACGTCGTTCAGGTCGGGCACCTTGGAGCAGCCGATGCCCTGGTCGATCCAGCGCACAACGTAGCCGAGCAAGCCCTGGCAATTGTTGTCGAGCTCCTCGGCAATCTCGGCCTCGCTCCAGTTGACGCCATCGGCCAGCGGCAAGGTCAGCAGCGCATCGAGCCCGGGCGCCGGGCCCAGCTCCCGCTGGGCGTCGAACACGTCCACGGTGTGATAGTGGATCGCGTGGAGCACCGCGGCGGTCGGCGACGGGACCCACGCGGTGTTGGCGCCGGCCTGCAAGTGCGCGCACTTTTCCGCCAGCATCGCATGCATCCGGTCGGGAGCGGCCCACATCCCTTTGCCGATCTGGGCCTGGCCCGAGAGCCCGTGCTGGAGCCCGATGGCGACGTTGCGCTTCTCGTAAGCGTCGAGCCACACCGAGCTCTTCATCGCGCCTTTGCGGATCATCGGCCCGGCCCGCATCGAGGTGTGGATCTCGTCTCCGGTGCGGTCGAGGAAACCGGTGTTGATAAACGCGAGGCGGTCTTTCACCGCCGCGATGCAGGCCGCCAGGTTGACGCTGGTGCGCCGTTCCTCGTCCATCACCCCGACCTTGATCGTGTGGCGCGGGAGGCCGAGCAAGTCCTCGACCGCGTCGAACAAGTCGTTGGTGAACGCGCATTCCTCGGGCCCGTGCATCTTGGGCTTGACGATGTAGATGCTACCGCAGCGGCTGTTGCGCACCGCGGTGCGCTGCTCGACGTCGAGCGCGCCGATGGCCGAGGTCACGACCGCGTCCATGATCCCTTCGGGAATCTCGCCGCCGCCGGGCAGGAGGATCGCGGGGTTGGTCATCAGGTGCCCGACATTGCGCACGAACAGCAGGCTGCGGCCCGGCAGCGTGGTGTCTCCGACGGCCACATCGCCCGACAGTCGGCGGGTCATCTGCTTGCCG
>JBDSDC010000028.1:0-7659 GCA_039920725.1 Croceibacterium sp. | reverse complement strand
CGGATGGGCCCGCCGGCGCATGAGGCCAAACAAAAGAGCCACCTGGTGGAGCCGAGGGGGATCGAACCCCTGACCTCGTCATTGCGAACGACGCGCTCTCCCAGCTGAGCTACGGCCCCGTTCAGGTGTCGGCAGCAGGGGGTCCCGCCGCAAAGAGCGCGGCCCTTAGCGAAAAGGCCGCGGGCTTGGAAGGACTAAATCAGCGGCGCTTGCCGGTCGGGATCGGCTGGACCACTGGGGTCGAGACGGTATCGGAAGGCGCCGGGATGACCGGGATTTTGGCGCCGGTGTCGGGATCGGTCACCACGCTGGTCGGACGCGGCGCGGCGACATCGGTCAGCGTCGCCGCCACGGTCCGCACCCTGAGCGAATGGACCGCGACATAGCCCGGCTGCGAGGCGCCGTACCGGTCGCCATAGCGCGCGTCCCACGCGGTCGATTCCGCCACGTACTTGTCATATTCGCCGAAGAACGCCTCGAACGCCGCATCCATCCGCGGCAGGTTGGCGGCGGCGAAGGCCACGGGATCGGACGGCGGGGAAGCGAGGAACTCGCTCGCGATGGCCCGTGTCACAGCGCAGAACCCGCTGCGCGCCGGGGGCAGCGCGAAGTAGTTGTAGACTTGCGTCATGCGCAGTTCGCGCGCTTTCACCGCGGCCGAGCGCGCGCCGAGCTGCTTCGTGTACTGAGCGTCCAGCGCGGTATTCGTCTTGGCGAGCGCCTTCGCGTCTTTCTTGAGGAACTGGCGATAGCCGTCGAGGATCGGCTGATCGGCCGGATCGAGGCAATTGAGCGCAGCGACGTTCCACCCGGAGCGCAAGTACCACAGCGTCTCGTCGGGATTGAGGTTCTTGCTGACCGTCATGTGCGTGCCGTCCGGGCCGAGCGGCGGAATGGCCATCGCGTAGTCCGCGCCCCCCGGCGGGATCGGGCGGTAGGGGATCGTTTCCTGGACCACCACCGGTGGAGGCGGTGGCGGCGGCGGGGGAGGCGGCGGAGGCGGGGGCGTTGCACAGCCCGCGAGCACGGCCAGCGCGGCGGACAAGACGGTGACGCGGATGCAATTCGAAAGCGACATGTGGCGCTGCTCTCCCCAAGGGCGCGCACGATATGAGCCGCGCCTTGCCCGCCGATGAAGCGCGGACCCTAACCGCCCGGGGAGGCAAAGAAAATGCCCGGAGCGCGGTTATGCGCTCCGGGCACGATCAAACGAATCCGTGGTGCGATCAGTTGCGCGACGAACCCATGAACCGCAGCAGGAACAGGAACATGTTGATGAAGTCGAGGTACAAGTTGAGCGCCCCGAGCACCACCGCCTTGCCCGCATATTCGCGCGGGATCGTGTAGTACTGGGTCTTCAACTTCTGCGTGTCGAAGGCAGTCAGCCCGGCGAAGATCAGCACGCCAAGGAACGGGATCGCCATCGCCAAGCCCTGAGAATGGATGAACATGTTCGCGATCATGGCAATGATCAGGCCGAACACGCCCATGATCAGGAACGTGCCGAACGCCGACAAGTCCTTCTTGGTGGTATAGCCGAACAGGCTCAGCCCCGCGAACGCCCCGGCGGTGGCGAAGAACGTCGCCGCGATCGAGGGACCCGAATAGATCGCGAAGATCGACGACAGCGACAGGCCCATCAGGACCGCGAAGGCCCAGAACATCGCCCGCAGCGTGCCGGTCGAGAACCGCGCCTGGCCAAAGCTCATCGCGAATACGATCGCCAGCGGCGCCAGCGCCACCAGCCAGCGCAGCGGTCCGCTGAAGATCACGACCGCAAAACCGCTGGTCCATGTGAGCAAAGCGACGATGCCGCTGAGCAACACGCCCGAGGTCATGTAGTTGTAGATCGACAGCATGTGCCGGCGCAGGCCCGCATCGACCGTGGTGGCGACACCGCCCTGACGGCCGAGGCCCGACGATACGCCGAGCCCGGTATCATTGCGGGGTTCGTTCCAATTAGCCATTCTGCAAACTCCATTCCGGCGCCGAGCGACGACAAGCCGGTAGCTGTGAATATCGGCCCGCAACCGCGCGGATTCAAGTAAAACCGGATGAAATCGGGTTAACCTTGCCCGCGCGCCACTTCGGCCATCTCGGCGCTGCGATCTCGCGCCGCCCGCAGCGTGTCGTTCATCAGCGCGCCGATGCGGTTATCGGAATCGAGCACGTCGAGCCCGGCTTGCGTCACCCCGCCCGGGCTCGCGACGCGACGCGCCAGCTCGCCCGGATCGACCTCGCTGCGCGCGGCCAGCGCCGCCGAGCCCGCGACCGTCGCCAGCGCCAGCCGCGCCGCCTGCTCGGCGGGCAAGCCGAGACCGCCCGCGGCCGAGGCCAGCGCTTCGATGAACCGGTAGACGAACGCCGGCCCCGATCCGGCCAGCGCGGTGACCAGGTCGAAGTGCTCTTCGCCGATCCACTCGGGCGTGCCGAGCGGTTTCAGCAGGCTCACCACGCCGTCGCGCGCAGCCGCATCGAGGCCGTGCCCGGCGAGCGCCAGCGGCGATTTGCCGAGCGCCGCGGACAAGTTCGGCATGACTCGCAGAAGCCCGCCGGCGCGCGGGAAATGCCGCGCCAGCACCGCCAGCTCGACCCCCGCGAGGATCGACAGCACGATCGTTCCAGCGCCCGCCAATGGCGCCACCTGCGGCGCGAGCGCGCCCAGCGACTGCGGCTTCACGCCTAACAGAACCAAGTCGAATTGACCCGCATCCGGGATCGCCGCCAGCGCCCGCACGCCGGGCGGGAGCGCGCGCGGCGCGGGATCGGCTACGGTGAACCGCCCCGGCGCAAGACCCGCCGCCAGCCACCCCTCGAGCATGGCCCCGGCCATGTTGCCGCAGCCGACCAGCAGGATGGATTCGAAATCAGCCAATCACGCTTCCCCCGCCGCGTCGACCATCGCCGCCTCGAGCGCGTCGCGCGGCTTCTTGTCGCCCCACAGCACGAACTGGAACGCGGGGTAGAACCGGTCGCATTCGGCCACCGCGCTTTCGACCGCCATCTGCGCCATGGGCAGGCTCAGCAAGCCTTCCTGGCCGAGCATCAGACCGTGGCGGTAAAGCAGCACTCCGCCATTCGACCAGATATCGAAATGGCCGAGCCACAACTGCTCGTTGACCAGCGCCAGCAATTCGTACGCCGCCTTGCGCTTGGCGTCGGGCACGCGGATTTCGGGCAGGCACAGCAGCTGCAGGACCTGGTCCTCGGCGCGCCAGATGCCGCGCATCTGGTAATTGGCCCACGATCCCTGGATTTCGCCCGAGATCTCGTCGTCGTTGACATATTCACACGGCCAGCCGTGCGCTTCGAACAGCTGCACCAGCATCTCGACCGGGGCCGCGTCGTCGTTCTCGTCCAGCGGCTCTCGTACCGTATTCATCATGCCGATTCCGTCTTCCCAATCGATCCGCGCCCCTCATGCGGCGAGCGATGTTATGCGCGCAATGCGGCTCCATGACGCCGCCGGGCATAATTCGACAACCCTGTTGGCAGCTTGTGCAAAACCGGTCGATCACACGCGCTCAAGCAGCCGGAAACGATAGCGCACAAAAATCCTTCATCAGTCGAGCGGGGTGACCGCTTCGCCCGCCGCGCTGGTGAAGCGGAACGCGTCGATTTTCCTGTCCTTGAGCTTGCCGACCAGTGTGTCCGCCGCGGCGGCGGTGGCGAACGGCCCGACCACCAGCCGGTTGGTCTGGCCCCAGTCGGCCATGCTCGGCGACTGCTTGTCGAGCAGCGCGCCGCCCTCGCGCTTGAGCCGCCGCCAGTCGAACGCCAGCGCCTTGGGATCGCGTCCGGTCGCGAGCTGGACCCACTGGCGGCTCGGCACCGGCGGCGGTTTGGGCGGCGCGGCGGGCTTGGCGGGCGGCTTGGCGGCGGTCTGCGGGCGAGCAGGCCGCCGCGCGGTGATGTCGACCGCTCCCGGCGCGGCGACCGGAGGCGCCGACCGCGGCGCGGCCAAGTCCGCAAAGGCCTGGCTGAGCGAAGCCGCGCGCGTCACCGGCTGCGGCGGCGCGGCCGGCTTGTCGTCGGGCGGGCCGGTCGGCTCAAGCGTGGCAACGACCACCGGCTTAGCAGGTGTCAGCGCCGCGGAAACCCCGGCAGGCGGCTCAAGCGTGGCGACGACGACCGGTGCCCGCGCGGCCGGCGGCTGACCCGGCGTAGTCTCGGCGGGCAAGGACGCCGCTACCGGCGGTGGGGGGACGGCAACCGGCGCGAGCGAGGCTTGCTGCGACGCCGTTACGCTGGCCAACTGATTGCTTGCGGCGGGCGCGGCCGCGGCCGGCTGGCGGTGCTGTTCGAGCATCGCACGGGCGCGTTCGGGCAGCGCCGGGGCCGGGGCCGACGGAGCAGGCGCTGACACGGCCGGAGCGGGCGCTGCGGACGGAGAAATCGCGGCGCGCACTCTGGGCGCGGCGACTGCCACTTGCGGCGGCGCGGCGCGGCCCATCGGCGGTCCGCTGGGCGCGAGCCGTGCATCGGCCGAACGCACGCCCGACGCCGCGCCGGCGGGCACCCCGATGCTGGCCGCGTAAGCCGCGAGCGCGGGGTCGTCGCGACCGATCTCCTCGGGACGCGGGAAGGCTCCGAGGTTGGCGGCGGCCGCCTGCTGAGCGCGGGTCAGCCGCGGCATGTAGCGCAAGTACGGGGCCATGCGGCCGGACAAGCTGGCGGGCAGCATTGTCTCGGCGATCGAGACCGCTTCCTCCCCCCGTCCGACGATCGCGAGCGCGAACGCGCGCGTGCGATAGGCGGCGAGGTCCTTGCGCTGGAGCAGCGGCAGCAGCGTCGCGTCCGACGAAGCCTGGTCCCCGGCGATCGCCTGGCTCAGCGCCAGGCGCCGGCTGACGACCGAGTCCGCGCCCGCCGCCAGCGCGACCGCGTAATCCTGCTGCGCCCGGCGGTTGTCGCCGATCAGGTCATAGGCAAGTCCCCGGTCGGCCACGTGGATCAGCGACAGCGCGCCGGCCTGCGAGGCTTCGGTAAACAGCCGCAGCGCCTCGAGCGGCTGGCGCTGCCGGACCAGGACCGAGGCGAGCCCGGCCTTGACCCGCGGATCCTGGCCGTTGATCGTTTCGGCGCGGCGTAAAAACCCCAGCGCGCCGCTGATGTCCTCGAGCTTGAGCGATGCCTCCCCGGCCGCGATCAGCGCGTCGACCGACTGCGGGCTGCGCGCCAGCGTGCGCAAGGCCTCGTTGAGCCGCGCGGTATCGGCGGCGTGCGACGGCTGAACTTGCGCCATGACCGGTGCGGACAGCAGCAGCGAGGCGGCGAGCGCCGCCCTGGCACCGCGGTGTGCCGCGCCTGACCATTTACCCGGAACCGTCATCGGCCGCCGTCTATTCGCGCCCGGCTGAACCTGACGCGAATGACGCAGCTACTGATTGTTCTGCCGTCCGAGGAAGCGCGGAATGCGCAGCGCGGTCGCGCCTTCTTCCTCTTCCTCCTCGTCCTCTTCGGACGGCTTGCCGACAGTCGTTCGCGACAAATTGGCCATCCGCTCGAACAAGGTGCTGCCGGTCGCGGCCGGTGCCGGGGCCACGTCCGCCGGCGCGTCGTCGGAACCCGGCTCATTGCTTCCCGATCCGAGGATCCCGCGACGGCGTGCTAGCAGCGGTGAGCGAAGCGCCTCGTCGGCGTCGGCGAAGCGCGCGGAATCGAGCGACAACTCGTCTTGCCCGGGCTCGCGCGCCGCCTCGGCATCGCTTTCGTCCGCGGCGGTCAGCTCGAGCGCGTCGTCGGCGCCTGCGCCATATGGTTCGGCCGGGCCCCATTCATCGTCGTCATCGCCGCGCGCCGCGAGGGCTTCCGGATCGCGCTCGATCCGGGTGCCGGTGAGCGAGGCATAAGTCTCGTCGCTCTCGGCGCCGTCTTCGTCGGTTTCGGCGAGACCGTCAGCCTGCTCCCCGGCCTGCGCGGCGGGTGCATAGCCTTCGGGCTCCTCCAGATGGAACGCCGGCTCGGGCGCCCGTTCGGGCTCGGCGCCGTAGCCCGCCCCGCCGTACGCCGAATCCTCGTGCGAGGTCGCCGCGGCATCCTGGGCCAGCTCGGCTTCGGTCGGCAGCGGCAGGACCGGCCTTTTGGGACCGCGCCCCATTCCGAAGCTGAGCGGCTGGGTGGCCGCCGAATGGGCCATCTCGCCGGTCTGTTCGATGCCCGTGGCGACCACCGAGACGCGGATCTTGCCGTCGAGATCGGGATTGAACGCCGAGCCCCAGATGATGTTGGCTTCGGGATCGACCAGCTCGCGGATGTGGTTGGCCGCTTCGTCGACTTCGAGCAGCTTCATGTCGTCGCCGCCGATGATCGAGATGATCACGCCCTTGGCGCCGCGCATCGAGACTCCGTCGAGCAGCGGGTTGGCGATCGCCCGTTCCGCCGCCTCGAGTGCGCGGTTGGGGCCGGCGCCTTCGCCGGTGCCCATCATCGCCTTGCCCATCTCGTTCATCACCGAACGCACGTCGGCGAAATCGAGATTGATCAGGCCGGGCATGACCATCAGGTCGGTGATCGAGCGAACGCCCTGCTGCAGCACTTCATCGGCCAGCTGGAACGCTTCCTTGAACGTCGTCTCCGCCTTGGCGACGAGGAACAGGTTCTGGTTGGGAATGACGATCAGCGTGTCGACGTTCTTCTGCAGCTCGTCGATGCCGGCTTCGGCCGAGCGCATCCGGCGGGTGCCTTCGAACAGGAACGGCTTGGTCACCACGCCGACGGTCAGGATGCCCTTGGCGCGCGCGATCTGCGCGATCACCGGCGCGGCGCCGGTGCCGGTGCCTCCGCCCATCCCAGCCGCAATGAAACACATGTGTGCGCCTTCCAGCGCGCGCTCAACCAGGTCGAGGGTTTCCTCGGCGGCGGCACGGCCGACTTCTGGGCGCGATCCGGCGCCCAGCCCCTGGGTGATATCGGGGCCTAGCTGGATGCGGTGTTCCGCGATCGAATTGTTCAGCGCTTGGGCATCGGTGTTCGCGACGATGAAATCGACCCCCTCGATATCAGCGCTGATCATGTTGGCGATGGCGTTGCCGCCCGCGCCACCAACCCCGATCACGGTGATCCGGGGGCGCAGTTCGTCCACCTTGGGTGGGCCGATATTGATGCTCATGAGGGTCTCCCCGGATGTGGCAGGCAGCCACGTAAGATGTTGGTTTCAGCTTGGCACGGAACGAATCGGCGACGCAAAGGCAAATTAGCCTTTTCCACAGCCAAGCTGAGGCTTGGACGTAGTTTGTTGTCCGCCTGACGGCGGGGTGGCACTAGCCGCAAAACATCGACGGCTGTCAAAGACGCACCTGACAAGAACTCCACTAGAAATATTCCTTCAATGCGCGGACAACACGCCCCGCCAGCGCCGCGCCGGTGTATTTGGTAGTTGGGGTATAAGTCGGCCCCACGCTGCGGATGTCGACCGGGTCGGCTGCGGCATACAAAACCAGCCCGGCGAGCGTTGCAAAACCGGGGGTGGCGTGGGCCTCAGGCAGGCCGGTCATCTGCGGCGGCTTGCCGATCCGGGTCGGCTTGCCCAGCGCCCCTTGCGCGAAATCGGCAAGGCCGGGCAATTCCGCGCCGCCGCCCGTCAGCACGATCTGCTGACCGCGCTGGCCAGTGAAGCCCAGCGCCTTGAGCGCGCGCCCGACATCCTCCATCCACTGG
>JBDSDC010000027.1:0-35093 GCA_039920725.1 Croceibacterium sp. | reverse complement strand
GCTTCTTGACCGCCTTGCCGGCTGCCATCTGGGTCTGGCCGTCTTCGCTGGCGAAGGCTTCCTTGGCCTTGGCGCGGACCGCGTTGAGCGCGTTCGAGCGGGCCGACTTGTCGGTCAGCTTGTAGGCCGCGGCGATATCGGTGCCGACCAGCTTCTTGATCTCGGCCTTCATCGCCGAGTTATCGTCGCTCGCCAGTTCCCACGGATCCTTGGCGGCCTTTTCGGCCAGCTGGATGATCGCGGCGACAACCTTGCGGCTTTCCGCGTGCGCGAACATCACCGCGCCGAGCATTTCCTCTTCGGTCAGCTCCTTGGCTTCGGATTCGACCATCATGACCGCGCCGTCGGTGGCGGCGACGACGAGGTCGAGGCGGCCTTCGGCGACTTGCGACATCGACGGATTGAGAATGTACGCACCATCCTGGAAACCGACGCGGCACCCGGCGATCGGGCCCATGAAGGGCACGCCGGAAATGGTCAGGGCGGCCGACGCGGCGATCAGCGCCACGATATCGGGCTCGCTCTCACCGTCGTACGAGAGGACTTGCGCGATCACGTTGATCTCGTTGTAGAACCCTTCGGGGAACAACGGGCGGATCGGGCGATCGATCAGGCGGCTGGTCAGCGTTTCCTTTTCGGTCGCGCCGCGCTCACGCTTGAAGAAGCCGCCCGGGATGCGCCCGGCGGCGGAGAACTTTTCCTGGTAATGGACGGTCAGCGGGAAGAAGTCCTGCCCTTCCTTGACGCCCCTGGCGGCGGTGACGGCGCACAGCACCACGGTCTCGCCATAAGTCGCCAGAACGGCGCCATCGGCCTGACGGGCAATGCGCCCGGTTTCCAGAGTGAGGGTCTTGCCGCCCCACTCCAGCGATACGGTTTTCGTGTCGAACATTGGTTTTCCTTACGAGTACCCGCGGCGCCAAATTGCGCGGCGGGGCCTACATGCCGGGTATGCCGTCCCGGTCCGGTGCGGGGCCTTGGCCCCAGGCCCCTTCACCGAATTGTGAAGGATGCCGGATGCGACAAGACGGCCCCATCAGGAGCCGCCTGCGCGAAATTCTACTTACGCAGGCCGAGCTTCTGAATCAGCCCGTTGTAACGCTCGACGTCCTTCTTCTTGAGGTACGCGAGCAGCGTGCGGCGCTTGTTGACCATCATCAGCAGGCCGCGGCGCGAATGGTTGTCTTTCTTGTGGTCCTTGAAGTGCTCGGTCAGGTTGCGGATGCGCTCGGTGAGGATCGCGACCTGGACTTCGGGGGACCCGGTATCGCCCTTGTTCTGGGCGTTGTCGTGGATGATTTCGGTTTTCTTTTCGGCCGTGACCGACATACTCTTACTCCGCGGTATCGGTTAGGTTGAACCCCCGGACGACCGTGGCCGTACCGCCCGAAATCTCCATCAGCGCCACCGGAATTCCGCCGGATTTCGCGAGGTAGAGCCCGTCGGGTTGGGGCATTCCGGAAATGACCCGGCCCTGGCGGGCCGCCTGCGCACTATCCGGATCGAGGGTCAGGGCCGGGATACCGTCCAGCCCCGCCTCCAGCGGCAGGAGGTGGTCTTCAAGGCGCGCGCCGTTGCCGATTTCGTTCAGGATGTCCAGCGAAATCGCCTGATCCTCGGTGAACGGACCCGCCTGCGTGCGTCTGAGATAAGTCACATGACCGACCGTGCCCAGCGCATGGGCGATGTCACGCGCGAGGCTGCGAATGTAGGTGCCCTTGGAGACGGTTGCGACAAGCGTGACGCTGTCGGCGAGTTCGAGCGGCGCCATCGGATCGAGCGCATCAGGGCGCCCGGCCGTCATGGCGAACGCAGTCCCCAACACCGGGTGCGATCCGGGGATGAGCGGGTGCAGCGAATGGATCGTGACCCGCCGTGGCGCCAGCTCGACGTCCTCCCCCGCCCGCGCCCGGTCGTAAGCCCGCCGGCCCTCGACCTTGAGCGCAGAATAGGCCGGCGGCACCTGCTCGATCTCGCCGGTGAAATGCTCGAGAATCGAGGCCACCGCGGCGAGCGGCGGGCGGCGGTCGCTGGTCGCGGTGACCCGGCCTTCGCCGTCGAGCGTGTCGGTCTCACGGCCGAACTCGATCGTGAAGGCATACGTCTTGCTTGCGTCGAGCATGCAGCCGGCGAGCTTGGTCGCCTCGCCCAGCGCGATCGGCAGCACGCCTTCGGCCAGCGGATCGAGCGTGCCGCCATGCCCGATCTTGACCTTGCCGTAGCCCGCCCCGCGCAGCACCCGCTTGACCGCCGCCACTGCCTGGGTCGAGCCGAGCCCGCGCGGCTTGTCGAGCACCAGCCAGCCGTTGGGCGGACTCGTCAACCGCCCGCCGCCCAGTGAGCGAGCGCCATGTATTGCCCCTCGACCCACTGGGCGGGCGGCAGGATCAGCCACTGGATCAGGCGCAAGTTGGGAAACAGCCACGGGATCACCACGATCACCAGGACCAGCAGCGGGAACCCGAGCGGACGCAACTTGTCGTAAGCCGGTAGCGCCGCGCGCGGCAGTAGCCCTTCGACCACGTGCGAGCCGTCGAACGGCGGGATCGGCAGCAAGTTGAACAGCGCCAGGAAGATGTTGATCAGGATAAACGAATAGAGCGAGGCGACGGCAAAACCCAGCGCGCCCGTTGGAGCCCCGCCAACCCAGCGGGAGGTCAGGCCGAGCGCCACCGAACCAAGCCCGGCCATGACCAGGTTGGTCGCCGGCCCCGCCGCCGCCACCGCCATCATCCCGAAGCGGGGATTGCGCAGCCGCCACTTGTTGACCGGCACCGGCCTGGCCCAACCGAACACCGGCGCGCCCGCGAGCGCCAGCGCGCCGGGAATGACCAGCGTGCCGATCGGATCGACATGGCGGATCGGATTGAGCGTGAGCCGCCTTTGCTCCTTCGCGGTAGGGTCGCCCAGCATCAGCGCGGTCCACCCGTGGGCGACCTCATGAAACACGATCGCGAGCACCAGCGCGGGGATCAGCGCCAGGGCTGTCAGCAGGGTTGAATCCATGCGCGCCGAGATAGGGAGCCCAGCGGCTTAGCGATAGAGGGCGAGCGCCTCGGCAAAATGGCGCCGGCACAGCGCGACATACTGCTCGTTGCCGCCGATCTGAGTCTGCATTCCGCGCGCGATCGGCTGTCCGCGTTCGTCCATCCGCAAGTTCATCGTCGCCTTGCGCCCGCAATGGCACACCGCTTTCAACTCGATCAGCGTGTCGGCGATGCCCAGCAGCACCGCCGAGCCGGGAAACAGGTCGCCGCGAAAATCGGTCCTCAGGCCATAGCACAGCACCGGGATGCCCGCCTCGTCGGCCACCCGCGCACACTGCCACGCCTGGGTCGCGGTGAGGAACTGGGCCTCGTCGATCAGCACGCAGGCGAGCGACGTTTCGGCGTGCTGCGCGGCGACCGCGTCCCACAAGTCGGTGCCCGGCCCGAACCGGTGCGCATCGGCCCCGAGGCCGATACGGCTGGCGATCGGATGCGCCGCGCGGGTGTCGAGCGCCGCGGTCCACAGCATCGTCGCCATCCCGCGCTCGCCGTAGTTGAAATTGGCCTGCAGCAGGTTGGTCGATTTGCCCGCGTTCATGCTGGCGTAGTAGAAATAGAGCTTGGCCATCGGCTCAGGCCTCCGGCTCGCCCAAATCGCGCACGACTTTGGGATCGCTCAGCAGCCGCGCGATCCGTTCGGCCTCGTCGAAGCTTTCGTCGCCGGTGAATTTCAGCTTGGGCGCGAACTTGAGGCCGAGGCGCTTGGCCACCTCGCGCTGGAGATAGGCGGTGTTGGTCCGCAACGCCTTGATCACCGCATCCTCATCGCCCCCGAGCAGCGGCTTGGCGTAGACCCGGGCCTGCCTGAGGTCGGGCGACATCCGCACTTCGGTGATCGAGATGTGGTGCGCGGTGAGCGTGTCGTCGTGCACTTGCTGGCGCATCAGGATTTCGCTGAGCACGTGGCGCACTCGCTCGCCGACCTTGAGCAGGCGGACCGAGGGGTCTTCGGAGGTCTTTGGCTGGCGGCCCACGGTCTTAGTCCATCTTGCCCAGGATGCGCTGGAGCGAGCGCAAGTTGCGCGCGGTGCCGCGGCACCCGAGCCGGCGCTCGATGAATGCGCCCGTCAGCTTGCTGGTGCCGGCCCCGTCCACGTAATCGACATAGAGCGCCCGGTCGCCCAGCGCCAATCTCTCTCGTCCGCGGCCCTGATGGTCGGTGACCAGCTTGTCGAACTGCGCCTCTGTCGGCTGGCCGTCGAGAAAATGGGTGTGGACGAACCCGTCCTCGCCGCTGCCGCTGAACGGATTGTCGGCGATCGCCGCCGCCACTTCCGTGCGGCTGCGAACCGCGGCGAAAGTGTCGATATCGAACCGCTCGCGCAGCACATAGGCGAGCTTTTCCGACAACCCGTCGGACGGCCGTTCGTCATGCGAGAACAGCACGTTGCCGCTGGCGACCACCGTCTCCACGTCCTCGAATTCCTCGCGCTCGAGCGCCGCGCGCAGCTCGCTCATCAACAGCCGGTTGCTGCCGCCGACATTGATGGAGCTCAAGAACGCGGCGTAGCGGGTCATCGGCTATCGATAGAGCATGGTAATCGTCAGAGCGATTACCATTGGCTGCATAATCCACGCACACCCGAGACCTTTGCCGAGGCAACCCAGGGTCGTCTCGGCATTCTCAGAACGCCGCTCAATCGTAGCCTTGTTCGGATCTTCACTCACAAGATCCGTTCACGCTCCTCGATCTCGAACACTTCGAGGTGGTCGCCCGGCTTGATGTCGTTGGTATCGGCCAGCACCACGCCGCATTCCTGCCCGGCGCGGACTTCCTCGACATCGTCCTTGAACCGCCGCAGCGATTGGATCGTGGTCGCGCTGACGATGACGTCCGCCCGGGTGAGCCGCGCGTGGAGACCCTTGCGCAGCACGCCTTCGAGCACCAGCAGCCCGGCCGCCTTGTCGCGCTTGCCCGCGGGGAACACCTGCTTGACTTCGGCGCGGCCGAGCACGTTTTCGATCTTGAGCGGCCCGAGCACGCCGGCCATCTCCTTGGCGATCTCCTCGGTCAGCTGGTAGATCACGTCGTAGTACTTCATCTCCACCCGGTGCCGCGCGATCAGCTCGCGCGCCTTGGTGTTGGGGCGGACGTTGAAGCCGATCACCGGCGCCTTGGAGGCCGAAGCGAGCGTCACGTCGCTTTCGGTGATCGCCCCAACGCCCGAGCTGAGCACTTTCACCTTGATGTCGTCATTCGACAGGCTGTGAAGCGCGGTCACGATCGCTTCCGACGAACCCTGGACGTCGGCCTTCACCACCACCGGGAACTCGACCAGGGTGCTGGTCAAGTGCGAGAACATCGTGTCGAGGCTCGCCGGAGCAGTCGCGGTGCGCTTTTCGGTGGCCTTTTCCTGGCGGTACTGGGCGACTTCGCGCGCCCGTGCTTCGTTCTCGACCACCGTCAAGTGATCGCCGGCATTGGGTATGCCGCCGAGGCCCAGAACCTGGACCGGGGCGGACGGTCCCGCTTCCTCGATCTGATTGCCCTTGTCGTCCACCAGAGCGCGCACCCGGCCGCTTTGGGTGCCGACCACGAACACGTCGCCCCGCCGCAACGTGCCGCGATTGACGAGCACGGTCGCGACCGGGCCCCGGCCCTTGTCGAGCTGGGCCTCGATCACGGTCGCGTCGGCGGCGCGCTCGGGATTGGCCTTGAGCTCGAGCAGCTCGGCCTGGAGCAGGATCTTCTCGATCAGGTCGTCGAGCCCGGCGCCGGTCTTGGCGGAAACCTCGACGTCCTGGACGTCGCCGCTCATCGCCTCGACCACGACTTCGTGTTCGAGCAGCCGCTCGCGGACCCGCTGAGCATTGGCTTCCGGCTTGTCGACCTTGTTGATCGCCACGATCATCGGCACCCCCGCCGCGCGGGTGTGGCGGATGGCCTCGATCGTCTGCGGCATAATTCCGTCGTCGGCCGCGACCACCAGCACCACGATGTCGGTCACGTTGGCACCGCGCTGGCGCATCTGGGTGAACGCTTCGTGGCCCGGCGTGTCGAGCACGGTGATCTGCTCGGCGCCCTTAGTGGTGATCCGATAGGCGCCGATGTGCTGGGTGATGCCGCCCGCCTCGCCCTTTACCACGTCGGTCCCGCGCAGCGCGTCGAGCAGCGAAGTCTTGCCGTGATCGACATGGCCCATGATCGTGACCACCGGGGGCCGCGGCTGCTGCGTCTCGGCCGCATCGACGTCCTCGTCGCGGTCGATGTCGACATCGCTTTCGGCCACGCGCTGAACGCGGTGTCCGAATTCCTCGACCAGCAGCTCGGCGGTATCGGCGTCGATGGTCTGGTTGACGGTGACCATCATGTCCATGTTGAACAGCGCCTTGACCAGGTCGGCACCCTTCTCGGCCATGCGGTTAGCGAGTTCCTGGACCGTGATCGCTTCAGGCACCACGACATCGCGGACCTGCTTTTCGCGCGGCTGGTTCTGCCCGGCGTAATGGGCGCGCTTTTCCTTTTCGCGGGCCCGCTTGAGCGCGGCGAGCGAACGGGCGCGGGCGCCCTCGTCCTCGTTGAGTGCGCGTGTGACGGTTAGCTTGCCGGCGCGGCGGGCTTCGACGACCGCGCGCCCCGCAGGGGCACCCTTGCGCTGCTCTTCGCGCTTCTTCTCGGGCCGCTTGGGCGCATCGGGGCGCGCGACCGGGGTGAAGCGGCGCGGCGCGAGGGCGCCGTTGCCATCTTCTTCGCTGACGGCTTCGGCGTCGGCTTCGGCTTCGGCTTCAGCTTCGGCTTCGGGCGGCGCGACCACTTCGGGAGTGGAAACCGTCTCTACGGGTGCGGCAGCCTTGATCTCGTCATCGATGCTGCGCGGATCTTCCGCGCGGCGCTTGTCGTCATCGAGCGCGCGGGCGCGTTCGTCCACCGCACGGCGGCCGGCTTGTTCGCCCGAACGCAGACGACCTTCCTCGGCCTCGCGCTGGAGACGCGCGACGCGTTCCTGCGGGGTCTCACTTGAGGGGGCCGGCTTGCGCGCCGCCGGAGGCGGGGGTGACGCGAGCGGAGCGGCGACCGGCG
Organism: Croceibacterium sp.; assembly: GCA_039920725.1. GTDB lineage: Bacteria > Pseudomonadota > Alphaproteobacteria > Sphingomonadales > Sphingomonadaceae > Croceibacterium_A. The sequence goes on along the minus strand of JBDSDC010000027.1, from coordinate 28,025 downwards.
CGGGGGCCGGCTCGGCGGCCGGAGCCGCGGCGGGCACTTCGCCCGGCTTGCCGATGGCGCGGCGCCGCTTGACCTCGACCACCACCTTGTTGGTGCGGCCGTGGCTGAAGGTCTGCTTGACTTCGCCCGCGTCGACCGAGCGCTTGAGCCCAAGCGGTTTGCGGGTGAGGGGCGTGGTGTCGTTATCGCTCATTGTGTCTTCAACAGTCCTTCAAACAATCGGTCGTCTCGGGCGCCGGGACGGCTCCGAGGAAATTCAGCAGCCGCTGCAGCGGAACCCCCACTCGCCCGGCCGATCCGTGATCGGCGAGCGCCAGGTGGACGACATTGCCGCGGCCCAATGCCACAGACAGGGCCGCGCGGTCCAGTGGCAGGCGGATGCCGGCCAGCCCGGAGCCTTCGGCCTCAATGCCGACGCGCCATGCCTGGTCGAGCTTGCGCGCGCCGTCCGCGCTGGCGTCGTGCGCGTGGAACAGCGCCGCGATGCGGTTCGTCCGCGCTTCGCCTTCGATCCGTTCGGAACCCAAGATAACCCGCCCGGCGCGCAGTTCGAGGCCCAGCCGGTCGAGCAGCGCCCGCTTGAGCGCCGCCTCGGTCCGCTCGGGCAAGTCTGCGGGGATCGTCAGCGCGCCGGTCTTAAACGCGCGGGACAAGGCGGCCTTCAATTTACCGTTGGCGAGCGCCGCCTCCAGCTCGGGGCGGGAAACGCCCAGCCACGCGCCGCGGCCGGGCGCCTTGGCCAGCGCGTCGGGCAGCACGTCGCCCTCGGGCGAGAGGGCCAGGCGCACCAGTCCGTCGCGCCCTGCGTTCCGGCCGGTCAGCACGCAGCGCCGCTCGGAGCCCTCTAAGGCCCCGGGCACTTCGCCGATGGCAGGATCGACTAGCGGATCATTGCGAGGATTCCGCACCGGCGGCCTCCTCTGCTGGAGGTAAGTCGGCTTCCGGCGCCGGCGCGTCCTCGTCCTCGAACCAGTGCGCGCGGGCGGCCATGATGGTTTCGTTGCCCTGTTCTTCGGTCAAATTGAATTCGCCGAGCACCCCGCCCTTGTCCTCGGCCCGCTGCGGCGGGCGGCGGAGCGGCGGTCCATCGGTTACCACCGGCGCGCGGCGGCGGGGCGCTTCGCGCTTCTTGGCGATCAGCTCGTCGGTCGACAGGTCGGCGAGGTCGTCGAGCGTCTTGATCCCGGCCTTGCCGAGCACGACCAGCATCTGTTCGGTGATGTTGGGCAGTTCGGCGAGCGCATCCTCGACCCCCAGCTCGCGCCGCTGCTCGCGGTGCGCGGCTTCCTGACGGTCGAGCGCTTCCTTGGCGCGGTTCTGCAGTTCTTCGGCCAGTTCGGAGTCGAAGCCTTCGATCCCGGCCAGTTCGTCGAGTTCGACGTAAGCCACTTCGACCAGCTCGGCGAAGCCCTCCGCGACCAGCAGCTGGCTCAGCGTCTCGTCGACATCGAGCTCTTCTTCGAACATCTTCGAGCGCTCGGCGAATTCGCGCTGACGCTTTTCCGAGGCTTCTTCCTCGGTCATGATGTCGATCTGGCTGTTGGTCAGCTGGCTGGCCAGCCGCACGTTCTGGCCGCGGCGGCCGATCGCGAGGCTCAGCTGGTCGTCGGGCACCACCACTTCGATGCGGTTCTCGTCTTCGTCGAGAACCACGCGGCTGACCGTTGCCGGCTGCAGCGCGTTGACCACGAAGGTGGCGGTGTCCTCGCTCCACGGGATGATGTCGATCTTCTCGCCCTGCAGTTCCTGGACCACCGCCTGCACGCGGCTGCCCTTCATGCCGACGCAGGCGCCGACCGGGTCGATGCTGGAATCGCGGCTGATCACGCCGATCTTGGCGCGGCTGCCCGGATCGCGGGCGGCCGCCTGGATGGTGATGATGCCGTCGTAGATCTCGGGCACTTCCTGCGCGAACAGCTTCTTCATGAATTCAGGGTGCGCGCGGCTCAGGAAGATCTGCGGGCCACGGTTGTTGCGCTCGACCTTCATGATCCACGACCGCACGCGCTCGCCTACGCGGGCGGCCTCGCGCGGGATCTGCTGGTCGCGGCGGATGACGCCCTCGGCGCGGCCCAGGTTGACGATCACGTGGCCGAATTCGACCGACTTGATGACCCCGGTGATGATCTCGCCGGCGCGGTCCTTGAATTCCTCGAACTGACGTTCGCGCTCGGCATCGCGGACCTTCTGGAAGATCACCTGCTTGGCGCTCTGCGCGTCGATCCGGCCGAGATCGACCGGCGGCAGCGGGTCGACGATGTAATCGCCCACCTTGGACCCCGGCTGGAGCTTTTCAGCTTGCGCCGGGTCGACCTGCTTGAAGTAGTCCTCGACCTCTTCGACCACCTCGACCACGCGCCACAGGCGCAAGTCGCCGGTCAGCGGGTCGAGCTTGGCGCGAATATCGTTTTCCGCGCCGTAGCGGTTACGGGCGGATTTCTGGATCGCCTCTTCCATCGCTTCGATCACGATCGACTTGTCGATCATCTTCTCGGTGGCGACCGCCGTCGCAATCGCGAGGAGCTCGGCCTTGTTGGCGGAAATCGGACTGGCCATCAGTCGTGTGCCTCTTCTTCTATGGTTTCTTCGATATGGTCGGCGCCGCTCATATCGAGCGGCCGGGTGGCGGCGATCAGCTTGTCGGTGAGGATCAGCTTGGCCGATTTGATTGATTCAAGCGGCACTTCGGTGCGGCCGGCCGCACGGTCGCGGATGGCGACCGTGGCCCCGTCGATCCCGAGCAGCTCGCCGACCAGCTGGCGTTTGCCGCCGCCCGCATCCGGCCCCGCTTCGGCAAGCGCGATCTTCGCCTCGTGACCGGCCCATTTGGCGTAGTCGCCAGGCCGGGTTAGCGGCCGGTCGATCCCGGGCGAGCTGACTTCAAGGTGGTAAGCGCCCGCGACCAGTTCCTCGCCCTGTTCCTCGGCCGCGTCGATCGCGCTTGAAATGCCCCGCGACAGCGCCATGCATTGATCGACCACCAGCTGCCCGGTGGCCGGGTCTTCCGCCATAACCTGCAGCGTGCGCCCCTCGCCCGAACCGCTCAGCCGTACGCGCACGAGGTCGAAACCAAGCGCGGCGGCTTGCGGTTCGATCACTTGTGTCAGGCGCGCGGTATCGGCCATTTGTGCTCCATCGTGCCCGGCAAAGCGGTTTGGGGCCGGCCCCCGGGGGCGCCAGCACCAGACTTTGCCATGACAATGTCGGGATGACGGCCAGATAGGGGGAGTCGCGCCGGAACGCAAGGCGCGAGCTTGGCCCACAGCCTAGGGCAGCCAGAACGGCTTGCGGACGGGCCGGGCCGGTCGGTGGCCGCGCATCAGCCGATCACGATATCGGCCGTAGCGCCGGGTCTGGACAACCACCACCGCCAGGACGACGGCGAGGATCGTGATCACCAGATAAGCAATGTCGATTCGCACGTGACGGCTCCGTGTAACCAGTCGCATAGCACCGCGGCACAGCCGGCAGTTGTTAAATCGTCGCCATGTCGGCTGGCCGCCACATCGCGAGCGAGCCGATTGCGGCAAAATAATTCAAGGGGTTAAAGTTTGTTACCAGCCGGGCGGGACATCGGCGGAATTGGGCAGGCTGGCGCATGCGGGTTTCGATGTTCATGAATCGCGCTATTCGCCCAGGCTGTGCTTGCGGACGCAGTGGCGCAGCTGGTCGTAAGTCAGGCCCAGCGCCTTGGCGGTCTGGCGCTGGTTCCAGCGGTTGCGGCCGAGGTGATGCTCGAGGATCGAACGCTCGTGCGCTTCGACCGCGGCGCGCAAGTCGGCGATCGTGTCGTAATCGGCCCGCAGCGGCGCCGGCGAGGGTGCGGCGCCGGCAACGCTTTCGGCCCGCGCGGCCGCCGCTGCGGGCTTCCACGGGCTGTCGAACGGATCGAACTGGACGTACGCGATCGGATCCTGCCAGTTGTCCCACCGGTAGACCGAGCGCTCGACCACGTTGCGCAATTCGCGCACGTTGCCCGGCCACGGATGATCTTCGAACTGTGCGCGGACATGGTCGGCGAAGCCGGGCCAGCTTTCCCACCCGATCTCCGCCGCCATGCGCCGGCCGAAATAATCGGACAGCACGTCGATGTCCCCTTCGCGGACACGTAACGGCGGTAGGGTGATAACCTCGAAGCTGAGCCGGTCGAGCAAGTCGGCGCGAAACGTGCCGCGCTCGGCCAGCGCCGGTAAATCCTCGTTGGTCGCCGCGACGATCCGCACATCGACCTGCATCGGGCGCGACGAGCCGATCCGGGTGATCTCGCCGTACTCGACCGCGCGCAGCAGCCGTTCCTGCGCGGCCATCGACAGGGTTCCGATTTCGTCGAGGAACAGCGTGCCGCCGTCGGCTTCCTCGAACCGCCCGGCCCGCGCCCGCGTCGCGCCGGTGAAGGCACCGGATTCGTGCCCGAACAGTTCGGCCTCGATCAGCGTCTCGGGCAGCGCCGCGCAGTTCATGATCACCAGCGGCCCTTCCCACCGGTTGGACAAACGGTGGAGCCGCTCGGCGATCAGTTCCTTGCCCGTTCCGCGCTCTCCGACCACCAGAACCGGGCGGCGCATCGGCGCGGCGCGGCTGGCGCGCTCGACCGCATCGAGAAACGCACCCGACTGGCCGATAAACTGATTATCCCGATCCACGCCTAACCATTAGCGGAAATTCCCAATCGATGGCAATCGTTACCGTATTAGGCATGCAGTACAGCGCGGTTTTCCGCGGGTTTTCGCAGTTCCGGGAAACTGGCACGGTCTTTGCAACCTGAACTTTGAACGCAAATCCCGGAGGACTTCATGTACGATCGCCGCTTCTTCGCCAGCAAAGTCGGCCTCGCCGCACTGGTGAGCCTCGCCGCGATGGTGACCTTCAACGTTTATGCGTTGTCGCAGCAGCTTGCGGTCGCGATGCCGGTGGCCGCGGCCTCGTCGGCCCCGCCGGTCGAACTCGCATGAGCGGCGACGACGGCACCAAGCTGACGCCGCTGGGCGACCTCGAACCGCGCCGGGCAACCCGGCTCGACCGCGAGATCGAACGGCTGCGCACCTCGCCGCCCGCACGCCTACCCCCCACCGGAGTACCCTTGATGGGCATTTTCTCGCGTACCCGTGACATCATCGCGGCGAACTTCAACGAGCTGCTCGACCAGGCCGACGATCCGGTGAAGATGATCCGGATGATCATCCTCGAGATGGAGGAAACCCTGGTCGAAGTCCGCGCCAGCGCGGCGCGCACGATCGCCGACCAGAAGGAAATGCACCGTCACACGGTCAAGCTGGAAAAGCTTCAGACCGACTGGGGCGAAAAGGCCCAGCTGGCGCTCAGCAAGGACCGCGAAGATCTGGCCCGTGCGGCGCTGGTCGAAAAGCAGCGCGCGGCTGAAATGGGCGATCAGCTCAAGCAGGAAATCACCGTGCTCGACGACGCGCTGCGCGCCTACGAGCAGGACATCGCCAAGCTCCAGACCCGCCTGCGCGAGGCGCGCAGCCGCCAGGGCCAGATCGCGGCGCGGCTCGAAAGCGCCGAGAACCGGGTCAAGTTGCGCACGCTGATGACCAGCGAACGCGTGGACGAGGCGCTGACCCGCTTTGACCAGCTCGAACGCCGGGTCGATTACGCCGAAGGCCGGGCCGATTCGCTGCGCATCGCCGAGGACCACAAGCCGAGCTTGTCGGAAGAAATCGCCGCGCTCGAAGGCGCCGACAAGGTCGACGAGGAACTCGAGGACATGAAGCGCGCGCTCGCCAAGGGCGTCAACGAAAACAAGGAAGGCTGACCCGTGGGCGAGGAGATTTTTATCATTCCGGTGCTGTTCCTCGGGCTGCCGTGGATCATCATGCACTACATCACCCGGTGGAAGACCGCCGCGACCATCACCACCGACGACGAGCAACTGCTCGAGGAACTCTACAACCTCGCCAAGCGGCTCGACGAGCGAATGGACACAGTCGAACGTTTGGTCGCGTCGGACAATCCCGAGTTCAAGCCGGCGCGCATCCAGCCCGACCGCGAAATCGACAACCTGCCGCTGCGCGAGCTCGATCGCCTGCTGGCGGACAAGAAAGGTATCCGCCGGTGACCAGCCCCCGCACCTCGCTCTATCGCGACAAGCAAAACTCCAAACTGATGGGGGTGTGTTCCGGAATCGCGGATTACACCGGAATCAACGTGCTGTGGGTGCGCCTGGCATTTCTGATGCTGATCATCATCAGCGGCGGCACGATCCTGCCGTTCTACTTCGTCGCCGGCCTGCTGCTCAACCGCAAGCCGCAGCACCTTTACGTCGACCAGGATGAGACCCGCTATTGGCAGCGCGTCCGCCAGTCGCCCAAGCGCACCGCGCGCGAGATCCGCGCCCAGTTCCGCGACGTCGATCGCCGCCTGGCCGAAGTCGAGAACTATTACGTCACCAGCAACCCGCGCTTGTCCGCCGAGATCGACCGGCTGCGCTGACCACCCGATTGCACGAGGCAACGACAATGCACGAATGGGGTATCCTGATACCGATCGCGGCCATCACCATTGGCCCGCTCGTCTGGGCATTCAACAACTGGACCCGCGCCCGTCACGGGTTCGAGCCCGAAAGCTATCGCCGCAGGTTCCGCAAAGGCCGCGGCGCCGATGACGACGCCGAGCAGAAAGTCACGCTGCTCACGAGCGAAAACGAGCGTTTGGCGACCCAGATCTCCAGCTTGCAGGAACGGTTGATTGTGCTCGAGAGGATCGCGACCGACCCGGCGCTGCGGACCGCTCAGCAGATCGAGGCGCTGCGCGACCAGCGCGAGCCGACACTGTGAATTCGCGCCAGCCAAACCTAAATTGGAAGGAATAGTTAGATGGGAGACTTGGCCGGCCTGCTTGCCGTCATCGCACCGTTCGCGATGGTTGTGGGAATCGTGTGGATCAAGAGCCGCAACCGGCTTGAGGAAAAGCGCCTTCACACCACCGCCGAGCACAGTGCCGAGAAAGCCGCGCAATATGCCGCGGGCACCCAGCAGCTCGAAGACCGCGTGCGGGTGCTCGAGCGGATCGTGACCGACAAGGGCTACGATGTGGCCACCCAGATCGAGGCGCTGCGCGATCAACGCCGGGTGGACGAACACGGCCCCGCCCTCGAAGACCGGAGCAAGGTGCAATGAGCGACGCGATCATTGTGGCGCTGATTATCTTCGGGTTCGTCACCATCATGCGCAACCGGGGCCTGGGCCGCAGCCATCGCGAGCTTCGCGATTCGTTCGACAATTTGCAAAATGTCCCGCCGCCCGCCGCGCTCCCCGGCGCGAGCCGCGACCAGGTCGAGCGACTGGAAGAACGCGTCCGCGTGCTCGAACGGATCGTCACCGAAGACCGCGGCACCAAGCAACTCTCGGCTGAAATCGAACGGCTGCGCGACAACTAGCGGCCAAGGAGGCTTGTGATCATGAGCCAGGAAATGCTGATCGCCACCAGCGCGCTTGCGGGTCTGCTGGTCATCGCCGGGGCCATCCTCAAGGGCTGGCAGGACTGGCTGGCGCTGAAGAACCGCGAACTCGATACCCGGCGCGGGCCGCTCGAGATCGAGGGCGGCTCGCGCGAAGGCGCCGCCCGCATCGAGCTGGCCGACCTCAAGGAGCGGATCCGCAAGCTCGAAGCCATCGCCAACGGGGTGGATTTGTGAGCCTGTTCGTTATCCCGGACTTGATCCGGGATCGCTTGCCTCTCCGATAGCGATCCTGCCTTCCGCCGGGATGACGAACTGGTTAGAGGCCCGCCGATGGGCAGCCTCGACGACATTTTCGAAGAATATGCGGTGCTCGATGCCGATGAGCGCTATCGCCTGCTGATCGAGCTCGGCCGCGACCTCGAGCCGATGCCAAATGCGCTCAAGACCGACGCCACGCTGGTGCGCGGCTGCGCCGCCAGCGTGTGGGTCTATCCGACGCAGGCCGCGGGCAAGCTCCACTTCCTCGCCGACAGCAACGCCGCGATCACCAAGGGTATCGTCGCGCTGGTGCTGGCGGCGGTGCAGGATCGGCCTGCCGCCGAAGTCGCGCAGATGGACGTCGCCGCCGCGCTCGCGCCGTTCGACCTCAAGAACCAGCTGAGCTCAAACCGCACCCAGGGCGTGCCCAACATGATCGCGCTCGTCCGGCGGCACGCCGCACGGTTGGCCGGAGACTAGTCTAAACCGCCAAAGTGTGGACCGCGCGAACCTGGCCGCCTTCAATCCGCAGGGTCACGCTGGTCGGCTTGCCCGCCAGCTTGGCGAACACATTGATCAGCCCGAGCGTCTCGTCGACCACGTACTGGCGGTTCTTCACTTCGTCCGGCTGCTTGTCGGCCAGATAAGCGTTAGCCGCTGTAATGAGAGCCGCCCGGTCCATCCGCTGAGTTTCGGGAATGGGTCCCCAGGTATCGGTCGGAAATTGCGCGCGAGCCGCGGCAGTGTCGGTGGCGGCGGCAGGGACCAGGACGTCGATCGGGCTGACGCCGAAGAAACCGTTGGTCAACTGCGCGGCGATCAGCCGGGGTTGGCCCTTGTCCTGGTAGACGCTTTCGACAACCGCCTTGCACACCGTCGTGTCGAGCATCGCGTTGTGCCAATCGACGGTCTTGGGGGTCATGTCGAAGAATTCGGACATGAAGCCGGAATCGAGATTCTGGCGGAATTCGACCCACTCGCCGAGGTTCATCTTACCATAGGGCGTGCCGGCCGTGAGCGCGCCGACCCAGCTGTCGGCGATGCCTTGCAGCAGTTCGCGGGTGCAGGCGCTCTGGGCCGCGGCCGGGGCGGCGGTGGTGGCGGCCGCGAGCGCCGCAACGGCTAAAGCGATACGCTTCATTTGACTGTTTTCCCTCGCATTGGGCGATCCCGGTGGCAGGCGCCGCCTTATCGCGGCGAACCTGAACGGTCGATGGAAATTGCCGCCTCGCTCACCTGCACAGCGCCCACTTGGCGCTGGCGCTGAAGCTCGGACTTGAGCCGGGCCGGATCACGCGCGAAAACGAAGCCGAAGCTGACCCCGCCGTGCTGGCCGACGCTGGCGTGGTGCAGCTTGTGCGCCTGGACCAGCCGCTTGGCGTAACCGCGCTTGGGCACCCAGCGAAACCAGCGCTGATGGACCAGCCCGTCATGGATCAGCGTGTAAACGATCCCGTAGCCGAGCACGCCCAGCCCGATCCACGTTCCCGGCCACCAAGCATTCGCGCCCATCACCAGCGGCGAGCCGGCCGCGAACATGGAGATGCTGAAGGCCGCCCCGACAGCCGCGAAGCGGTCGTTCTTTTCCACCACGTTGCCGTGCGGTTCGTGATGGTCGCGGTGCCAGTTCCACGCGAAGCCGTGCATCACGTACTTGTGGCTGGCCCACGCGACGAACTCCATCGCGGTCATCGCGGCAACCGCGATCAATGTCGAGGCCAGCCAGGGCATCGCCGCTAAATAGGCGCTTTGCCGCGCCAAAGACAGGGCCGCTTGAAATGCCGACCCGCGAGCGTAAGTGCGATCCATGGCCAGCAAACTGCGCACGCTCTATGAAAAGATCTGGGACGAGCACGTCGTCGAGCGGCGCGACGACGGCACGTGCCTGATCTTCATCGACCGCCACTTGGTCCACGAAGTGACCAGCCCGCAGGCGTTCGAGGCGCTACGGATGAGCGGCCGCACGGTCCGCCACCCCGAACTGACGCTGGCGGTGCCCGACCACAACCTGCCGACCACTCCGCGCCTCGACGCCGAGGGCCGGCGGATTCCCATCGCCGATGAGGAAAGCGCGCAGCAGCTCGCCGCGCTGGAGCGTAATGCCCCCGCGTTCGGGGTGCGCTATTTCGGCGCCACCGCGCGCGAGCAGGGGATCGTCCACGTGGTCGGACCCGAGCAGGGCTTCTCGCTGCCGGGCACGACCATCGTATGCGGCGACAGCCACACCGCCGCGCACGGCGGGATGGGCGCGCTGGCGTTCGGCATCGGAACCAGTGAGGTGGAACACGTACTGGCGACGCAGACGCTGCTGATGCGGCCGTGGAAGACCATGGAAGTGCGCGTCGAAGGCGAGCTTGGCCCCGGCATCACGTCCAAGGACCTGATCCTGCACATCATCGGCGCGATCGGCACCGCCGGCGGGACCGGCCACGCGATCGAGTACCGCGGGCCGGTGTTCGAGGCGATGAGTGTCGAGAGCCGCCTGACGGTGTGCAACATGAGCATCGAGGGTGGCGCCCGCGCCGGGATAATCGCGCCTGACGACACGACGTTCGCATACCTCAAGGGCCGCCCGCTAGCGCCTACGGGCGAGGAATGGGACCAGGCGGTGCGCTTCTGGCGCACGCTCACGACCGACGAGGGCGCGGTGTTCGACAAGTCGGTGACGATTGACGCCGCCTCGGTCGAACCGACCGTGACTTGGGGCACCAGCCCCGAGGACACCGTAGCGATCGGCGGCACCGTCCCGGCGCCCGAAAGCTTCGCCGATCCCTCCAAGCAGAAGGCAGCGCGCGCCAGTCTCGATTACATGGGCCTCGAACCGGGCCAGCGGATCGACCAGGTCACGGTCCAGAACGTGTTCATCGGCAGCTGCACCAACAGCCGCATCGAGGACTTGCGCGCCGCCGCCGCGGTGCTGCGCGGGCGGCACAAGGCGCCGGGCGTGAAGTGGGCGATCGTCGTCCCCGGCTCGGGCCTGGTCAAGGCGCAGGCAGAAGCTGAGGGGCTCGACAAAGTATTCATCGACGCCGGGCTCGAATGGCGTGAGCCGGGCTGCTCGGCGTGCCTCGGCATGAACCCCGACAAAGTCCCCCCGGGGGAGCGCTGCGCCTCGACCTCCAACCGCAACTTCGTCGGCCGTCAGGGCCCCGGCGCGCGCACGCATCTGGTGAGTCCGGCCATGGCCGCGGCGGCGGCAGTGACCGGCAAGCTGACCGACGTGCGCGAGCTCGCATGAATGGCGGATGCCCCTGCGGCGGGGTGACCGTCACCGTCCCGCGCAAGCCCGAATACCTCAACAGCTGCGACTGTACGCTGTGCTTCCGGCTCGGCACCCTCACCGGCTATTTCGACCCCGCCGAGGTGACCATCGCGGGGGAAACGCGCTCGTTCGTGCGGTCCGACATGGACCCGCCGTGGTTGGCAGTGCCGTTCTGCCCCGGCTGCGGGGCTCACATCGGGTGGACCGCATTGCGGCCGCTCGACACGCCGCGGATGGGCGTCAATATGCGCCTGTTCGATCCTGACGAGCTGGTCGGGATTCCGGTGCGCTTTCCCAACGGCCGCGAGTGGAACGACGAGGACGACAGGCCGCCTCCGCGCCACGCGGAAGTGCCTTTCGCCCGCGACGCGCCGTTCTGAGGAAGGCCTCGTTCCCGCCGGTCGTCGCGCCAGACACCAGTGTGCTAATTCTGGGTAGCCTGCCGGGCGAAGCGTCGCTGGCCGAACGGCGCTACTACGCCCACCCGCGCAACCGCTTCTGGCACCTGATTGGCCGAGTGGTCGGCCGCGACCTCGAGCGGCTGACCTACGACGAGCGGCTCGGCGCCTTGCTAGAAGCAAGAATCGGACTGTGGGACACCGTCGCCTCCGCCCGCCGCAGCGGGAGCCTCGACGCCTCGATCCGCGAAGCCGTAGCCAATCCATTGGCGGAGCTTGCCGCCTCGCTCCCAGCATTGCGGGCCATCGGCTTCAACGGCCTAACCGCGGCCAAGATCGGTGTGCCGCAACTCGCTGGAACGGGCCTCGCGCTGATCCCGCTGCCCTCGTCCAGCCCGGCTCACGCCGCCATGCCGCTCGCCGAGAAGGAAAAACTGTGGGGGCGACTGGCCGAATTCCTTGCCTGATGGCGCACCCGTCCCCATTGATCGGTTTATGACCAAGCGCCTCAACAAAACCGGCAAGGCCGCCATCGCCGGGGCCATCGGCTCGGCCGCGATCACCGCCGCGCTACTCTATGTGAACCGCCGCAGGGACAAGAAGCCGCAGGCCCAACACCCGCCGACCCCGAGCGGCGAGCCGCCCGAGACCGACTGATGGAGCCCGTCAGCCACGTCGAAGGCCGAGCGATTCCGTTCGGCCGCAAGAACATCGACACCGATCTGATCATCCCTGCGCGCTGGCTCAAGACGGTCACCCGCGACGGTCTGGGCCGCGGGGCGTTCGAAACCGTGCGCGCCGAGCCCGGCAATGTCTTCGACCAGCCCGAATTCGCCCGCGCGCCGATCATCGTCGCGGGCGACAACTTCGGCTGCGGGTCGAGCCGCGAGCATGCCGCCTGGGCCTTGCTCGACATGGGCGTGAAGGCGGTGATCGCGCCGAGCTTTTCCGACATCTTTTCCGGCAACGCGTTCAAGAACGGCATCCTCACGGTCGCGTTGCCCCAGGAGCAGATCGACCGGCTGCTCGAAGTCGCCGCCACCGATCCGATCGCGATCGATCTGGAGCATCAGAGCGTGACCACGCCGTTCCAGGATCGCTTCACGTTCGAGATCGACCCGTTCCGCAAGCACTGCTTGCTCGGCGGCCTCGACGAAGTGGCGCTGACGCTGGCACGCGACGAGGCGATCCGCGCCTACGAGCAGCGGATGGCGCAAACCCGGCCATGGCTCGCCCACGGCACCGGACTTGCCGCCTGAGGGACCATGCGGCTAAGGCCGGTGGGGTTACGAGCCTGGGATTTGCGCCAATGACCGATTTCAAGGACCGCGAGCGCGGCGAAGAAGCCAAATACGCGATGGACCAGGACACCGCGTTCCGGATTGCCGCGCGGCGTAATCGCCTGCTCGGCCATTGGGCCGCCGAAAAGATGGGCCTGACGGCCGAGGAAACCGACGCTTACGCCAAGGCGGTGATCCAGGCAGATTTCGAGGAAGCGGGCGACGAGGACGTGATCCGCAAGGTGCTCGGCGACCTGACCGCCGCCGGGTGCGAGATCGACGAAGCCAGCGTGCGCGCCGCGCTGAGCGAAAAATCGGTCGAGGCCAAGCGCCAGTTCATGAGCGGGTCCTAGAGCCCATGTCGATGCCCGCGGCCGAAATCGAGGCCCTGATCAAGGCCGCGCTGCCCGATGCGTCGGTCGAGATCGAAGCGCTGGTTGACGATGACAACCATTACCGCGCCCGGGTCACCTCGGCGGCATTTGCGGGCAAGAGCCGGGTGCAGCAGCACAAGCTGGTCTACCAGGCGCTGGGCGGTCGGATGGGCGGCGAGCTCCACGCCTTGCAACTGGTGACCGCGGTTCCCAACTGAGCCTTAGCCCGATTTTCCCAGGTACCCGCCCATGACCGACCCCAACGCCCGCATTGCCCAGATCGTCGCGAGCTCCGACGTCGTGCTGTTCATGAAAGGCACGCCGCTGTTCCCGCAATGCGGATTTTCCAGCCGCGCGGTCTCGATCCTCGAGCATTGCGGAGTCGATTTCGAAAGCGTCGATGTGCTCCAGGACAGCGAAGTGCGCCAAGGCATCAAGGCGTTCTCCGACTGGCCGACGATTCCCCAGCTCTACGTCAAGGGCGAGTTCGTGGGCGGCAGCGACATCATGACCGAAATGTACCAGGCCGGCGAGCTGCAGCAGCTGCTCGACGAGCAGCAGGTCGCGAAAGCCGGCTAAAGCTTGGTCCTCCGGATTATCGCGAAACCCTGGATGACTTCGGGGAGGCGGGGCCGGGAGACTGGTGGGTTGGGGAACCCGGGGGTCGGCCCCGCCTCTAGTCGAAGACTTGGTCGGGTATCAATTAGGATGCACACCCCGTGCCAGTTTCGGCAATGCGCCGGATTCCGCGCCTCACGATGGTTCGCGAAAGCTTAACACCCGCGCATCTGTCAAGAATCCCGACGAACGACGGTGATCAAACAGGGTTAATCACCAAGTAAGTGATTCCCCTTATCCAATTCGCGATTCATGGCCGCGCCTATCGTCTATGCCGCGCGGACGCGGCGGCGGGGCCTGCTGCATTAGCGACCTGGCGCGCCGCCCCGCTTGCGAACAACCGCCGGGAGCTGCAAAGCGCGCGCGAATTGCAAGGACGCGTCATGACCAGCTGCGGCTTCGTGTTCGCCATGAATCGCGGCCGCGATGGCTACCAGGTGCCCCTTGCGCTGCACGAGGCGGGGCTTCTGGCGATATTCGTGACCGATTTCTACGCGCCCGCGGGTCCGCTGCGGAAATGGCTCGGCCCGTTCGGGCGGCGCCATCATCCCGGCCTCGCCGGCGCACGGGTCCGCCGCGCGGCGCTAAGTTTCCTGGCCCAGTACGGCGGCCAGCTGCTGGGCTTCGGGGCCGAGCGTTTCTTTCCCGTCAGCGACCGGTTGCTCGCCTCGAAGGCAGCGCGTATCGCGCGCGGGCTCGGCGCGCCGCTCTATGCCTATTCGTCGTACATCCCCGAACGCGCCGCCGCCGCCCCGGGCCAGCCGCTGATCTCGTTCGAGTACCACCCGCACCCAGCCTACAGTCTCGACATCCTCGAGCGCGATTTTGCCCGATTCCCGCAAGTGCGCGAATCGATTGAGTACGAACGCGTCGATGCCGCGCGGCAACTGGCGGGCACCAGCTGGCGCGAAGCCAGTCACATCGTGTGCGCAAGCTCGACCACGCTACGCTCGCTCGCGTTCGTCGGGTGTCCGCCCAAACGTTGCACGGTGATCCCTTATGGAGTGCAGATAGACCGCGCGCCGCCGCTCCAGGCCAAAGGCAACGCCCGCTGTCAGTTCCTGTTCGTGGGCCAGGGCATTCAGCGCAAGGGGCTGCACCATCTGCTCCACGCCTGGGCCGAAGCCCGGCTCGAAGATGCCGACCTGACGCTGGTGTGCTACCGCATCGACCCGGGGATCGAGGCGATGGTGGTGGAGTTGCAGGCGTCGGGTGCGGCCGTGCGCTTGATCTCTCGCCAGAGTGCGGACGAGCTCGCCGCGCATTACCGGCGCAGCGACGTGTTCGCGATGCCTTCGCTGGTCGAAGGGTTCGGCCTGGTGTTTCTCGAAGCGCTTGCCGAAGGGTGCCATGTTCTTGCGACCCATAATACCGGGGTCGCCGATCTCGGGCTGGCCGCCCGGACCGCGACGATCAGTGATCCCGGCGATATTGCCGCGCTGGCCGAAAACCTGCGCCATTGCGCAGCACTGTGGCGCGCTGGCGAGCTCGATCCGGCGGCGATTGCGGCCGATGCCGCGCGGCGCGGGTGGGCCGATTTTCGGCGCGACATCGCCGCTCATGCCCGCGCGGTGCTGGAACATTGCCAGCCGCCGCAAGGTTACGAGGCGACGTCCGGCTTCACCGCCTCGAGCTCGTAGTAGATAGCCTTGGCGGGCATCATCCAGCACAAGTAGCGCTCGTAAAGATCGGGGAACCGGTTTCCGAACGCCTTGGGAATTGCGGCCAGCCCGCGGCCGCCCCCGTCCGGCATCCCGAACATCCGCTTCCTGACCCGGAACAGCCCCGCCCACGGAGTGCCGTAGCTGAGACCTTCGGTGAACATATTGAACGTGGTATAGGCGAAAAACGTCTTGTGGGTCGGATCGCGATAGGCATCGGGGCCCGAATAGTGCGGGCACAGCACTTTGAGGATCCCGCCTGGCTTGAGGATCCGGTGCAACTCGGTGACCGTGCGCACAAAGTCGCCGACGTGCTCGAGCGAGTTGTAGCACTTGATCTCGTCGAACGTGTTGTCGGCGAACGGGTAGGGAAAATCGTCGAAGCTGGCGACGACATCGACGCCGGGGGCGGCAAACACGTCCATGCCCACGTAGCCGGGCGACTTGACCGCGCCGCAGCCCAGATCGAGTTTGACCGCGGCGCCCGAGGGCGGAGCGGTGACTGCCGAGCTTGCTTGCGAGAGCACATTCATGGCCATACCCTTGCACGGGTTCACGGAATTGCGAAAGACCCTGGCGCGATCGCGCGTTCGAGACCTTGCTGCAACGCAAAATGGCGGTTAGTCGGCGCTATCGAAAGCTTCACGCCCAGGCGCAATTGCCTTTGGCCGCGATTACCCGACCTGAGAGGCGATGATTAGCCAATGAAGCGCACGCACTGCATGGTCTGTAACGGTACCCGGCTGGCCGAATTCATCGACCTGGGCGACCAGCCGAACGGCAACAATTTTCTCGCCGCCGAGGATGTCGCGCAAGAGGTCAGCTTCCCGCTGGCGATGATGGTGTGCCAGGATTGCTGGGAAGTTCAGATCAGCGAATTTCCGCCGCAGGAAGTGCTGTTCACCGACCACCCGTACCTCTCGGGCGTCAATGCCCCGGTGGTGGCGCACTTCGACCAGCTGGCGCAGCGCGTGGTTTACAAGCTGGGCCTCAAGCCCAACGATCTGGTAATCGATGTCGGCGCCAACGACGGCACGCTACTCAAGATGTTCGCCAAGCAGGGCATGCGCGTGCTCGGGGTCGATCCTTCGACCCGCCCCGGACAAGTTGCGCGCGAACAGGGCGTGACGGTGTTCAAGCAGTTCTGGAACAGCGCGACCGGCAAGTCGCTGCGCCAGCTCGGCATCCAGCCCGAAGTGATCACCGCCACCGCGGTGTTCTACCACGTGCCCGACTTGCACGATTTCTGTGCCGGCCTGACCGAGGTCATGGGGCCCGACAGCGTGTTCGTGGTCCAGGGGGTCAACCTCAAGGACCTGATCGAGCACAACGAGTTCGATCACTTCTATCACGAGCACAGCTGCATCCATTCTGTCGGCCCGCTGACCAAGCTGTTCGCGCAGCACGGCCTGCGTATCCAGGACGTCGAGTTCTCGCCCATTCATGGCGGCTCGTTCATCCTCTACGTGGTGCGCGAGGACAACCCGCGCCCGACCACCGACGCGGTTGCCAAGGCGGTCGAGGCGGAACGCGCCGCCGGGCTCTACGAGATCGGCACTTACACCGCGTTCGCCAAGCGGATCGAAACCAACATGGCCGCGCTCAAGACCCTGCTCGGCGAGCTCAAGGCCGCCGGCAAGACGGTCTATGCGCTCGGCGCGCCGGTCAAGGGTAGCACCGTCCTCAACTATGCCGGGATCGGGCCGGATCTCGTCGAGCTGGTGACCGAGGTCAACCAGCTCAAAGTCGGCCGCGTAACCCCCGGCACGCATATCCCGGTGGTCGACGAACGCTCGCTCGGCCGCGTGCCCGACTACTACTTGGTGCTGGCGTGGAACTTCCTCGATTACCTGGTCGGCAAGTACGACACCTACCTCGCCGGCGGCGGGCGTTTCATCGCCGCAGTGCCTGACCTCCGCATCGTCGGGCGCCACGGCGAGATCATCGAACGGTGAAGCGGGTCGTCGTCACCGGCGGCACGGGGTTCGTCGGCCGCGCACTGGTCGATGAGCTGCGGCGCCGCTTTCCCCCGGCCGAAGTCATTTCAGTCGGGACGCAAGTCGCCGACATCGCCGACGAACCCGCTTGGTTCGCGTGGCTCGACGCGCTGGGCCCCGGGGTCGATCACATCGTCCACCTCGCCGCGCTCTACAAGGCGGGCGATTGGCCGGTGCATCACCCGGCGACCCAGTTCAACGTCAACATGAAGATCAACGTCAACGCGCTCGAGGGGTGGAAGCGGTTCCATCCGCAGGCCAAGTTCACCTCGATCCTGTCTTATTGCATGTACCCATCGACTGAGAACGCCCACCCGGAAGAGGAACTCTACGGCCACGAGCCCGAGGATTACCTGTTTGCCTATGCACTGACCAAGAAGGCAATGCTGATCGGCCAGCGCGCCTACCGGCAGGAGTACGGTCTCGATTGCGCCAGCGTGGTGCTGCCGACGGTCTATGGTCCGGGCGACAGCTTTGCCGAGAACAGCCACGTGGTCGGAGCGCTGATCGGCAAGTTCGTCCGCGCCCAGCGAGACGGCGCGCCCGAAGTCGAAGTGTGGGGCGACGGCAGCGCCGAGCGCGAATTCCTCTACGTCGCGGACGCGGTCGACGGGATTATCCGGGTGGCGCTGGAATCGACCGAGCCGGTGCTCAATCTCGGCACCGGAGCCGCTTATCCAATTCGCGACCTGGTCGCGGCGATCCGCGAAAGCTCAGGTTATACCGGCGAAACGCGCTACAACATGAATCGCTTCGTTGGCGTCAAGTCGCGCCGGCTCGACGTCAGGCGGATCCAGGACAAGCTCGGCTGGACCGCCGCGACTTCGCTGAGTGACGGGATTGCGCGGACGGCCGCGTGGTACCGTTCGCAGCTCGACCTTGGGGCCGAATTGCCGGTCCATGCCTGACAGCCTCGCCGGCAAGCGCCTCCTGATCGTCGAGGAAGCGCTCGGCGATTTCGTCGGTCATTGGTACGAATATGTGAAATCGGTGGCCGAGCTGAGCCGGGTTGAAGGCGCCGCGATAACGATCGCCGGCCACGCCGCCGCCACCCCCGCCCTTCGCGAGGAGCTGGACGTCTTGCCGGCGTTCGAGAAGACCCCGTGGAACGGCGATTACTTTCACCGCCTGGCGCCAATCCGCAAGCTGGGCCTTGTCCGCCACAACTGGCTAGTGTTCGGGCGGATGCGCGCACTGCTGAGGCGCGAAGGCCCGTTCGACTGCACTTTCGTGCCCACCGTGGTGGTGCATCATATCTGGGCGTGGCGGGTGCTGTTGCGGCTCTATCCGCGGCGCATCGGCCGCCTGGTCCTGCTGATCCGCAACAATGCCGCCTCTTATGCGCCCGGCAGCAGCGAGCCGCAGTTCAACAGCGCCGCTCGCCTGTTCGGCCGGGCCTTGCGGGCGCTGGCCACGCAGATCGCCTCGGGGCAGGTGGTCATCGCCACGGACAGCGACCGCCTGGCCGAGGAATATCGTCAGCTCTGCGGGGTCAAGCCGGTGGTGTTCCCCAGCCCGCGGGTGGCCGCGCCCGCTGCGGCCCGTGCAAGCAAAGGCAAGTCCGGTCCGCTCCTGTTCTCGTGCCTCGGCCCTGCGCGGTTCGAGAAGGGCATCGACGTGCTGCAGCAGGCGATCGCGCTGGTCCTGGCCCAAGGCGACGTGCCGATACGGTTCGCCGTCCAGTGGCCCTCGCCGATCAGCGATGAGGCGGGCCAGCCCTATCCGCCCGACGCCGCTCTGGCGGAGTCGGGCCTGGTCGACTTTCTCACCGAGCCGCTGAGCAGCGAGGCTTACGACGCGCTGCTGGCGTCGACCGATTGCATGGTGCTGCCCTATCGCCGGTCGTCCTATTTCGCGCGCATCTCGGGCGTGGCGGTCGAAGCGGTCACTGGGGGAATCCCGGTGATCGCCACCGCCGATACCTGGACCAGCGAATTGGTCGAGACATCCGGCGCCGGGATCGCGGTGCCCGACGGCGATGCCCAAGCGCTGGCCGAGGCGATGACCGCAATGGCGCTCGAATATCCCCGATACCGCACGCTGGCGGAAGCCCGCCGCAACCAGGCGTTGGCCGCGCATTCGGGCGAAGGGTTTATTAATTTGCTGTGGGGGCGGGAAACGCCCTGACATTCGCCGTCAGGGCGCGCTGACCGGCGGATCGGGCCGGCGTTCCCCGGCCAGCTTGCGGATCGCGATCCGCGCCGGGCGTTCGATCAGCCGGAAGCTCAGCCATGCGAGCAGCAGCATCCCGCCGATGAAGCTGCCCAGGAACAGTGGCCGGCTCGCCAGCGCCGCCAGATCTCCGACGCGCGGAAACGCGAGGAACAGCGCGGCCTGCACCGGCACGTGCCACAGATAGAGCCCATAGGCGCTATCGCCGAGTGTGTTCGAGGCTCTCGCCAGCCGAGCCCCGACCGCTCGATCAAGCGCGAGGCTGGCCATCAGGAGGCCCGCCGAAACGAGCAGCACTGCCAGCGGCATAGCGCTTTCGAACGGCAGCACTAGCAGCCCTGCCAGCCCCTCGATCACCGTCGCGGCGGAAAGCCCCAGGAGCAGGCGAGCCTGTGGTATCGCGCGCGCGATCACCAGCACCCCGACACCGGCCATGAAGTGATAGAGGCAGCGGACGATATCGTTCTCGATGCCCGCCGCGCGCGCGGCCACGCCGGCGGCCACGAACACCATGGGCCACAGCAGACCGTGCCGGACGAGCCATCGGCGCGAGACCCAGAACACGAGGTAGGCTGCCATCTCGGCTGACACCGACCACATCGGCGCGTTGAAGGAATCGCGCCCGCCGGCAAATCCCCAGCCCGAGGCCATCAGCAGATGCTGCAGGAATTGGCCGGGCCCGTTGACGAAGTATATAACCGGTCCGCCCACGCGGCGCTCGGCGATCCCCTGGAGCACCGCCATTGCCAGCAAGGTCAGCAAGTGCAGCGGATAGAGCCGGGCGAAACGATTGACCGCAAAGCCGCGCGTGGTGACCGCGGACTGAAGGTAGACATGCGCGAATACCACCCCTGACAGAATCCAGAAGATCTGCACCGCGTAATGGCCAAAGTCGTAGAGCGGCCAGAACAAGGCATAGAGCGGCAGCCGGGCTTGAAAGCCGGCGGAGGGCGCAAACTGCCCCGGGGGGAAGTAGAAGTGCTGGTAATGCCAGAACAAGATCGCCACGGCGGCTAGCCCGCGAATGCCATTGAGCAGGCTCAGGACCCGGTCGCCCGGTTCCACCGCGCTTCTTTCAAGAACCGGCAACGGCCTCACCAGGAGGCCTGTTGGCCTGGTCGGTCGAAGAGGTGCCGCAGTCCGTCTTGCATTTGATCGCCCCCGCCAGATTCGGTGCCATTATCGGCCCCCAGGCTGTTAGTCACCGGGGGATCCGCCTAAGCGCTCCGTTCGAATCCTAGGGAAAGGGTCAAGGATGCTCGCCAAGAGTGCCTATTTTATCGGACGTTGCCTTCGTGCGGCGGCCAAGCCGCTCGACCGGTTCGGACCTTACGCGTTCCTAGATGCCCGCCAGGGCGAACTCGGGAGTGTCGGCCCGATTGATTTCGACGCGGTGCTCAACGCCTATCTGGCGGCATCCGACGCTTTCTTCTTCGTCCAGATCGGGGCTCACGAAGGCGACGCCGGCGACCCGCTGACCAATCTGGTGCGCCGCTACAGGCTTCGCGGCATCATGGTCGAGCCCGGCGCAGCTGCCTTTGCAACTCTTCAGTCCAACTACGCCGATCAACCGCAACTGATTTTCGAACGCGCTGCGGTTGCCCCCGCCGACGGCACGACGACGTTCTTCTCGGCCGATCCTGAATTCTGGCGCCGTCACAACTTGCATGCCGGCGTTGAAAGCCAGATCTCCTCGCTATTCCCGGACCAAATCCGGCGGCATGTCGAACTGTTTGGCAGCGCCGCGCTGGCAGCACGCGAAAGCGAGTACTTGCGCTCCACCGAAGTACCCGCGCTGACGCTTGCAACCTTGCTGCGAAAACACGCGGTCGCCCGCCTTGATTTGCTGCAGATCGATACCGAAGGTTTCGACTTCGAGGTTCTCAAGATGGTCGACTGGAGCAAACCTCCGCGGATGATCCAGTATGAAACGGTGCATCTGTCGATCCCCGATCGCCAGGCGGCTTGGGCGCTGTTGCGGACCAATGGCTATGCGTTGTTCGCCAGCAATTCGTACAACACGCTGGCAATCCACGCGTCGGAGCGCGCCGCGCCCTAGCCGTCGCCGCTCGCCGCCAGGCGGGCGTTGAGTTCGGCGGTGAGCGCCCGCAACACCTCCGGTCGCGCGGTGGCGCCCCGAGCGGCCTCGTGCCGGTGCGCGGATGCGAGCTCCGCCAAGCCCGCGTCCGCAACGCTATCGTTCAGCGCGGCGGGATCGTGCCGGAGCATTGCGGGAATTTTCGCTTTGGCCATGTCGTTAAGCTCCTTGGTCGACGACGTGATGTTCCAGCCACTTGCCCGCCAGCACTGACCACCGCACCGTCAGGTGCTCGCCAGGCCGCCGCGCGGTTCGATCGGCATTGAGGCGCATGCCTGCGCCGTTCTTGGCGAAAGCGAGTATCTGGTTGGTCGCACCTGCCCAGTACAGGATCGTCACCAGTTGGCCTTCGGCGTAGCCATAGGTGGTGGCGAGCGTGATGTTGAAGGTGCCGGTGCCGTTCATGTACGCCGCCATGCACGGCCATGCTGGGGTGTAGATGGTGTCGGCGGCCACATATTCGCCCGGCCCGCCGCCTGGCTGACCGAGCGCGCGGAAATCGCCCTCGATCATTAGCGGAATTCCAAACCCGGCCGGAGGAGTGCCGAGAATGTCCCAAACATAAGTTGCTTCGCCGTCGATCCTGAATCTGATCGTGTCCTTGTCGTAAAGCCCGGCGTACAGCCGTACAGCGGCGCTGTGCCTACGGGCGTTATCCTGCGCCAGCCTGGTGCGCCGGCAGTTTACCCGCACGTCGATGTTGTGCGGTGGAACAATGTAAGTGCCGGTCGGCGATCCGGCGACTTGCGTTGTCAGGTTCGCGGGCCCGGCCAGCGCCACAGCCTCGAAGTTGGTGTTGCGGTCGCACCACGCCTCGACCTCGAGGTCGATATCGCTGTCGCCATACCCGGTGCCGAGCGTCACGCCGCAATCGATGACCACGACGCGGCCCCGTGCCCAGCCCGTGAATGTAGGAGCGCAGCGCTCGAACCGCGTGTCATGAAAATGGAGGAACGGCGGCACTGCATCCGTACGGCGAACCGGGGTGGCATAGTGATAGCCGGAGAGCACGTCGGGATCGGGCCCGCCATGGAACAAGCTTGTATAACTGTCGTAGAACCGGCAGCCGATATACGTATGCCCCGGCCCGCCGATAACTTCCGCCGCTGCGTAGGCACGGCCAGCCATCACGTTGGTGGCATGAATCCGCCCTCGGCTGTTAGGGTTGTACGCCGACTGCGCAGAGCCGTGAAAGTGGCAGTTGGTCAGCACCTGGACATTGAGCATGGCATCGTGCGAGCCCGGCCCATATGCGGCGTGGTAGTAGATTTCGCCCGCGAAATTGCGCAGCTCGACGTTCTCAAGTTCGCAGTAACCGAGCGTGGTGTCCTGGACCCTGAAGCCTTTGTCAGTCACGTTGGAGTCAGCGTTGGTGGTGACATTGCCGGCGAATTGGCCGTCGACCGTGACGTTTCTGAGCACGAAGCGATCCATCGGGCCGACCACGTAGAGCCAACCACCGATCCAATTGTAACCCGGCACCAGCGCGCCGGACGTCTGCCCCAAGATAGGGTTGCCGCCAGTAACACCCTGGCGAAAGATCGTCGCACCGGCAAAGTCGATTTCCAGCGACTTCGCGCCGGTGACATACAGCGGGATGCCATCCACCTCGCCACCGTAAGCGCTGGTCCGCATCGGAATCCACATAGCGAATGTCACCGCGCCCAGACTGTTGACCACCCGCGGGGCACGGATCGCGATCGCGTAATTGACCGCGGCCTGCACTGCGGGAGTCTGGTTGCCGGTCGTGGTCAATCCGGTTGTGACCATGTCGATCGCGCCGTTAACCGGCAGCAGGCGAAAATAGCGGCCTGACGCGTCGGCCTTGCAACACCGCGGATTGGCGGCAGCGAGCTCGGCAGTGGCGAGCGCATCGGCCACATATGTGCCCCTGGTCGCGTCGCTGCCTGCTTCAATGGCGGAACACGCGGCGGGTACAACAAGGGAGGACAGGTCGGCGAAGCGGCGCAGTTGCGGCGGCGTAGTGTCGCGGACGCTGGCGGCGAGGCCGCGGGCGAGCAGATCCATCGTCATGTTATTGGCCCAGCCGATAGGAAATGGCGCCGGTCGCAGGCACCAGATCGAGGTAGAACGTGGCCAAGGTATCGCTTTCGTCCCACGCCGGTTCGCAAACATTGCCGGTGAATACGGCCCACGGGGCGCCAGCGAGCGTGACCGGCAGCTTGTTCGTGCCCCCATCGATCGAGCGCAGCAGCCGCACCCGGCCGGTCCAGGTGCCGGTAAGCACCAGCACCAGCGGCTTGCCCGCGACAGGCTGAAGAGGCCCGACCACCGCTGCCGCACTCGCGGTTCCCGTAAGCACGGGTGGCGGAGCGGAACCGGTGGCCGCCGCCAGCGTCACCGGCAGCGGCGCAGTCGCGCTGACTTGCCTGGCGTTACCCGCCGAATCGGCGAAATTCATCGCGACGCCGGGGGCGTAGCGGCCTGGATAGGTGATGGGGATATCGGGCACCGGCGAACTCCTCGAAGCGGACGATTCGCGGTGTCTTGGCAAATATGGTTAGTTGTAGGAAAGCAAAAATCCTATTTGGTTAAAAAAAACTATTCTGACCGAACGGTGGCTCGTGCAGCGCGAGTCGAGATCGCCAGTTTGCCTTGCCGAAACACGGCCATCAGGTCGCCGAACTGGCTGCGGCCCATGAGCATGAGCCCGGCCCCCGCGTGCACCACGCCGACGGCACTGCCGAACAGGCACACCTCGAACACGGTCGCGGGCACCCACAGTTGGAGGAGCAAGCGCGAGGCTGCATAAGCGATGGCCAAAGCCAGCAGCACCGACAGGAACGGGACCAGGAAAGTGTACCACCGCCCGCCCGATACGCGGGCCGAATAGGGCGCCATCAGAGCCAGCTCGCACGCCGAGATCCCGACCGCTAGGCCAGCGGCGATGCTCGTCAGGCCCAGGTTGGAGGTGTAAAACAGGATCACCGCCAAGGCGACATAGAGCACCAGCGTGACGGTGCGGATCACCGAGGGCACGACGACTCGCCCAGCCGCCATCGTCAGAACGTAAAGGGGCATCGTCCCGACGAACGCCATCATGGCTACCATCCCTAACGCGAGGATCGGGGAAAACGGCACGAACGTCTCGCCCAACCAGACCCGAAGGATGAT
This sequence comes from Croceibacterium sp., assembly GCA_039920725.1. Classification (GTDB taxonomy): domain Bacteria; phylum Pseudomonadota; class Alphaproteobacteria; order Sphingomonadales; family Sphingomonadaceae; genus Croceibacterium_A. The sequence goes on along the minus strand of JBDSDC010000027.1, from coordinate 3,352 downwards.
TGGGGCGGTCGCCAGCACCACCGCAACCGGGAGCGCCGCAATCAATCCGATCAGCTTGACGGCGCGCGCCGATGCCGCGCGTGCGCCAAGCCTGTCGCCCTCGGTGTAAAGCGTCAGGATGCGGGGGCCGAACAAGCCGGTTAGCGACAACATCGCCGCACGGATCAGGACCGGGATCTGGATCGAGGCGGCATAACGCCCGGCGTTGGCCTCGTCGGTCAGGTAATTGACCACCACAAGTTCCGAACTGCACAGCAGCATGACCGCGATGCCCTGGATCAGCACGCCGGCTTCAATTCGCCCGAGCTGCCGAAACGGGGCGCTGCTCGGCGCGCCCTTGATCCAGTGGCGGGAGATGGAATGCGATGAGGCAGCGATCAGACCGATCCCGCACAAAGTACCGATCAGCGTTGCCACCGGGACCCACAACGCATTGCGCGACACCAGGCCCAGCAGCGCAACCGCGCCCAGCACTCGGATCACGTTCTGAAGCGCCTGGGCGAAATTGCCCAGATCGAGCCGATTGGCGAGGTACAGGATTGCAGCGAACGGCGCGGTCAGCAACCAGGTGATAAACCCCAGGCCGGTCAGGAACAGGATCCCCGAAGCCTCGGACCGAAATGGCGTCGAGATCCCGAGCAGCCAAGGTCCCGCGAGCGAAAATGGAATCAGCGCCGCGAACAAAATCGCTGCGATGCGCAGGCTGTGCCGGGTACCGGTGCGGACAGCATGATGCATCGCGCCAGGCTCTCCGCTGCCGCGGGCCAGTGCCAGTTCGCGAAGGATCGAGGTCGACACGCTTTGTGCGAGCGGCCCCGCGTAGGACACCACTGTGGCGGAGAGAATCACCAGGCCGTAGCTTTCAGGCCCGATCCGGCCGACGAGGAACGGCGTGAACCAGATCCCGATGGCGATCCCGAGCACGAACGTCAGCCCGGTCGAAACGGTGTTGCTAAACGTCTGCCGCAACCGAAAAGCCGGGTTCAGCTCAACCACGGGTCGAAATCCAGGGTGTAGCAGAGTTCACGCCGCCGCTCGCCGATCGGCCGGGCCGGATTGCCGGCAACGATCGTGTAGGCGGCCACGTCGTGCGTCACCACCGCCCCGGCGCCGACCACCGCGCCTTCGCCGATGGTCACGCCGGGCAGCACGATGGCGCGATAGCCGATCCACACGTGGTCGCCGATCCGCACATCGCCACCGCGGTCGTCGAAGGTGGCGGACTGCGGATCGTGGCCCAGCGTCAGGATCGCGGCTTCCGGCCCGATCGAGACATTGGCGCCGGTCGTCACGCGATTGGCCCGCCCGTCGATCAGGGTACCGAAGTTGATGACGTTCCGATCGCCCAATGCGATCTTGCGGCCGTTAAGAAAGCGGCATCCGGATTGCACGCCGGTACCCTGGCCCAGGCGTTGCAACCAAGCCCGCAGGTAGAGTTTGCGGATGCGGCGCGAAGGCATGTGTCCGATCAGGGCGTTATAGCCCCAAGCAATCAGACCGCCAGCAATCACGCGCGCGTTCATGCAGTATCAGCTTGCCGCGCGCTCAGCGAAAATGACGATTTCATCGGACATCGGCTGTTCGGGGACGCCGCTCATCCGATAACCGCCTTGCTGAAGCAGCTCGACCAATGCCGGGCCCTTCTTGCGATAGTGGTGCAGTTCCGCGCTGATCCATCGCGGTAGTCGCCCTGCGGCGATAAGGGCGGGCAGAACTTCATATTCGGCACCCTCGATATCTAGCTTCAGCCAGCAGTTTCGTCCGATCTCCGGCAGCACCGCCGGAACCCGTACGGCGCCGGTCGCTTCCGGCTCGGCACCGACTTCGGCGACATGACCCGAATAGGCCAAATGACTGTGAAACACCAATTCACTATCGCCCGACCAAAGCGCCTTGTTAATCACCTCGGCGTTGGCGCCGTTGATCGCCAGATTGCGCTCAAGTGCAGCGATGTTGTCGGGGTTGGCCTCGAAGCATGATATGCGAACCTCGGGATATCGCCGCGACGCCAGAATTGAGAAAAACCCGATGTTCGCACCGCCGTCGATTATCTGCGACGGCCGAACGTCAGGAAATTCGTAGCCGCTGCGGAGGAATTCGGACGCTACAGAAATGTCTCCGTCTTCCCCTGCCCGAAGGTTGACGGCGAAATTTTCGCCGCCGTGGGCAAAGTGGATGGTGACCAAGCCATCTCGGGACAGCGCCCGCAAAGCGCGCTTGATCCGAACACGCCGGGTCGGGTTGGAAAACGACGTGGTCTCGAACGCGATGACCAGGAAGATTGCCGCCTTGTCCGCCAGGCCCTTGCCATGATTGGCCACAGGCAACGCCCGGAAGATAGATCCTAGCGTCGACATTGCGTTTCCTTTTTTGGCAATACTTGTGAGCGTACGAAGGCCTTGAGCGGTCCGCCGCTGAACAGCGCTCCGCGCACACCCGCCGCACGGGCCGCCGCCATGTCGCTGGCCTTGTCGCCAATCATGACCGAGTCCCCAACATCGACCGGCCAGTCGCGCATCAGTTCCACCAGCATGCCCGGCTCCGGCTTGCGGCAGTCGCTGTGGCGAGCATATTCGGCGACCGACCCTGCCAAGTGGTAAGGGCAATAGCGAAAATCGTCGATATGCGCGCCGGCGGCGTTGAGCTCGCGCTGCATGTGGGCGTGCAACGCCTGAACGTCCGCCTCGCCGTAATGGCCCTTGGCGACACCCGCCTGGTTGGTGACCACGAACGCATAGCGCCCGCTCTCATTGACCAGTTTGACCGCCTCGCGTGCACCGTCGAGCCACTCGAACCGGTCGATACTGCCGACATAACCGCGATCGATGTTGAGCACCCCGTCGCGGTCGAAGAACACCGCTCCGCGCCGGTGCCGTGCCGGAATAGCCTGCTGCGCGCGCTCGAACGCTTCGGGCACGCCGATGTCGAGGAAGAACCCGTCCGTGACGAGCCCTGCCAAGCGACCCTCTCGGGCGAGTTTTGGCCAGACCAACGCTTCGATCGAGCCGGTGTCCGGGAGCAAGTCGAACAGCGCGCGCGTGCATGCTGCGACGCCGCCGTTGATTAGCGCCAGGCTGCTGGTTGGCCGTTCGCGGCCGAAGTCGCGAATCAGGCCGTCATCGAGGACGGCCGTGTCGTACCGATCGGGCCGGTCGACCGGCCGCAGCCCCAACGCCGCCACCGCGCCCGTGGCATCGAGCTGAGCGAGGAGCGCGTGGTAATTGATCTCCAGCCAAGTGTCGCCGTTGAGCAGGATAAAGCGGTCTGCCAGCATGTCGCCCGCGTGACGCAACGCGCCGCCGGTGCCCGCCGCGGCCGGCTCGATTGACACCGACAGGTTGAGACCCAGCCG
>JBDSDC010000026.1:0-3604 GCA_039920725.1 Croceibacterium sp. | reverse complement strand
GGGCCGCGCGTCGATCGCCCTGACCCAGCGGCCGACGTTTTCGTACTCGTCGAGGCTCAGAAACACATCGCATCGGTTGTAGGCGCCGTGGTACAAGTTGCCGAGCCAGGTGTAGGCGGCGATGTCGGCGACCGAGTAGTCGCCCGCGAGATACTCGGTCTTGGCCAGCTGCATGTCGGCCACCGCGAACAGCCGCTTGGTCTCCATCGCGTAGCGGTCGATCGGGTACTTGTAGCGTTCGGGCGCATAGACGTAGAAATGGCCGAACCCGCCGCCGATGAACGGCGCGCTCCCCATTTGCCACATCAGCCAGCTCATCGTCTCGGCGCGCGCCGGATTGGCTTTCGGCAGCATGAAATCGAATTTTTCGGCCAGGTGGACCAGGATGGCGCCGCTTTCGAACACCCTGAACGGCTCGGGGCCGGACCGGTCGACCAGCGCCGGAACCTTCGAATTGGGATTGATGTCGACGAAGCCCGACCCAAACTGCTGGGCGTTGAAAATCTCGATCCGCCAGGCGTCGTACTCCGCGCCCGAGTGCCCCGCCGCGAGCAGCTCCTCGAGCATGATCGTGACCTTCTGCCCGTTGGGGGTGCCGAGTGAATAGAGCTGGAACGGATGCTCGCCCACGGGCAGAACCTGCACCTCGCGCGGGCCCGCTGTCGGGCGGTTGATCCCCGCGAACTGGCCGCCGTTCGCTGGGTCGAAATCCCAGACTTCTGGGGGCGTGTAGACGTCGAAGGTTTCGGTCATGGGCGCGCGGGCTCCTGCTGGCTGCAACGTTGGACCGAGCGATGATGGGGTCGCTTTGCGCCACCGGCAAGCGAGAGAAAGATTGCCGCGCCGCCAGCTTTTCTTCTTGAGTTGCGTAAGTCCCGCGAAATCTCGGGTCTCCATGCGCGCGATGTGCCAACACGTCGAAAGGATTTATCGGGAGAGACGAGACGATGGACCCGGTGCGCCCGATAGGCGACTATTTCGACAGCCCCGACACGCTGTTCAACTGGCTGAACTGCGCGGTGTTCGGCACCGCCACCGTCAATGCCGTCAATCGCGCGGGCGTCACCGATACGCTGCTGGACGGGCCGGCGGACCTCGGCAGCCTCGCGGCGCGGCACGCGCTCCCCGCCGACAAGCTGGGCCGTATCCTCGATTACCTGCTCGCCCACGGCCTGGTGGATCGGAACGCCGAGGGCCAGTTTCGTGCCAACAGCCGCACCCTGATGATGCGCGAGGCGGCGGGTCTGCTGGCCAATGTCGAAACCTCGTCGCTGGCCGCCTCGCAGCTGCTGCCGGCGCTGCAGCAGGGCCGCACCGCGTTCGAGCTGCAGTTCGGCGCGCCGGTGTTCGATTACTTCAGCCGCAACCCCGAACGCGCCGCGCTGTTTGGCGACTTCATGGGCTTCATGACCCGGCGAGTGACGCGCTTTTTGTTCGCCCACCACCGGTTCGAACCATTCGCCACCGTGGCGGACGTGGGCGGCAGCTTGGGCGACCTGCTGCTGGCGATGCTGCAGGAATATCCCGGCACGCGCGGGATACTCTGCGACCTGCCCGATGTTGTCGAGCTCGCGCGGCCGGGCATCGAAGCCTCGCCGCTGGCGGAGCACATCGAACTGGCGGGGGGCAGCTTCTTCGACAGCGTGCCGGCAGCCGACCTCTACACGCTCAAGCAGATCCTGCACGATTGGGACGACAATGAATGCGTGCAGATCCTCTCGTGCATCCGGGAGGCGATCAACCCCGGCGGGCGGCTGGTGCTGATCGACCACGTGCTGTCCGACCGGCCCGAGCCGACCGAAAGCCTGGGGATCGACATGGCCATGCTGATCTGGGCCACCGGGCGGGAGCGCAAGCTAGCTGAGTTCGAAGCGCTGCTGGCGAAGGCGAACTTCCGCTTCGAACGTGTCACCCATAATCCGGTCGGCCACAGCGTGATTGAGGCAATTCCGGTGTGACTGGAACCGTTTGGCGGGACGCGCCGTTCAGCGCCTCGCATGGCCAGCGCTCCGTCCCTCGAGTACGTCGACGACCAGGGCCCCGGGATAACCCGCAAGAAGATGACGCGCGGATGGGGCTATTACTCGCCCGCCTGCGAACGGATCACCGACCGCGACGAGATCGACCGGCTGAACGCGATCGCGCTCCCGCCGGCCTATACTGATGCGTGGTTTTGCCCGAGCGATCGCGGCCACCTGCTGGCCACCGGAATCGATGCCAGGGGGCGCAAGCAGTACCGCTATAACCCCGAGTTCCGCACCCGTCAGGAAGCCGAGAAGTTCGATGGCTGCGCCGAATTCGGCCGCCGCCTGCCCAAAGTGCGCACGCGTGTCGCCAAGGATCTTGCGAGCCGCAAGTTGAGCCGCGAGAAGGCGGTCGCCAGCGTCGTCCGGCTGCTCGATCTCGGCGCGATCCGGGTCGGGAACGAGAGCTACGCCAAGGCGAACAAGAGCTTCGGCGCGACCACCCTGTTGCGCCGCCACGCGCGGGTCAGTGGAGCCACGCTCAGGCTGCGCTTCAAGGCCAAGAGCGGGGTGCTGCGCGAGACCGCGGTCAGCGACCGGGCGCTGGCCACTTTCGTGCGCAAGATGCAGGACCTGCCGGGCCAGCACTTGTTCCAGTACCTCGACGATGCGGGCGAGGCGCACCCGGTCGGTTCGGGCGAGGTCAACGCCTATCTGGCGCAGACCATGGGCGGCCATTTCACCGCCAAGAATTTCCGCACCTGGCATGCCAGCGTGCTCGCGTTCAAGCTGCTGGCCGAGGCGGAGCGTCCGCTGACGCTGAAGGAGCTCACGACGGATGTGGGCGCGCACCTCGGCAACACCCCGGCGATGGCGCGCAAGAGCTATATCCATCCGGCGGTCATCGCGCTGGTCGAGCGCCAGCAGAAATGGCGCGCCCGGCTTAGGCTGCCGCGCGCCGGCAAGCGGCTCGACCGCTACGAGCGCGCGCTGATCAAGCTGCTCGAGACAAGTCCGAAGGCGAAGACGCTGCTGACCAGCTAATCCTCCCCATCGACTCGCGATGGGGAGGTGGCAACCGCCAATGGCGGTTGACGGAGGGGTTCTTAGGCAGCAGCCCCTCCACCACCCGCTGCGCGGGCGGTCCCGCTCCCCATCGCAAACCGATGGGGAGGATTCGGCAAAACGACGAGGAGCCTGCCATGTCCCAACTCTACGACGGCGTCTGGCGCGATTCGCCGCCCGCCGCCGAGGAGATCGGCGAGGACGGGCGCTTCCGGCGGATCGACAGCCCGCTCCGCGAGTGGATCTCGCCCGATCCGGATGCCGAATTCCCGGCCGAGGCCGGCCGTTACCACTTGTTCATCGCCTGGGTCTGCCCGTGGGCCTCGCGCGTGACCGCCTATCGGGTGCTGAAAGGGCTCGAGGACGTGATCTCGCTGTCCGCCTCGCACGGAGTGATCGGGGACCAGGGATGGATGTTCAATGAGGACACCATCCCGCCGTTCGAGGTGCCGCACCCGCTCTACCGCGTCTACCAGGAGCATGACTCACGCTTCACCGGCAAGGCGACGGTGCCGACGCTGTGGGACAAGAAGTCGCGCCGGATCGTCAACAACGAGAGCGCCGACATCATCCAC
>JBDSDC010000025.1:0-9111 GCA_039920725.1 Croceibacterium sp. | reverse complement strand
GTTGACCGCGGTGTAGCCGATGCCCTGGTTGATCAACTGCAGGTTCCACGGTTCGCCGACGCAGAAGCAGTCCATGGTGCCGACCTTCATGTTGGCGACCATCTGGGGCGGCGGAATGGTGATGAGGTCGATATCCTTGTCGGGATCGATGCCGCCGGCGGCGAGCCAGTAGCGCAGCCACAGATCGTGCGTGCCGCCCGGGAACGTCATGGCCATGGTGATCTTGTCGCCCGCCGCCTTACGCTGGGCGATGATCCCCTTCATCTTTGCCGAATTGAGATCGGCCTTGGCCGCAAGATAGGCCTTTTCGACCGATATGCCCTGCCCGTTGACGCTGAGACGGGCGAGGATGCTCATCGGGAGTGCCCGGCTGTTGACGCCCAGGGTCATCAGATAAGGCATGGGTGAGAGGATGTGCGCCCCATCGATGCCGCCGCCGTCGCTGCCCAGCACCAGATTGTCGCGCGTCGCGGCCCAGCTTGCCTGTTTTGCGACGGTAACGCCGGGCATCCCGTGTTTGGCGTAGAGGCCAAGTTCCTTGGCAACGATCACGGGCGCAGAATCAGTCAGCGCGATGAAGCCAAGCTTGGCCGTATTGACCTCAGGCCCGGGTGCGGCTGCGAAGGCGCCGGCAGGGAAGGCTTGCCGGGCGGCTTCCAGCAGCGCCGCCGTGCCGGCCATGGCGCCGAGCTTGAGAACGCCGCGCCGGTTGACGCCTGAGGTATCTTTTGTGGTGTTGTCCGTTTTTGCCATCTCGTGTCCCCCTATGGCCGAGCCAATAAAAAAGCCGCCCGGAAACAAGGTGTTAACCTTGCTCCTAGGCGGCGTTGCCTTGTGGCCTGACCGAGGTCAGCCACATGCTGCGATGATCTCCCCGTTGAGACCTGCAGCGATGTAAACCAAGCGCTATGGCTTGCCAGAGCCAAACTGACGCCGATTCGGCATATTTGCAAGCGCAATTTTGCAGTGCAGCAAAGGTGGCGTGTTTTCTGCTGCTCCGCACCATTTTGGGCTGGAGACTTTTGGCACGCCAAACGCTTTCAGCCATTGGACATTGCTGACCGGGTGACCGACTTGCGGTCCCCGGGCGGCTTGCGTTACAGCGCTTCGAGGGTGGTCACGAGCTGGTCGTAATGATCGATAACGGCGTCGGCGCCCAGCTCGCTTGCCGGGCGGTCGTTGTAGCCGAAGCTGAGCACCACGCTGGGCACGCTGGCGGCCATCGCGGCGCCGGTGTCGTAGCTCGAATCGCCGACCATCGCGAATGAGCCTCCCCCGCAGCGGGCGATGGCTTCGACGATCATGTCGGGCGCGGGCTTGGCGCGGCCGGGGCCGAGAGTGTCGCCGCCGACGAGCGCCTCGAACCGCGCGGTCATTCCCAGGGCACCGAGCAGCTTGCGCGTCATCGCCTCGGACTTGTTGGTCACCACCGCCAGCTTGCACCCGCGCCGGCGCAGCGCGTCGAGCGCCTCCAGGCACCCGGGGTAAGGCACCGTGTGATCGGCGATGTGCGCTTCGTAATGCTCCATCAGCGCGGCGAAGGCCTGCTCGAACTCGGCGCTGGTGAGCGGGCCGCCGGTCTCGTCGAGGCCGCGTTCGAGCATCTTGCGCGCGCCCCCGCCGATCAGGTGCCGAACTTGCTCGGGCGAGACCGGATCGCGCTTCGCCTGCGCGAGCGCGTGGTTCACCGCCGGGCCAAGGTCACGCGCGGAATCGACCAGCGTGCCGTCGAGGTCGAAGCCGACGATGGCGAAGGGAAAGTCTGTCATCGCGGCTCCCTTCGCGCAGGCTTATGGAAACGGCAACCGAATGGTGGCATGGCCGCGCGCGATGAGTAACACGCCCGCCGCCGCCCGCCCGCTCGCCGCAATCGTCCTCGCCGCGGGCAAGGGCACGCGGATGCGGAGCGAGCGCCACAAGGTGCTCCACCAGGTCGCCGGGCGGGCGATGATCGACCACTTGCTCGCCGCGCTGGACGAGCTGGCGCCCGCGCGCACGGTGGTGGTGGTCGGCGAGGGCCGCGACCAGCTCGCGGCGCACCTCGGCGGCCGGGGCGAGCTGGTGGTGCAGGACCCGCAGCTCGGCACCGGACACGCCGTCCAGCAGGCCGAGACCGCGCTCGCCGGGTTCGATGGCGACGTGCTGGTGCTTTACGCCGACGTGCCGTTCGTTCGCCCCGAAACGATGCGCGCGATGGTTGTCCGGCTCAACCAGGGCGATGCTCCGGCAGCGGTCGTGCTCGGGTTCGAACCGGCCGAGGCGCTGCAGTACGGCCGGATCATCGCGCAGGGCGGCAAGATCGCCTGGATGGTCGAGCACAAGGACGCGAGCGACGAGCAGCGCGGCTGCCCGCTGTGCAACTCGGGCCTGCTCGCCGCTCGGTCGGACGACTTGTTCGAGCTGCTCGGCCGGGTCGAGAACGCCAACGCGCAACGCGAGTACTACCTGCCCGATATCGTCAACATCGCGATCAGCGACGGGCGTACTTGCGCGGTGATCACCACCGACGATCCGGACGAGGTTGCTGGAATCAATTCGCGCTCAGAACTGGCCGAGGCGGAAGCGCGCTGGCAGCACTCGCGGCGCGCGCAGGCGATGGCCGACGGCGCCTCGCTCGCGGCTCCCGAAACGGTGTTCTTCAGCTGGGACACCCGGCTTGGCCGCGACGTGACAGTGGAGCCCAACGTGGTGTTCGGGCCGGGCGTCGAAGTGGCCGACGCGGTCACCATCCACGCGTTCTGCCACCTCGAAGGGGCGCGGGTGTCAAGCGGGGCTTCGGTCGGTCCGTTCACGCGGTTGCGGCCCGGCACAGTGCTTGGGGAAGGGGTTAAAATCGGCAATTTCGTCGAGATCAAGAACGCCGTCCTGGGTGAAGGGGCCAAGGCCAGCCACCTGAGCTATGTCGGCGATGCCACGGTGGGGGCCGGGGCCAACATCGGCGCCGGGACCATCACCTGCAATTACGATGGCTACTTCAAGCACCGCACCGTCATCGGCCCGCGCGCCTTCATCGGATCCAATAGCGCGCTGATCGCCCCGGTCACGATCGGCGCCGATGCGATCGTCGCGGCGGGCAGCGCGGTCAGCCGCGACGTCGCCGAGGGCGAGCTGCGGATGGTTCGCGCCGAGCAGCTGGTGAAGCCCGGCTGGGCCGACCGCTTTCATGACGCGATGAAACGCAAGAAGGCCCAGAAGCCTTGACGTGATATCATGATATGATATCAGTATATCAATGCGTATCCTGACCGATATTCCCGACGACGATCTCGAAAAGCTCGATGCGCTGGCCAAGCGCGAGGGCAAATCTCGCGCGGCGGAAATTCGTGAGGCGATCAAGCTTCATCTGGTCCAAAAGGCCGACAACAACGACTGGATTGAGCGCTGGGCGGGCTTGTGGGCCGATCGCGATGACATCCGAGACGGTGTCGAATATCAACGCGCGATGCGCGAAGATCGCCGCCCCTACGACGACATCTGATCGGTGGCCGATCCTTTCTTCGACACGAACATCGTGATCGACTGGCTCAAGCGCAAACGACAAGCGACGGCGGAACTGGCGCGTTACAAAGGCCATCGGATGAGTCGGATCGTCTGGACCGAAGTACTGGCCGGGGAAGCCCTCGAAGCGCGTGATACGGTTCGTCAGGCGCTTGCCAATTTTGAGGTCGTTGAACTGGACGCCCGGATTGCCACGGCAGCGGCAGACATTCGTTATCGGTCGCGCATGAAGCTGATGGACGCCTACGTCCTGGCCACGGCGCAGGTGAACGGGGCTATCCTTATTACACGAAATACAAAGGATTTTCCGGCGAAAATGCCCGGCATTCGCGTTCCCTACACCCTTCCAGCGAAAGAATAACCACGACCATGTGTGGAATTATCGGCATCGTCGGCAATCGTCCGGTCGCGGAACGTTTGGTCGATGGGCTCAAGCGGATGGAATACCGCGGCTACGACAGCGCCGGAATCTGCACCCTGCATGACGGCCGGCTCGAGCGCCGCCGTGCCGAGGGCAAGCTGTTCAACCTGGTGCGCGAGCTTGAGCGGCACCCGGCGCCTGGCGAAGTCGGCATTGCCCACACCCGGTGGGCCACCCACGGCGCGCCGACTGCGCACAACGCCCACCCGCACGCGACGGACGAACTCGCGCTGGTCCACAACGGGATCATCGAGAACTACAAGTCGCTGCGCGATGAACTGCTGGCGCGGGGCCGGAAGTTCGAAAGCGAGACCGATACCGAGATCGTCGCGCATCTGGTGTCCGAGCAAGTTGAGCAGGGCGCGTCACCCGAAAGTGCGGTCAAGGCGGTCCTGCCGCGGCTGCGCGGCGCGTTCGCGCTGGCGATCGCCTTTCGCCGCCATCCCGAAATGCTGATCGGTGCCCGGCTCGGCTCGCCGCTGGTGGTCGGTTACGGCGAAGGGGAGATGTACCTCGGCTCCGATGCCCTGGCGCTGGCCCCGCTGACCCAGCGGATATCCTATCTGGAAGAAGGCGACTGGGTGGTGATCACGCGCGACGGCGCGGCGGTCTTCGACAAGGACAATAATCCGGTCGAACGCGAGATCACCGCGTCCGGTGCATCGGCGGTGGCGATTGAGAAGGGCCATTACCGCCACTTCATGCAGAAGGAGATCTTCGAGCAGCCGACCGTGGTCGCGCAGACGCTGCGCAGCTACTTGCGCCCGGTCGAACAGCAAGTCGCCCTGCCGCAAATGGACTTCGATATTTCCGCCGTCGAGCGCGTCACGATCGTCGCCTGCGGGACCAGCTATTACGCCGGAATGGTCGCCAAGTACTGGTTCGAGCAATTCGCCCGGGTCCCGGTCGACATCGATTATGCGAGCGAGTTCCGTTACCGCGAGCCGGTGCTGCAGCCGGGCGGGCTCGCGCTGTTCATCTCACAGAGCGGCGAGACCGCCGATACCCTGGCGGCGCTGCGTCATTGCAAGGCGCACGGGCAAACGATCGCGGTCGTGGTCAATGTCCCGACCAGCTCGATGGCGCGCGAGGCTGACCTGCTGCTGCCCACGCACGCGGGCCCCGAAATCGGCGTTGCATCGACCAAGGCATTCACTTGCCAGCTCGCTGTCTTGGCAGCGCTCGCGGCCCATTTGGCAGTCCGCAAAGGACGCATCAGCCGGGCGGAGGAAGCGTTAATCGTCCAGCACTTGCTCGAAGCGCCAGCCGCTCTCAATGCCGCGCTCGACCATGATGAGGCGATTGCCGCGATCGCGCCGGTAATCGCGCCGGCGCGGGATGTGCTGTACCTCGGGCGCGGCGCGGATTTCCCGCTCGCGCTGGAAGGCGCGTTGAAGCTGAAGGAAATCAGCTACATTCATGCCGAAGGCTATGCAGCAGGCGAAATGAAGCACGGGCCGATTGCGCTGATCGACGAGTCCGTGCCGGTGATTGTGCTCGCTCCGTCGGGTCCGCTGTTCGAAAAGACCGTATCGAACATGCAGGAAGTGCGCGCACGCGGCGGCAAGATCGTGCTCATTTCGGACCGCGAAGGCCTCGCGGAGGCGGGCGAGGGGTGCCTCGCGACAATCGAAATGCCGCGTGTGCATCCGCTTATCGCGCCGTTGGTCTATGCCGTTCCGGTGCAACTTGTGGCCTACCACACAGCGTGCGTGAAAGGCACCGACATCGACCAGCCGCGCAACCTCGCCAAATCCGTAACTGTCGAATAGCGTTCAATATAGGCAGTTTTGAACTCGGCGGTTTTACGATGCCCTAACGATTGGCGCGGTAGACGCGGCGGGTGACCGGAAGCTCATCCGAATTGCCAACGCTTCCGCTGCGCCTCGGCGCGCTGGAAATCCTGGGCTTGCGCGACCCCGCCGAAGGCGGCTGGGCGCGGCTTCGGGCCTTGCAATATGCCAAGCTTCCCGAACTGGCATTGCGCCGCGCGCTGAGCCAAGCGCTGGCAGCCGTCATCACGATCGGGATCCTGAGCAAAGCGCTGCCCCTGTCCGGATTGATCGCATGGTCGATCGCGTTCGCGGTAACCTTGCGGGGTGCGTGGCGCACCGACCGCAGTTTCGGCAATGTGGCCGGTCGCTCGCTCGGGCGTCAGGAACTCGCCGGGCAAGCGCGTAGCTATGCTGCGTGCGCGCTGGCGTGGGGCGTGGCGCTCGTGCTGCTCGATGCCTACGGCTCGGATCGCGATCACTTCGCCGTGTGGACCTTGGTGGCGATGCTCATCGCCGCAATGGTGGCGACGACGCCTGCGGCGCCGCTTGGCACTTCGCTGTTCGCGCTGATCACCGGCTCGGTCGCCGTGCTCGAGTTCCTGTGGCAGGGCGACATCGCGTTTGCCGCCGCTACCGCTGCATTCGTCAGCATCGCCGTCGCCGGCACGATCGAAGCTTCGCGGACTTACCTGTCGGCGAGAATCGCCGAGGCCGGGGGGACCGAAAAAGATGAAGTCGTCTCGCTGCTTCTACGCGAATTTGAAGAGAACCAAGCCGACTGGTTGTGGCAGGTCGATACCAATCGCCGGGTCCGCTCGGCCAGCCCGCGCTTCGCCTTCGCTCTTGGACGGGATCCGAGCGCGATCGAAGGGCAGTCGTTCGTCCAGATGGTTGCCGGGGAAGCGTGGTCGACGGGCAATGTTCCGCCAAGCCTGCACGATTTGACCGAGCGCCTGCGGCGGCGCGAAAGCTTTTCCAACTTGCTCGTTCGGGTCGAGGTCGGAGCCGGACGACGGTGGTGGGAATTGTCAGGCACGCCGATGCGCGATGAAAAGGGCATTTTCGTGGGATTCCGCGGCGTTGGATCGGACGTAACCGAACAGCGCGAATCGGACGAAAAGATCGCCTACCTTGCCCGCTATGACCCACTGACCGGCCTGCCCAATCGCTTGATGCTGACCGAGGCGCTGGGCGAGGCCATGCGCTATGCTGAGCAGTGGCGCAGCCGCTGCGCGTTGCTGATGATCGATCTCGATCGATTCAAGCAGGTCAACGATTCGCTTGGCCACCAGGTCGGCGATCGGTTGCTGGCGCAAGTTTCCCAGCGCTTGAAGACGGTCTTGAGCGACAACGAGCGGTGCGGCCGGCTGGGCGGCGATGAGTTTGCGGTCGTCATGCGCGACGCGGCCGAGCGCGGCCGCATCGAGCGGCTGGCCGAGGCCCTGATCGAGGCCCTTTCGGACCCTTACTGCGTCGACAATCACACGCTTTACGTCGGTGCAAGCATCGGTTCGGCGATCGGTCCGCGGGATGGGACCACGGTCGAGACGCTCATGCGCAACGCCGATTTGGCGCTTTACCAGGCGAAAGACGAAGGCGGAGGCGAACACCGCTGCTATGAACCGGCACTCCACGCCAATGCCGAAGAAAAGCGCAAGCTTGAATCGTCGCTGCGTCAGGCGATGGACAAGAATGAGCTGCGGCTCAATTTCCAGCCGGTGGTCGATGCCACGACCGAACAAGTCGTCAGCTTCGAGGCGCTGATGCGCTGGCACAGCAGCGAGCATGGCGCGGTCAGCCCCGGCAAGTTCATCCCGTTGGCCGAGGACACACGACTGATCGTGCCGATTGGCGAATGGGCGTTGCACGAGGCGTGCCGCCAGGCGGTGCTGTGGCCCAGCCCTCTCAAAGTGGCGGTCAACGTCTCGGGCGAGCAATTGCTCGAGCCCGACTTCGCGCAAACCGTCGTCCGCGCGCTTGCCGAAAGCCGGCTGCCGGCACATCGGCTGGAAGTCGAGGTCACCGAAAGCATCTTCCTGCGCGATGCGCGGATGGCGCGGCAGACGCTGGAAGAGATCATGGCGCTCGGCTGCTCGGTCGCGCTCGACGATTTCGGGACCGGTTACTCGTCGCTCGGGTATCTGCGCAGCTTGCGGTTCTCGACCACCAAGGTCGACCGCAGCTTCGTGCAGGGCGCGGCGCTCGGCCACGCCGAAAGCCTGGCGATCATCCGCGCGGTGGTGGCGATGGCCCAGAGCCTCGACATGAGCACCACCGCCGAAGGGGTCGAGACCGCCGAGGAAGCGGCGATGATCCGCCGGATGGGCTGCGACAAGATTCAGGGGTTCTACTTCGGCCGGCCGATGGAGGCTGCCGAAGCGCTGGCGCTGGTCGGCCGCAAGGGTCTCACCGCCGCCGCCTGAGCTCAGGCCGCGACCAGGCTCCGCACCGCGCTGGCAAATAGCGCGCGCCCGTCCACGCCGCCCAGTTCCGGCTCCACCGCGCGCTCGGGGTGCGGCATCATGCCGAGCACGTTGCCGGCTTCGTTGAGAACGCCGGCGATCCCGCGGCGCGAGCCGTTGGTCGCCTCGCCGTAGCGGAACGCCACCCGCCCTTCGCCTTCGAGCCGGTCGAGCGTCGCAGCGTCTGCGAAATAATTGCCGTCGTGGTGCGCCACCGGCAAATGGATCGTCTGCCCCGCCTCGTACCCAGCGGTGAACAGCGACTGGCTGGTCTCGACGGTCAGCGGGACGGTTCGGCAGACGAAAGTCAACTGGGCGTTGCGCATCAGCGCCCCGGGCAGCAGGCCGGCTTCGGTCAGCACCTGGAAGCCGTTGCACACCCCCAGCACCGGCACCCCGCGCCCCGCGGCGGCGATCACCGCGCGCATGATCGGCGAGCGCGAGGCGATCGCCCCGCAGCGCAAGTAGTCGCCATAGGAAAACCCCCCCGGCACGGCGATGAAATCGAGCCGTTCGGGCAGGTCCGCGTCGCCATGCCACACCCGCAGCGCGGGCGCGCCGGAGACTGACTCGAGCGCCATGGCCATGTCGCGGTCGCAGTTGGAGCCGGGAAAGGTGATGACCGCGGCGCGGAAAGTCACCCCGCGTTCTCCGGCTTCTCGATCCGGTAGTTCTCGATCACCTGGTTGGCGAGCAGCTTGCGGCACATCTCGTCGAGCGTCTGGTCAGGGGTCGCATCGGCCACGTCGAGCTCGATCAGACGGCCCACGCGGACGTCCTCGACCCCGGCGAAGCCGAGTCCCTCGAGCGCATGGTGGACCGCGCGTCCCTGCGGGTCGAGCACGCCGGGCTTGAGGCTGACGTGGATGCGAACTTTCATCGCGCGCGGCTCCGGGCGGTGGCTGACGCGGCCGCCTATGGCGCCTCCCCCGCGCACCAGCAAGATGGCGGGAGC
>JBDSDC010000024.1:0-30362 GCA_039920725.1 Croceibacterium sp. | reverse complement strand
TAATTGCGAACGACCGTCGCTTCGGCGCTCATCGGCTGCATCGTCTTGAGCTTCTTGAGCTCGGCGCTGGCCTTGGTTCTGGCTTCCTTCGACAGTTTGAGTGTGTCGATCTTGACCTGCAGTTCGGCGAGTTCGTCGATTTCCTCGTTTTCGCTCCCGCCCAGCTCGGACTGGATCGCCTTCAACTGCTCGTTGAGGTAATATTCGCGCTGGGTCTTTTCCATCTGCCGCTTGACGCGGCCGCGGATCTTGCGCTCGACCTGGAGGACCGACAATTCGCCCTCCATGACCGAGAAGACCATTTCGAGCCGCTTGAGCGGATCGGGCTCGCCAAGGATCGTCTGCTTGGTGGCGACTTTGGCCTGCAACGCGCCGGCAATCGTGTCCGCCAGCCGCCCGGCCTCCTCGATTCCGCTCAGCTCGTCCTCGATCTCGTCGGGCATCTTCTTGTTGTGCTTGGCGTATTCGGTGAACTGTTCGAGCGCCGAACGCATCATCGCGGCGACTTCGTTGCCCGAGACCGTCTGGTCCTCGAGCAATTCGGTCTCGGCAATGGTGTAAGTCGCTAGCGAATTGAGCGACAGCAGCCGGGCGCGCGACTGCGCCTCGACCAGCACGCGCACGGTCCCGTCGGGCAGCTTGAGCAACTGAAGGACCTGCGCGACCACGCCCACGTCGTAAAGATCGTCGCGGCCGGGATCGTCGCATTGCTGATCCAGCTGGGTCAGCAACATGATGTCCTTATTGCCTTCCATCGCGGTCTCGAGCGCGGCAACCGAGCGGTCGCGGCCGACGAACAGCGGCACGACCATGCCGGGAAAGACCACCAGATCGCGCAGGGGAAGAAGGGGAAATCCAGTCATAAGTCAGTCGGTTCTCATCCAGGGTACGACGAATATGGGAAGCCCCGCGGCCAGCCGCAACGCAGCCGCCAGATTGCCTGTGGACGGGCCCGGTGCTGCGCTCAGCCGAAACCCGGCAGATTCAGCCCCGGCGGCAGGCCCATGCCTTGCTGGATCGACTGCATTTCCTGGCCCGCGGCCTGATCGGCTTTGCCGCGCGCGTCGTTGAACGCGGCGGCGATCAGATCCTCGAGCATGGTCTTGTCGGCCGGCACCATCAGGCTGTCGTCGATCGAGACGCCGAGGATGCGGCCCTTGGCGGTGCAGCGGACCTTGACCAGACCGCCGCCCGACACGCCCTCGACTTCGACCGTGTCGAGCTTGGCCTGCGCGTCGGTCATCTGCTTCTGGATGATCTGGGCCGCTTCCTGGGCCTTTTGCATCATCTCTTCCATGTTCATGCGCGTTTGCTCCAGTTGCCGTCGCCGCCGGTGGGGGATCCGGGGCGACTATCCTCATCGATCAATTCAGCTTGCGGAAACGCCGCGAACGCGGCCGCGACGAGCGGCGCGCGGCGGATGCGCTCGACGTCGGCCGCCTTGAGCGCCTCGGCCTGTTCGCGCAGCGATGGTTCACCCTCAGCGGTGCCGCGCTCCGCATGCCAGCGTTCGCCGGTGACCTGGCGCAAGGTATCGCGCAGCTCGGGCGCGGGGTCCTCGCCGATGCCCGGCACCAGCGTGTAGACGAGCTTGCCGGGCACCAGTTCGATCACCCGCACACAGTCGCGCATCACGCCCGCGACCCGCAACATTCCGGCACGTTCGACCTGGTTGCACAGTTCGCGCCAGTCCAGCGTGGCCACCGGAGCGGGCGCCACGCCGGAGGCCGTAAGCGACACGGCGCCGGCGCTCGCAGATTGTTGCGCGAGGGTTTTTGCCAAATCGCCCGGGTCGGGCAAATCGGCCGCGTGCAGCACCCGCAGCAGCGCCATTTGCGCCGCCACCAGCGGGTCGGGCGCGGCTCGCACTTCGTCATGTCCCTTGAGTAGCAATTGCCACAGGCGGTGCACTTGCCCCGCGGACAGTCGCCCGGCCCAGCTTTCCAGCGCCTCGCGCTCTTCCAGGGTCGGCGCATCGGCCCCGACCCCGCCAACCTGAACCACGGCGATGCGGTGAATCAGCTCCATCTGCGAGCGGATCAGCGCCAGCGGCTCGACCCCGAGCGAATGGTGCCGCGCCACTTCGGCGAGCAGGGTGTGCGGATCGCCTTCGAGCAAGGCCCCGAACAGCCGCCGCTGGCCGCTCTTGTCGGCCAGCCCGAGCATGTCGCGCACCCGTTCGGCGGTTACTTTGCCCTCGCCGTCGAGATCGGCGTGGGCGATCGCCTGGTCGAGGATCGAGAGTCCGTCGCGCACCGAGCCTTCGGCCGCGGCGGCGATCATCGCCAGCGCCTCGGGTTCGGCCTCGACGCCTTCCTGGCGGCAGATCCATGCATAATGTTCGGCCAGGCGCGGCGCGGCGATGCGGCGCAAGTCGAACCGCTGGGTGCGGCTGAGCACGGTGACCGGCAGTTTGTCGACTTCGGTCGTGGCGAACAGGAACTTCACGTGCGGCGGCGGTTCCTCGAGCGTCTTGAGCAAGGCATTGAAGGCGTTGCGCGACAGCATGTGGACTTCGTCGATGATGTAGATCTTGTAGCGCGCGCTGACCGCGGCGTAGCGGACCGCCTCGATGATCTCGCGCACGTCGTCGACGCCGGTGTGGCTAGCCGCGTCCATCTCGATCACGTCGATGTGGCGGCCCTCGGCGATCGCCACGCACGGTTCGCACACCCCGCACGGGTCGATCGTCGGCCCACCTTGTCCGTCGGGCCCGATGCAGTTGAGCGCCTTGGCGATCAGCCGTGCGGTGCTGGTCTTGCCCACGCCGCGGACCCCGGTCATCAGGAACGCATGCGCCAGCCGGTTACGCTCGATCGCATTGGCGAGCGTGCGCACCATCGGGTCCTGCCCGATCAGCTCTGAGAAAGTTTGCGGGCGGTACTTGCGGGCGAGAACGCGGTAAGGTTGCGACGGGGCGGCGACAGGCGCTGCAGCGGGCTCGGGCGGCTCACCGAACATCGCCGACTGGCCGGCGGCCTCAAGCTCCGCCGCGCTCGGCTGGGATTCGTCCTCGCCGCCCGGAGTTTCGCCTGAAATATCGCCTGAATCGGTCATCGTCGCCAAAGGTAGGCGGCACCCGCCGCAAAGTCATCGCCGCAATACATGAGGATTATAGGAGCCGGGCGACCCGCTGCCATCCGTTGTGGCTGCTTCCTTCCGGACCTGACCAGGTTGGCGGACGCGAACGTCCACCCGACTCCCGCCGGGGATATGGCGGGGCCAAGTCGTCAATTCAAGAAATTCGTCAGCGGAAGTTGTCGGCGTAAGCCTGGAGCTTGAGGCGGCGGGGCGGAGGCAGGTGGACCACCGCGTCGATGCCGTGGTTCCCGGCATAGGCGAGTGCGGCCTCCTTGCTGTCGAACCGGAGCTGGAGCTGCTGCTGCATGTCGCCGCTGCCAGGCCAGCCCATCAGCGGGTCCGGCTTCTTCGCTTCTGCCGGAAGGAAGTCGAGGATCCACTGGTCGGTGAGCGCCTTGCCGGACTGCATCGCGTTCCTGGGACGCTGGAAAATACGGGCCTGCATCGTCGTGCTTTCGTTCGGATCGGACGCGAGATCAAGAGCGCAGAAAGGCATTCTTTGTCTTCAGGCTCGGCGCTTCGTTCCACGGCTGGTCGGGCCAGCGATGCCTGGGATAGCGGCCCTTCATGTCTTTGCGCACTTCGGCCCAGCTGCCGCGCCAGAACCCGGGCAAGTCGCGCGTCGCCTGAAGGGGGCGGCCGGCGGGGCTGGTGAGCTTGAGCAGCAGCGGCGTCTCGCCGATCAGCGGATGGCGGTCGAGGCCGAACAGGGCCTGGATCCGCACCTCGGCGCTAGGTCCCGCGGGATCGGCATAGTCGATCGCGTGATGCGAGCCCGCAGGACTGACGAATTCGCGCGGGGCCAGCCGATCGAGCCGCTGGCGCTCGTCCCAGGTCAACCGCGCGAGCAAGGCTTCGGCGACGGCGGCTGTGGGCAAATCGAGATCGCGGCGGCCTTCGAGCAGCGGCGGCAACCATTCGCTCGCATCGGCTGCAAATGCGTGCAGCCCGGCGAATCTTGCGCGCGCGCTCAGCTCTGCCGAAACGATCCGGTCGAGGTTCGCCAAAGCCTGTTCGAGCAATAGCGCGGCGACCGCCGCCGCGTCGGGCGAAGGATCGGACCCGCTCGCCAGCACGATCGCGCCGATCCGCCGTTCGAGCCGCGCCTCGACCCGCTCGCCGGTCCAGAGCAGCGTGGTGCGGCGTTCGATCCGCCCAGCCAGGCCGCGCTCGACTTCCTCGGTGGTCAGGGGCAGCGCGGAGGTGATCCGCGCCGCCTGCGCCCGCCCCTGGGCGTCGCCGATCGCCAGCCATTCGGCCGAAGCCAGCGGCGAGGTCGGATCGAGCGTGTAGCCGCGTCCGCCCGCCGACAACCAGTTCTCACCCGAACCATCGCGGCGCCGTGCGAGATTGCCGGTCAGCGCGAGGGCGAGCAGAATGCCTAGCGGCGGCGCACGTGCCTCGACAGCCTGAGCCCGAGCGGACTTGGAACCAAGTTCGGTTCCCGGCTCGCCCTGAGCTTGGGCGCGCGCGGCCCACCCCGCCGCGAGCTTGCGCGATGCCTCGGCCCTCCCCGACCGATCCGCGTCCCACCGCGCCAGACGCTGCGCCAGGTCTTCGCCGCGGCCGCCGAGCGCGCGTTCCTGAAGCAGCAAGGCGATCTTCGCCGCCTCGGCCGCCATGCCTCGCTCGGCCCCGGCGAGCAGCATTGCCGCTTGCCACGGTTCCATCGCGAGCGCGGACAACTGGCGGCCGCGCGCTGTTATGCGGTTCTCGCCATCGAGCGCGCCCAGTTGGCCCAGCCGCTCGCGCGCGGCGGCCAGTGCCGCGCTTGGCGGCGGATCGAGCCAGGCCAGGCTTGCCGGATCCGCGCCACATTGCGCCAGCGCCAGCACTAGCGGCGCAAGATCGGAAGTGAGCATCTCGGGCGGATCGAACGCCTCGCGCCCGGCGTGCCCCGCTTCTTCCCACAAGCGGTATGCGACGCCCGACCCCTGCCGCGCGGCGCGCCCCGCCCGCTGCGCCGCCGCTGCCTGGCTGGCGCGGCGGGTGATAAGGTGAGTGACGCCCGCCGCGACATCGAACTCGGCCCGCCGCGATAGCCCGCTGTCGACCACCACCGAGACCCCGTCGAGCGTCAGCGAGGTTTCGGCGATCGCGGTCGCCAGAACGATCCGGCGCCGCCCTTGCCCATCGCGGCGGATCGCGGCGCGCTGCGCGGCGGGCTCAACCTGGCCGTGGAGCGGCAGGATCGGCACCGGCGGCAGGTGCCCGACGAGCCGCTCGCGGGTCCGTTCGATCTCGCCGACCCCGGGGAGGAAGGCGAGCACGTCGCCGTCCTCATTGCGCCACGCCGCCAGGATCGCGCGCGCCATGGCCTCCTCGGTACGCAGTTCCGCGCGGCTGCCGAGCCACTCGATCCGCAATGGATGCGCGCGGCCCTCGCTTTCGATCACCGGCGCGCCGCCCAGCAGGCGGGCGAACCGCGCGCCGTCGATGGTGGCCGACATGACCACGATCCGCAGGTCCTCGCGCAGCACCGCCTGGCTCTCGATCGCCAGCGCGAGGCCGAGGTCGCTGTCGAGATGCCGCTCGTGCGCCTCGTCGAACAGCACTGCCGAGACACCCGCCAGCTCGGGGTTGCCGAGAATCCGGCTGACGAAGATCGCTTCGGTGACGACGAGGATACGGGTCGCCGCCGATTGCCTGGTGTCCAGCCGGGTCAGGTAGCCGACCCGCCAGCCGACCGGCTCCCCCAGCAGCTCGGCCATGCGCTCGGCCGCGGCCCGCGCGGTGACCCGGCGCGGGCTGAGGAGGATCACCAGTCCGGTGCACCATGGCTCACCGATCAGCGCCCGGGCCACCGCGGTGGTCTTGCCCGCGCCCGGCGGGGCGATCAGGACCGCGCCGGATCGTTCGTGCAGCACGGCCCGCAGCCGCGGCAGCACGGTGTTGATCGGCAACTCGCTCATCGCATCGGGCCGGCCAAATCGCTCGCCTCGCCGCCACCATTTATGGTATTGGCTGTCGCGGGTTGCTTTAGTCGGGAGGATTCCATGACATCGACTCGTCTAGCGCTGTTATTGCTCGCCGCCACCACGCTGGCCGGATGCGAAAAGAAAGCCGAGACCGCGGTCCCCGCGCCGGCCCCCTCGGAGAGCGTCGCGGCCGCCGCGAACGATCCCGTCGCCAGTGCCGAATCTGCAGCGCCCGCGGCCGTCGGAAAGGCATCCACCATCGTTGCCATGAACGCCGATGGCACGATGACGGAAGTGCGCAAGGGAACCAATGGCTTCACTTGCATGGCGGACAGCCCGGCAACGCCCGGCCCCGATCCGATGTGCTTCGACGCCAACGCGATGGACTTCGTGATGGCGTGGGTCGGCCACAAGGCCCCGTCCACCGACAAGCCCGGAATCATGTACATGCTCGCCGGCGGCACCGACGCCAGCAACACCGACCCCTTCGCGACCAAGCCGACCGAGGGCGGAGACTGGGTCCATACCGGCCCGCACATGATGCTGGTCGGTTCGGCCGCTTCGCTCAAGGGCTATCCAAGCGGTCCGAACCCCGACACCAAAGCGCCATACGTGATGTGGGCCGGCACGCCGTACGCGCACCTGATGATCCCGGTCGGCTAATAACCGCGGGAGACCGCAAACCGCGCGGCTTCGATCAGCGCCTGGCGCGCGCGGCTGTCGGGAAACATCGCCAGCGCATCGCAAGCGCGTTCGGCGTAGTGCCGCGCCCGTTCGCGCGTCGCCTGCACCGCGCCGTGGCGGCGGATCAGGCCGACCGCGTGGGCGAAATCTTCGTCCGCGGTGCGAAAGCCGGCGACCGCGTCCTGCCAGAAGCGGCGCTCCTCCTCGTCGCCGCGGGCATAGGCGAGGATCACCGGCAAGGTCATCTTGCCTTCGCGGAAGTCGTCGCCGCGATCCTTGCCCATTTCGGCGGTGCCGCTGTCATAATCGATCGCATCGTCGACCAGCTGGAACGCGATCCCGAGGTTGCGGCCGTAATCGTCGAGCGCGCGCTCTTCCGCCTCTCCCCGCTCGCCGACCACCGCGGCGATGCGGCTGGCGGCGGCAAACAGGGCCGCGGTCTTGGCCCCGACAATGTAGAGATAGCGCTCTTCGCTGGTCTCGATCCGGCGCTGCGCGGTCAGCTGGTCGACCTCGCCTTGGGCGATGATGGCGCTGGCCGAGCTGAGGATCTTGAGCACCTTGAGGCTGCCGTCCTCGACCATCAGCTCGAACGCGCGGCTGAACAGGAAATCGCCCACCAGGACCGTCGCCGGATTTCCGAACACGATGTTGGCGGCCGATTTGCCGCGCCGCGTCTCCGACCCGTCGACGACATCGTCGTGAAGCAGCGTGGCGGTGTGGATGAACTCGACCGCGGCGGCCAGCTTGTGATGGCGGGCACCCTGATACCCGACCAGTTCCGCGCCCGCGAGCGTCAGCATCGGCCGCATCCGTTTGCCGCCGCCCGCGATCAGGTGGCCGGCGAGCGCCGGGATCAACGGGATTTCGCTATGCATCCGGTCGAGGATGATGGCGTTGACCGCGTTCATCGCGGTCGCCGTCAGGGCCAGGATGGGCGTGAGCGACGGCTCCTTGACGTCCTGCTTCTTTGGCAGCGGCACGACGTCGGCAGTCATGGCCGGGGCATGGCGGGCAGGCGCCTGCTTGGCAAGCGTCAAATCCCTGCTAACGCTTGCGCCCATGGCCTCCCAGCCCGACCTCTCCCAGCCTGACGGCGACCCGGTGCTGGCCGCCTTTCGCAAGAGCATCGACAACATCGATGCGGCGCTGATCCACATGCTGGCGGAACGCTTCCGCATCACCCAGGCGGTGGGTGAGCACAAGGCGCGCGCCGCACTGCCCGCGGCCGACCCGGCGCGCGAGGCCGAGCAGATCGCCCGCCTGCGCAAGCTGGCCGAGGAAGCCGACCTCGACCCTGAGTTTAGCGAGAAGTTCATCCGCTTCGTGATCGAGGAAGTGATCCGCCACCACCAGCGGGCGGCGGAACGCTGAACTTCACCCCGCGCGGGGCAACTTGAGTTTGACCAGCAGGCCGCCCAGATCCTCGCTTTCGCCGAGCTCGACCTGGCCGCCGTAAATCTCGGCCACGTCGCGCACGATCGCCAGGCCCAGCCCGGTTCCCGGTTTCTCGGTATCGAGCCGCGCCCCGCGCGAAAACAGCTTGGCCCGGTCGGCCTCGGAGATGCCTGGCCCATCATCCTCGATCCACACGCTGCAGAGCGGTTCGGTAGGGTCCGGATCGACCGTCACGAACACGCTGCCGCCGCCGTACTTCGCGCCATTCTCGATCAGGTTGCCGAGGATCTCATCGAGGTCCTGGCGCTCCACGGCGACTTCGGCCCGGAACGACCCGTCAAGGTCGAGCCGCCCGCCCGGATAGAGCCGCGAGACTGCGCGCTCGACCGCTTCGACGCTGGCCATCACGTTGGTGCGCGAATGGCCCATCGCCCGGCGCCCGACCGCGCGCGCGCGGGCGAGGTGGTGATCGACCTGCCGCCGCATCGTCGCCGCTTCGCGCAGCACCGTATCGCCGAGGTCGGGCGAATGGGCGCTGGCCGCATTGGTCAGGACCGTCAGCGGGGCCTTGAGCGCATGCGCGAGATTGCCGGCGTGGCGGCGCGCTTCCTCGGCCTGGGTCTCCGAATGCGCCAGCAGCGCGTTCAGCTCCTCGACCATCGGCTGGACTTCGCGTGGAAGCGGGTCGGTGACCCGGTTGCTGCCCGACGTGCGGATGTGCGCGATTGCCTGGCGCACGCGCCGCAGCGGGCCGAGGCCGTACCAGGTCTGCAGCATCGCCATCAGGATCAGGCCGAAGCCGAGGATCACGAAAGACCATACGAGGATCGAGCGAATCCGGCGGATTTGCCGGTCGAGATCTATCCGCCCCCCCGCCACCGCGAATTGCCAGTCGGT
Organism: Croceibacterium sp.; assembly: GCA_039920725.1. Classification (GTDB taxonomy): domain Bacteria; phylum Pseudomonadota; class Alphaproteobacteria; order Sphingomonadales; family Sphingomonadaceae; genus Croceibacterium_A. Next base: position 21,384 of record JBDSDC010000024.1, on the reverse strand, counting down.
CGGGCTGCCGGGCAGCCGGATGGTCCGTTCGATGATGCGCAGCGGTTCTTCCCCGAATTGCTGCGAATCGTAGTAGATCGGCTTGCGCGCGGGTACTCCCTTGATCCGCAGCGTCCGGTCCCACAGCGAACGCGAGGCGAAATCGTCGTGGCCCTTGCCGTTGATCTGGTAATAGAGCCCGCTGTTGGGCTCGAGGAACCGCTGATCACCGAGAGGACGATTGAAATAGACTTCGCCCTGCGGGCCGATCTCGGCCGAGGCGATCATCGCGGTCATCATGTAATCGAGCTGCTCGTCGAACTGGCGAGTGACGAGCGCGGTCAAGGTGCGGTCGAGCCCGATGCCGCCGAGCAGCAGAAGGATCGTGATCCAGCCCGCGGCAATGACCATCATCCGGCGCCCCAGGCTACCGGTGTCGCGCGGCTCCGCGCGCGCTGCGGCGAGCGCCGGGTCGCTGGCGGATGCCGCCGGACCTGGCGGCACGCGGTCCGCCAGCCCTAAGGCGTCACTGTCCGCGGCCGGGCTCGTCGGGATCGTCGAGGCTGTAACCGAGTCCACGGATGGTGGTGATGACATTGGCACCCAGCTTCTTGCGGATGCGGGTGACGAACACTTCGATGGTGTTCGAATCGCGGTCGAAATCCTGGTCGTAGATGTGCTCGATCAGCTCGGTCCGGCTGACCACTTTGCCTTTGTGGTGCATCAGATAGCTGAGCAGCTTGTATTCCTGGGCGGTCAGCTTGACCGGCTCCCCCGCCAGCGTGACCCGGCCGGAGCGGGTGTCGAGCCGCACGTCGCCCGCCGTCAGCTCGGAGCTGGCGTTGCCCGAGGCGCGGCGGATCAGCGCGCGCAGGCGGGCGATCAGTTCTTCGGTCTGGAACGGCTTGGCGAGATAGTCGTCGGCCCCGGCGTCGAGCCCGGCGACCTTGTCCGACCAGCTATCGCGCGCGGTCAGCACCAGCACCGGGAAGTTGCGGCCTTCGCGGCGCCACATCCCAAGCACGGTCAGTCCGTCGATCTCGGGCAGGCCGAGGTCGAGGATCGCCGCGTCGTAATCTTCGCTGGTGCCGAGGAAGTGGCCATCCTCGCCGTCGGTCGACAAGTCCACCGCGTAGCCGTTCTGTTCGAGCGTCGTCTTCAACTGCTGGCCGAGGGTCGGCTCGTCCTCGACGATCAGGATACGCATCGAAAATCCCCTGTTCACACGCGGCCACGATGTGGTCCTTTGCATGTAACGCGTCAACACGGGCGCCGTTTCCGGCCTGTTCATTTGTGGTTACTTGGAGATGTGGAGAATGCGCGCGGTGCGGGCATCGACATCCACCCACACCACCTGGCCGTCGCGGATGAACTTGAGACGATAAGCGGTCGCGGCGCCGTCGTATTCCGGGCCAAGGTATTCGTTGCCTTTCATCTGCGGGACGATACGCCGCTCGATCTCGCGCAGCGGCATCGTCCGGCCGGCCTTCATCTCCTCGCGCGCGCTGGCCTGATCCCCGCGCGACTGGGCCGCGGCGGGAAGCGCCGGCCCGCCCGCGACGAGCGCGGCGACAACGAGGGAGGTGAGCAACTTGCGCATGGCAGGGGTTTGACTATGGCCAAGCCATTGAACAAGGTCTGAATACCCCGCTGGCGCAGGTTCAGGCAGCGGTGATGCGCTTGTGCAACCCGGGCGCGCCGCCTACCGCGCGCAGCCGTGGCCGAGCCCCCGATCATCGCATGGGAAAACCTGGGCCTACAGCAAGGCGGGCGCTGGTTGTTCCAGGGCATCAACCTGCACGTCGGTCCGCGTGACCGGCTGGCGCTGATCGGGCGCAACGGCGCGGGCAAGACCACGCTGTTCCGGCTGATCGCCGACCATATCGAGCCCGACCGCGGCAAGCGCACGGTCCAGCCGGGCACGCGCATCGTGTTGCTCGAGCAGGAGCCGGACTTGTCGGGCTATGCGACCCTGATGGACTTCGCGCTGTCGGGCGCCGAGGCGCCATCGCGCCATGAGGTCGAAGCGATCGCCGGCCAGCTCGGGATCGACATGGCGCGGACCGCGGCCACCGCCAGCGGCGGTGAGCGGCGCCGGGCTCAAGTGGCCCGCGCGCTGGCGCTGCGGCCTGATCTGCTGCTGATGGACGAGCCGACCAACCACCTCGACCTGGCGGCGATCGAGTGGCTGGAGGCCTGGCTGACCCGCTACACGGGCGCGTTCATCGCGATCAGCCACGACCGCACGTTCCTCAAGCGGCTGACCCGCGCCACGCTGTGGCTCGATCGCGGCGCACTGCGGCGCAAGGAAGTCGGTTTCGGCGGCTACGAGGCGTGGGAGGAGCAAGTATATGCCGAGGAAGCCCGCTCGGCCGACAAGCTCGACGCACGGCTCAAGCTAGAGGCGCATTGGCTCGAGCGCGGGGTGACCGCGCGGCGCAAGCGCAACCAGGGTCGGCTCGAGGCGCTCCACAAGATGCGCGCGCAGCGGGCGGCGATGATGGGCAAGGCCGGGACCGCCAAACTGGCGCTCGCGGCCGACGAAACCCGCACCAAGTCGGTAATCGTCGCCGAAGCGGTGAGCAAACGATTTACCGAGCGGCCGATCATCAGGAACTTCTCACTACGCATCCAGCGCGGCGACCGGATCGGCGTGGTCGGCGCCAACGGCACCGGCAAGACCACGCTGCTGCGTCTGCTGACCGGCGGCCTTGCCCCGAATGAGGGCACGGTTACGCTGTCCAAAACCCTGAGCGGAGTGATGATCGACCAGCAGCGCAGCCTGCTTGCGCCCGACAAGACGGTGCGCGACATCCTCGCCGAAGGCGGCGACTGGCTCGACGTGCGAGGCGTGCGCAAGCACGTCCTGGCCTACCTCAAGGACTTCCTGTTCGATCCCGCGCTGGCCGATTTTCCCATCAACAGGCTCTCGGGCGGCGAGCGCAGCCGGCTGCTGCTGGCCCGCGAATTTGCGCGGAAATCGAACCTGCTGGTGCTCGACGAGCCGACCAACGATCTCGACCTCGAAACGCTCGACCTGCTGCAGGAAGTGATCGCCGATTACGACGGCACGGTGCTGATCGTCAGCCACGACCGCGACTTTCTCGACCGCACCGTCACCGTCACCCTCGGGCTCGACGGCAGCGGCACGGTCGATATCGTCGCCGGCGGCTACGAAGACTGGCAAGCCAAGCGCCAGCAATCTCCCCGCCCGCTGGCGGGAGGAGCCGGGGGCGGGCCGGTCAAGCCTAGGCCGGCCAATCCCATCCTCCAGCCCTCGCCCGCTGGCGTGAAAGTGCGCCTGACTTACAAAGACCAGCGCGATTACGACTTGCTGCCCGCGCGGATCGAGGAGCTCGATGCCGAGATCGTCAAGGGCGAGCACGCGCTGGCCGATCCCGACCTCTACGGCCGCGACCCCGCGCAGTTCGCGCGCTTCACCGCGCTGCTCGACAAGCTCCGCGCGCAAAAGGACGCGGCCGAGCAACGCTGGCTGGCGCTCGCTGAACGGGTCGAGAGCTAAGCCGAGGCCTTGACCCGCGCGGTCCACGCCGCGACGCGCCGGTCGAGCATGTCCAGCGGCATAATCCCTTCCTTCAGGATCTCGTGGAACTGGCGCAAGTCGAACCGCGCGCCGAGCTCGGCCTGCGCGCGGCGGCGCAGACGCATCCATTCGTTCTGGCCGATCTTGTAGCTGCACGCCTGCCCGGGGCCGGCGCAGTAGCGCTCGATCTCGCGTTGCGAGCGCGCGCGGGTGAACCCGGTTGTGGCAACGAAGTAATCGGTCGCTTTCTCGCGGCTCCAGCGCTTCGCGTGGATGCCGGTATCGACGACGAGCCGTACCGCGCGGTAAAGCCAGCTCTGAAGCGCGCCGGCTTTTTCGAGGCCCTGATAGCCGCCCAGCTCGTCGGCCAGCATCTCCGAATAGAGCGCCCAGCCCTCGCCATAAGCCGACATCCAGTAGTTCTTGAGCAGCAGGGGCAGCTCGGCGTCTTCCTGCAACAGGCTGAGGTGCAGATGATGACCGGGAACGCCCTCGTGGTATGTCAGCGCCGGCAGTGAGTAACGCGGCCAATCGGCCGTGTCCTTGAGGTTGATCCAGTAAATCGCCGGCCGCGAACCATCGAGCGAGGCGTTGTTATAGTAGCCGTTGGACGCGCCGTCCTGAATCTCCGGCGGGACCCGTCTGATCTCGAGCGGTTGGGTCGGGATGGTGGCGAAGGCTTGCGGCAGCTTGCCCATCATTGCCTTCACGCTTTGGTTGAGCGCGGCGATCAGCTCGGTCCGGCCGGCATCGCTGTTGGCGAACAGCTGGTCGGGCCGCTTATTGAGCTGCGCCAGCCGCTCTCCGACCGTTCCCGAGGTCAGGCCGGACGCGCGCAGTATCACGTCCAGCTGCGCGGTCAGCTCGGCCACTTGCTCCAGCCCGGCACGATGAATCTGGTCCGGTCCGAGGTCCGTGGTGGTGAAATAACGCAGCGCCTTGGCGTAAATCTCGTCTCCGCGCGGCACTCGCCAAACGCCGTCACCCGCGCGACTGGTCGGCCCCAAGCGCTTGAGCAACGCCAACTGGCGGCGCAGCGCCGGACGCACCGCGTCCTCGACGATTCGGGTGGCGCGCGCATGCCACTCGCCGGCAAGGCCCTTGTTGGCAGCACGCTGGGTCAGCGAGGTGACCATGCCCGTCTCGGCCGCGGCGGGTTCGAGCAGGTTGGCGATCTGGCCCATCGCCAGGTCGAGCGACCAACCGGGCGCGAGATAACCGCGCGCGGCATCGGCGCGCTGCGCATCGCTCTGGTCGTCGAGCAAGTAGGGGAACGTCGCCAGCCGGGTGAGGTACGCTTCGGCATCGGCCGCGGTTTCGATTGGGTGAACCGAATCGAGAAAGTCGGGAATTGAAAAGTAGACCCCGGCCTGCTGGCTGATTCGGTATGGCCCCCCGACGCTGGCAATCCGAAACGGCGCGCCGACCAGGCGCTGTTCGAGCATGTCGATGACCACTTCGCGCCGCACTCGGCCGATCTCGCTCAGGCCGTCCGGCGCGACCGCGCGCACATCGCGCAACATGGTGCGGGCGTGAAGATCCTGCGCCGCCTCGGGCGCCTCACCTACCCAGTCGAACCGCGAGCGCATCCACGCATAAGCGCCGGTGTCGAGCCCGAGTGAGGTCATCGTCTGCGGGCTGAGCAGCATGTCGCCGTTGAAGATCCGGTCGAACACCGTGCGCAGGGCCGCGTCGCCGCCGGTCTGCGCCCAGGCTTCGTCGGGCCACGAAGCGATAAGCGCGGAAGCGGCGCTCGCAGCCATGAAGTGCCGACGGTCCATCGATGCTTTCCTCTGAAACCAGCGGGGGACATCTGGCACGGCCGCGGGCTCCGCTCAATCGCGCATCGGCCACGGGCCTGCGGGTATCTTCAGGGGAGGCGGTAAAAATCCGCCACCCGGTCGAGCGCCAGCTTGAGCACCAGCTTGCCGCTGCGCGCCGGCCACGCAAGCGCGCGTTCGGCGAAAGGCAGCGTTTCGCCCGCGCACACCACCCGCCACAGCACGTCGGCCAAGCCCTTGCCCGCGGCGGCAATGGCGGCGTTGAAGCGGTCGCGCGCCGCAATCTGCCGTTCGGTCGCATTGAGCCCGCCGCCGGCGGTCCCGCGAATGCGCACCGGTTCCCACCGCATCGTAACCCCGGGCGCGAGCTGGGCGCGTTCCCAATCGGCGCGGAGTCGCTCGCCCGCACCGTAAAGCCGGTCGTCGAGATGGCCGTGGGCATAGAGCCAGGTCAGCGGCGATTCGGCCAGATTGACGGTGACGCTGCGCCGCTTGGGACCGATGCCCGATTGCCGGCGTGGGCCCTCCGAGGTCAATTCCCGCTCGACCAGTTTACGCTGCATGCCGCGAATCTCCCTCAAGGATGGGAGCGGCCCTTGCCATTATCGCCCGCTTGTAGGAAAACCCTAAAACCAGATCGGTTAGGGGACCGCCGGTGATCAATCGTATCCGCGACATCCGCAAGCAGAAGTCGATGACCCTGGCCGAAGTCGCGGCGGCGTGCGCCCCGCCGACCACGGCGCAAACCATTGGCCGGCTAGAGACCGGCATGCGCAACCTCTCGCTTGGGTGGATGAACAGGATCGGCGCGGCGCTCGGCGTCGATTCCGAACTGCTGGTCAAGGGCGAGGGCGCCGAGATGCCGAAAATCGTCGCGCGCCTGACCGATGCCGGGGCCGAGCCGCTGACCGCCCCTCGCGACGCGATCCTCCCCAGCACGCTCGCCGGGGACGGCCCGATGCTGTGCGTGGCGATCGAGGCGGCGCAAGGCGAATACCGCGCCGGCGACCAGCTGTGGCTGCGCCAGCATGCGCCCGGCAGTGCCGCGCACTTGATCAACCGCGACGTGCTGGTGCCGCGCGCCGGCGGGCGCTTCGCGTTCGGGCGCCTGATCGACCGCAAGGGCACGCTGGTCGGGCTGCTCCCGCCCGGCGCCGGCCAGCGGCAAATCGTGGTCGATAATCCCGCCTGGCTGGCGGTGGCGGAGATGCTCGTCCGCCGCTTGTAAGCCGCGTCCTAGAGCTCGCCCCGCGCTCGCCGGGCCTGGCGGTCGGCGGCGGTTTCGGTGGGGACGAAGCTCTGCGGACTGACCTTGAGCCAGATCAGGATCGGCGCGGCCATGTAGATCGAACTGTAAGTGCCGACGAAGATCCCGAAGGTGATCGCCAGGGTGAAGCCGAAGATCACGTGGGGGCCGAACAATAGCAGTGCGGCCAGCGTGATCAGGATCGAGAGCGAGGTCATCACGGTCCGCGCCAGCGTTTCGTTGACCGACAAATCGAGTAGCTCGGGCATCGCCATGCGGCGGAATTTCTTCAGGTTTTCGCGTATTCGGTCATACACCACGATGGTGTCGTTGAGCGAATAACCGATCAGCGTCAGCAGGGCAGCGACGATGTTGAGATCGAATTCCAGTTGGGTCAGCGAAAACAGCCCCAGCGTCAGCGTCACGTCGTGGACCAGGCTGAGCAGGGCGCCGATGCCGAACTGCCATTCAAAGCGGAACCAGATGTAGGCCGCGACCGCGAGCGCGGCAAAGCCCAGTGCCTTAAATGCGGTCCAGCCGAGCTCCTTAGAGACTTTGCCGGAGACCGAATCGACGCCGTCGATCCGGGCGTCGGAATGATGCGACTTGATGTCGGCGGTGATCCGCCGGGTCATGTCGTCGGCCAGCGCGGGGTTGCTGTCGGCGCCCGCGGGCAGCTTCATGCGGATCGACATCGCGTTGGGCGCGCCGACCTGCTGGATGATCGGCTCGCCAAAACCGAGCCGTTCGACTTCGCCGCGGACCTTCGCCACGGGCGCGGCCGCGGCCTGAGTGAACGTGACCCGGATCATCTGCCCGCCGACGAAATCGACCCCCAGGTTGAGCCCGCGAGTGAACAGCAGGCCGATCGAAGCCGCCATCAGCAACAGACTGATCGAATAGAACGGCACCCGCCAGCGCAGGAAGTGGATGTTGGTATCGTCGGGGACGAGCTTGAGCAGCTTCATTGGCCTGGCCCTACAGCACGATTTCGGTGGGGCGCTTGCGGCGCAGCCAGCCGGCGACCCACATCCGCGACAGGGTCACCGCGGTAAACACCGAGGTGACGATGCCGATCATCAGCACCACCGCGAAGCCCTTGACCGGGCCTGAGCCGAACAGGAACATCAGCACCGCGGCGATCACGTTGGTGGTGTTGGCATCGAAGATCGCTCGGCTCGCCTCCTTGTAGCCGAGCTCGACCGACTGGACGACGCGGCGCCCGCGGTGGCGTTCCTCGCGAATGCGCTCGTTGATCAGCACGTTGGCGTCAACCGCCGCGCCGACGGTCAGGACCAGGCCGGCGATGCCCGGCAGCGTCAGCGCCGCGAGCGAGCCGAGCAGCGCCATCGTACCGAGGATCATCAGCAGGTTCACGATCAGTGCGGAGCACGTGTACAGGCCGAACCGCCCGTACGTCACGATCACGAACAGCATCAGCGCCAGGGTCCCGATTCCCATGGCGAGCGTGCCCTTTGAGATCGAATCCTTGCCCAGCTCGGCGCTGATCGTGCTTTCCTCCATCACCTTGAGATCGACCGGCAAGGCGCCGGACCGCAGTGCGATCGCCAGCTGATTGGCGCTTTGCACGGTGAAGCTGCCGGAGATTTGCGCGCTGCCGCCCAGGATCGGCTCGTTGATGTTGGGCGCGGACAGGACTTGTCCGTCGAGGATGATCGCGAACGGCTTGTTGACGTTCTCGCTGGTCAGGCGGGCGAACTTGGCGCCGCCCTGTGTGTCGAACTGGATCGAAACCACCGGCACGTTGGTGCGCGGCTCGAAGCTCTGCTTCGCGTCGGTCAGCGAATCGCCGCGGATGCCGCCCAGCCGCTTGACCGCGATGGCGGTACCCTGGAACGGCGTGCCGGGCGCATAAGGCACCACCACGTCGCCCGGCGGGACTATGCCTTGCGCCACGTCCGACGGCAGCGCGGTCTGGTCGACCAGCTTGAATTCAAGCTCGGCGGTCTTGCCGAGCAGGTCCTTGAGGCCTTGCGGATCCTGCAAGCCGGGCACTTGCACCACGATGCGGTTTGCGCCCGAGCGGATGATCGTCGGCTCGCGCGTGCCGAGCGCGTCGATCCGCTTGCGCACCACCTCGGTAGCGCTATCCATCGCCTGGCTGACCGCAAGGTCGAGGCCTTCCTGGGTCTGCGCGAGCACGATGCGGTTTCCGTCGAGGACCTCGATCGTCCAGTCGCGCTTGCCACTGAGGCCCGCGCCGGTGGTCAGCGGCTCGGCCACACCGCGCGCCGCGTCGATCTGGCTGGGGTCCTCGACCAGGAACGACAGCCGCCCGTTGCTCGCCGACATGTCGCGGATGCGAATGCTCGGCTTGGCGTCGCGCATCTTGGTGCGGACGCTTTCCTCCATCGATTCGAGGCGCTGCTTGGCCACCTGGGTGGGTTGCGCCTCGAGCAGCAGGTAACTGCCCCCGGCGAGATCAAGCCCCAGGCGGATGCGCGGATCGGGCAGCGCGGCGGGCCACGCCAGGCCGGTAAAGCCGACCAGCGACGGCACCGCCGCGAGCACGAAGAACAACGTCACCGCCCACAGCGACAGGCGCTTCCAGAGAGGAAAATCGAGCATCGCTTGCGCCGGCCTTCGCGTCAGTCGTTGGCGGGCTTGCCGCCCGGCATGACGATGTCGCCGATGGTCGACTTGAGCGCTTTCACGCGAACGTTTTGGGCGATCTCGATCTCGGCGTATTGGTCGTCGACCCGGACCACTTTGCCCAGCAAGCCGCCGCCGGTGATCACCTGGTCGCCCTTCTTGACCGAGGCGATTTTGTCCTTCTGCACCTTTTGCTGGCGCATCTGCGGGCGAATGATCAGGAACCAGAAAATCGCCACCATCCCGATCACCGGGAGGAAGCTGACCCAGCCGGGCGGTCCGGCTGCGGCGGTGCCCACGGCAAGCAAATCGAACATCGTAAAAGGCCTATCGGATCGCGCTTGCGCGGGGATTAGCGGACGCGGAACGGCCGCGCGGCGGCCCGTCCCGGTTGGTGGGCGCCGCGCCTAGCAGCAAAGCCCTGGGGGTGCAATCGGCCCCGCTTGCCAGTGCTGGACAGCGCGGGGGGCGCTGCCTATAGGCCGCCGCACCACTGGATCGGGACGTAGCGCAGCCTGGTAGCGCATCACACTGGGGGTGTGGGGGTCGCAGGTTCGAATCCTGTCGTCCCGACCAGTGGCCAGCCTCAAAGACTGTGCCGCGACCCGCGCATTGGCCGAAACCGCCACAAAACCCTTTCCTACACGAACCTGATGGGTTCACTCACCTCGCGACTCGTCACCGCGGAGCCTCGCTATGCCCATCATCGAATCGCTCATCGCCCCGCTCGCCTCGATCATCGACAAGATCCTTCCCGACAAGGCCGCGCGTGATCGCGCCAAGCTCGAGCTGATCAATCTTCAAGGTTCGCAGGAACTCGAGGTGTTCAAGGCCCAGCTCTCGGCGATCGTCGCGGAGGCGACTTCGCCCGATCCGTGGACCAGCCGCGCGCGCCCGAGCTTCCTCTACGTGATCTACGTGATGCTGCTGTGGGCGCTGCCGATGGGCCTGATCGCCGCCTTTCGCCCGCAGGCGGCGCACGACATCGCCGCCGGCATGACCGCCTACCTCAACGGGCTGCCCGAGCCGCTCTACGCGCTGTTCGGCACCGGCTATCTCGGCTAAACCGCCGCGCGCCAGTGGGGGAAGATCAAGGGCGTCGAGGGTTAGAGCGGCGCGCGGATGTCCGCTTTGGGTGGAAAGCGGACGATCACTCTACGTCGCTGTATTCCCCAACGAGGACAGTGGAGCTGCCCCTGTAGCAGTACACTGGAGACCCACCGACAGCGCCGCGCTCCAGTTGGAGCTGGATGCACAAGTTACCTGATCCTTGATTTCGGATGGGAATGAACATGGCGCGAGGACGCCAATGCTGTCGAACGCTTGTTTCGGACTCACGCGCTTTTACCGCCCAGCGGTGGATCGCATCCTGAACCTGTGGTTTGGCTCCCATCATGTCTTCGCGCGGACTGTCACTCTCCCGCGACGCTCCAAGCGCGTAACCGACACCGAAACCAACGATGCCCACAAAGGCTACCAGTGCGATCCTTGCTAAGGCCATGCCAGCAGTCTCGCCGGTAAGCCGAATGTCCGCAATGGGTCGTCAGCTGACCCGCTGCTTTGAGGGTGAGCTTCCCCGCCCATAATGTCTCCAAAGGGTGGGAGGCGGTCATACATGTTGCCTCCAGAAGTGGTGAAGACGCGCATCCGCCGAACGCTCCATGATCTGAGCTGCTGCTACTCCGCAGCAATTGGCTTACCGCCGCTGCTAAAGATCTGAGCAGCGGATTCGCGTTCCGACCATCTCAACACGCGCCCGTTCACCGGAGATCAGTTCGAAACTGCGCTCTGTGCCGTCCTTCAGACCAAGCGTGAAGCGAAGCCGCCCTATCATGGTGCATGACGACCCCTTGCACATGCTTTTGATCCGCTGCTCGTCCTCCGGAGTGCTGTCGATGGACACCAATTTCATGCTGAACGACGTGGTCCCGCCGATCAGCCAACGCTGCGCGGCTGTCATTGTCTGCATATCAAACGCGCGACGAGTCCCTGCCACCTGCTTCTCCTTCATCGGCAGTTCGAGCGCCATGCGCTGACAGAAGGAAGGCTCTTGTAAAGCTGGCGTAGCAGTTACCGCAAAGGCGGCTACAACAGACCAGAAACCATGTGTCACCGCTCGCTCCCCGAGGCTCCTCGCACTGTTGGCCTAGGACGTCGGCTTTGACACGGTCAAGCGCTCACCGGTCCGAGATCGCCCGCCACGTATGTAGAATCGCACACCCGCAGCTGACCCAACAAGCCATTTCTGCCTTTCCACGTCCGAGGCCAAATGTCCGCAATGGGTCGTAAGCGGACATTGGCTGAACGTCCGCAATGGGTCGTCAGCCGACATTCGCCACCAGCGTGTAAATTGCAACTGATCAGCGCCTTTTGCTCGCCCCTTCCCGCCGCTATGGCCGCAGGCAACGCCCAGGGGAGCAGCATGTCGAACGTCGTCTTTGTCCTCAACGGACCCAACCTCAACCTGCTCGGGATTCGCGAGCCGGCCATTTACGGCACCGACACGCTCGACGATATCGCCGGCCGGCTGGAGGACCGCGCCCGCGCGCTGGGCCTGACAATCGACATGCGCCAGTCGAATCACGAAGGCCACCTGGTCGACTGGCTGCATGAAGCCCACTTCGCCGGCGCCAAAGCCGTGCTGCTCAACGCCGGCGCCTATACCCACACTTCCATCGCGCTGCATGACGCGATCAAGTCGATCTCGGTCCCGGTGATCGAGGTTCACTTGTCCGACCCGCTGACCCGCGAATCGTTCCGCCATGTCTCCTACGTCGGCATGGCGGCCGCCCAAACGGTGCAGGGCCTGGGGGCGGAATCGTACATGGTTGCGCTGGACAAAGCGGCGGCGCTGTAGCCCTGCGCCCCTTGCCTTGGCCCACGGCAAAACGCATAGCGCCGGGCCATAGCTCACCGCTGCGAGGGAACAGATGGCCGAGAACAAAGGCGCCGCCGGCGGCCCATCGGGCATGAAAGTCGATACCAAGCTCGTCCGCCAGCTCGCCGACATGCTGACCGAAACCGGCCTTACCGAGATCGAAGTCGCGGATGGCGAGCGCAAGATTCGCGTCGCCCGCGCTGTCACGGGCAGCCTCGTGCCGCAGGAATCGCACTCCGCGCCGGCGGCGGGACCCACCGCTCCGGCTGCGGCAGCTCCGCCGCCTGTCGATAACGCCAACGCCGTCCGCTCGCCGATGGTCGGCACGGTCTATCTCGCCCCCGATCCCGAAAGCGACGCGTTCGTGGCGGTCGGCAGCACGGTCAAGGCGGGCGACACGCTGGTGATTATCGAGGCGATGAAGGTCATGAACCCGATCGTCGCCCCCAATGCCGGCACCGTCCAGGCGATCATGGTGTCGAGCGGCCAGCCGGTCGAATTCGACCAGCCCTTGGTCGTGATCTCCTAACTTGGCAATCACCCGCCTGCTGATCGCCAACCGCGGCGAAATCGCGTTGCGCATCCACCGCGCGGCGCACGAAATGGGCATCGAGACGGTTGCGGTCCATTCGACCGCCGATGCCGACGCGATGCACGTGCGGCTGGCCGACCACGCGATCTGCATCGGCCCCCCGCCCGCGGCCGACAGCTACCTCAACACCGCGGCGATCATCTCGGCGGCGGAAATCTCCGGCGCCGATGCGATCCACCCGGGCTACGGCTTCCTGTCCGAGAACGCGCAGTTCGCCGAGATCGTCGAGGCGCACAACATCGTGTGGATCGGCCCCAAGCCCGAACACATCCGCACGATGGGCGACAAGGTCCAGGCCAAGCGCACCGCCGGCGCGCTCGGGCTGCCGCTGGTGCCGGGCTCCGACGGCGCGGTTTCCGACATTGACGAGGCCGCCGGGATCGCGGCCGAGATCGGCTATCCGGTGATCATCAAGGCCGCCAGCGGCGGCGGCGGGCGCGGAATGAAAGTCTGCACCAGCCCCGACCAGCTCGAAACGCTGATCAAGCAGGCCGGAGCGGAGGCCAAGGCGGCGTTCGGCGACGACACCGTTTATCTCGAAAAGTACCTCGGCAATCCGCGCCATATCGAGTTTCAGGTATTCGGCGACGGCAACGGCACCGCGATCCACCTCGGCGAACGCGACTGCTCGCTTCAGCGCCGCCACCAGAAAGTGCTCGAGGAAGCCCCCTCTCCGGTGATCACCCCCGACGAGCGGATGCGGATGGGCGGGGTCGTCGCCCGGGCGATGGCCGACATGGCCTATCGCGGCGCCGGGACGATCGAGTTCCTGTGGGAGAACGGCGAGTTCTACTTCATCGAGATGAACACCCGGCTGCAAGTCGAGCACCCGGTGACCGAGATGATCACCGGGGTCGACCTGGTGCGCGAGCAGATCCGCGTCGCCGACGGCAAGCCGCTGTCGGTCACGCAGGACGAGATCGAATTCAAGGGCCACGCGATCGAATGCCGGATCAACGCCGAGGACCCGTTCAACTTCGCCCCCAGCCCCGGGCTCGTCACCGCTTATCACGCGGCCGGCGGGATGCACGTGCGGGTCGATAGCGGGCTTTACGCCGGCTACCGGATCCCGCCGTATTACGATTCGATGATCGCCAAGCTGATCGTCTATGGCCGCACGCGCGAGGGCTGCATCATGCGTCTGCGCCGCGCGCTTGAGGAAATGGTGGTCGAGGGCGTCAAGACCTCGATCCCGCTCCATCAGGCGCTACTGCGTGATCCCGACGTGCTCAACGGCGACTATTCGATCAAATGGTTGGAGGACTGGCTCGCCCGCCGCGAAGCGTGAGCTAAGTCCGGTCGAGCAGCCGTTCGACCGATTCGTCGGCGGTACCTTGGTTGGCCGGCGCAATCCCGGTTTCACGTTCGAGCGCCGTGCGGATCGCCTCGATCTGCGCCTCGCTCATGTGTTCGATGCCGATGAACGGATCGCGCGCGTCGGCCACCGCACGGATGAGCTCGTCGAGCTTGGCCTGCATCGCCGCTCCGTCGCGGTTCTGCGAATTCTGGATCAGGAACACCATCAGAAAGGTGACGATCGTGGTGCCGGTGTTGATCACCAGCTGCCAGGTGTTGGACCACGCGAAAAGCGGCCCGGTCACCGCCCACACGATGATCACCAGGAACGCGATGATCGCGGCGAGCGGCTGGCCGGCCCAGGCGGAGACTTTCGAGGCGAGACGGGTGAAGACCTGATCCATTAGCGCAAATAACACGCCGGCCTCGCAATGGTGCCCCGATTGCTATTTATCAGCCGGCGCGCGCTGCTGGCTGTATTCGAGCGCGAAGCTGGGATCGCATTCATAAGACAGGATGTGCCGGTCGGACTGCCGCGTCCAGCGGATGAACCGCGCGCCGGCATTGTCGAGCACCGCCGGGTCCTCGAACCACTGGGTCGCCATCAACGACTTGCCGTCCGGGCTCAGCTTGTAGCGTTCGACCATGTGGATTTGGTCCGAGTGGTCGAGCCCGTTGTTGGTGATCGTCGATGCGGCCAGGTGATCGGTGTCGACCACCAGCTCGTCGCCGTCCCAGCGGCCGATCGAATGGCCCATCTTGGTATGCGGGAAGTCGGGCCCGGGATGGCCGCGCCCGTCCATGAAGATCACCCGTACCTGGTCGTAATATTCGTAACGGAACACGATCGCGTCATGGGTCTGCTCGACCTCGAACGGAAACGGGCCCTGCACCGAATAGACGATCGACGGCGGGACGCAGACCTTCTGCAGGGTCATCTCGGCTTCGGCATTCCAGCTTTGCGCGCGGGCCAGCGCCTGCGGTTTCAGCTTGAGCCCGCCGAACTCCATCCGCCCAAACTCGGCCGGACCTGCGTCCGCCAGGACAGCCGTGTTGGGCGGCAGCTTGGCGGCCATCGCGGGATCAGGTTTCAACTCGGCGGCCGAGAAGGCCGGCGCCCAGTAGCCCGTCAGGTCCGGCTCGGCGAGCGCCGCCCCGGGCGCCGCGATCAGCGCTACGGCGATAAGCGCGGAAATTCGCATCAGCTGTCGTTCTGCCCAAAGGCGGACTGACCGATCGGCTTGCCTTTGGCATCGAACGCCTGGCGCAGCCGCATATAAGGCCGGCCGTCGCGCGACGGCCAGCCCTGGATCGTCACAACGTCGCCGGGCTTGATGATGTCGCGGGTCCACCCGCGGCGGACCAGCACCACCGGGGCATTGGTCTCGACCCGCCACGGCGAGACCTTGCCGCCCGCATCGGCCACATCGAGCACGATCAGCCCGTGGGGGTTGGTGAACCGAAACCCGGTCACCTTGCCGGTGATCTTGATGTCCTTGCTGGCATCGAAGAACACCGCGAACGAATGGTGCGCCTGCGCGGCGCCCGCGGCAGCCGCCAGCGCAGCCGCGGCGATCACTGAAAATGCCCTCATTCCAAGACCCTCTCACCTATTCTCGCCCGTAACACAGGCATGGCCGAACCGGCAACTAGTCTAGCGGCACGCCGGGCTCGCTCTTGGCGGTGCGGATGGTCAGCGAGGTCTTTACGCTGGCCACATTGGGCGCCGGTGTGAGCTTGCTGGTGAGGAATTCCTGGAAGCTCTGCAGGTCCTTGCTGACGATCTTGAGGATGAAGTCGATCTCGCCGTTGAGCATATGGCACTCGCGCACTTCGGGCAGCCCCTTGATGTGGTCCTCGAACGCGCGCAAATCGCCTTCGGCCTGGCTCTTCAGGCTGACCATGGCAAAGACCGTGATCCCGAAGCCGAGGCGTGCGCCATCGAGATCGGCATGGTAGCCCTTGATGACCCCGGCTTCCTCGAGCGCGCGGACACGGCGCAGGCACGGCGGCGCGGTCAGCCCTACGCGGCGAGCGAGATCGACATTGGTGACGCGGCCTTCGGCTTGCAGCTCGGCCAGTAGCCTGCGGTCAATGCTGTCGAGCGATGCCATGCCCCTCCAGCGAGCCGATTGTAATTAACCACGCCTCAGTGGTCGTTGGCCCGTAATTTTATTGTGTATGGCGGCAATTGTCCCGCTTTGCAACGCGCGAAAGCGACGCCATTTCACAACCCCGCGCAGGGCGTATGTCACCGGTGAGCGGCCCTGCGTGCCGCAGCCGGAGATCCGATGCAGTTCGACGACCGCCTCGCCACTGTCCTGCGCACCGGCGCGCGGAGCGCAACGGCTTTGCGCACCCAGTACCGCCAGTTGCTCGATCTGCTCGGCAGCCTGCCCGAAGGCGCCGCGGGCGAGCTGGTCGACGCCGGATATGCGCGGCTGGCCGAGCTGGCCGAGGAATTGCCGGCGGCCGAACAATCGCAGATCTTGCGCGCTCCGGGCCTGCGCCTGCGCAACCGCGTCCTGGTCGCTTGGCTGGCGCACAGCGAACCCCAAGCGGCCGCCGCCGCCATGGCCACGGCGAGGTTGAGCGAGCGCGACTGGCTGCGCCTGATCCCGCTCGTGCCCGTCTCCGCGCGCGGGTTCCTGCGCCACCGGCGCGACTTGCCGCTGGCAGCCCGCCAGGTGCTCGAGCGACTGGGGGACAAAGACCTGGTCCTGCCCGAGCCTTCGCTGCCAACCTCGCCGCCGGACGCCGAAAGTCCGGCCGAAACCGGCATCGGGGCGCTGGTCCGCCGGATCGAGGCTTTCCAGCGTGCGCGCCGCGAAGGCGCCGCGCCGCCGGGCCGGGCGCCCGAACCGGGGGCCGAACCGGCGGCCGGCGGCAACCTAGCCGCGTTCGACTTCGCGACCGATGCGCTCGGCGTGGTGGTGTGGGCGGACGCGGCGGCCGCGCCGCTGATGGTCGGGATGACCCTGGGCGGCGATAGCCGCGCCGCGCTCGCCCGGCTCGACCCGCTGGCCGAAGCCGCGCGGTCCCGCCGCCTACCGATCCGCGGGGGCCGCGTGTGGCTGATCGGCGCGCCGGCGCTGGCCGGCGAATGGTACATCGACGCAACGCCGCTATTCGCGCTCGCGGGCGGCGCGTTCCAGGGCCATGCCGGCCGCTTGCGCCGGGTCCAGGAAACCCCGGCCGCGCTGTCCCTGCCCGACACGCCGGCCGACCGCATGCGCCAGGTGCTGCACGAGCTGCGCACGCCGGTGAACGCAGTCCAGGGCTTTGCCGAGATCATCCAGCAGCAGTTGTTCGGACCGGTACCGCACGAATATCGCGCCCTGGCGGCGGGCATCGCGGTCGATGCCGCGCGGCTGATGGCAGGGTTCGACGAGCTCGACCGGCTGGCGCGGCTGGAAAGCGGCGCCGCCGAGCCGTCCGAGGGCACCAGCGACTTGCGCGAAGTCGTCGCCCAGCTCCTCCGCCGCCTCGACGGCGTGCTTCGCCCGCGCAGCGCGCGCATGACGCTGACGGCCAGCGAAGGACCGTTCACCGTCGGCCTGGCGGAAGACGAGGCGGGCGCGTTCGCGTGGCGGCTCCTGGCAACGCTGGCGGGCGCGATGTCCGCGGGCGAAGTGCTCGAAATCGCGCTTTCCGGCGACGGCCAGCGGGTGACCTTGCGCGCCGAGCTGCCCGCGGCGCTGGCGGACGAAAGTGATCTGTTCGCGGCCACCCCGCCGGTCGCGGCGCGGGCGATATCCGCCGGGATGTTCGGCAGCGGGTTCGCGTTCCGCCTGGCCCGCGCCGAGGCGGCCGCGGCCGGGGGCACGTTGGTGCGGCAGGAGGACTCGCTGATCGTCGAGCTGCCCGCCATGACCGCCCTCGCGGCGCCCCATGCCCTCGACGACCAGGGGTAATCGCGGCTCGCCGCGCATCGCCGGTGGAGGAAAGCGGCGTCCTGCCGGTCACAGTGGCCGGGATCATCCGCGCCGTGGAACGCTGGCGGGACGGTCCTTGCCAGCCCCCGCGGGGCCGTCTAGTCCGCCACCCGGCGATGCGCGGCGGGGCCTGTAGCTCAGCGGTTAGAGCTGGCCGCTCATAACGGCTAGGTCGCAGGTTCGAATCCTGCCGGGCCCACCGCCGCCGCCCACCAAGGGCCGGCCAAGAACGGGTCGGCCAAGAACGGGTCGGGGAGTAGCGCAGCCCGGTAGCGCATCTGCTTTGGGAGCAGAGGGTCGCAGGTTCGAATCCTGTCTCCCCGACCAAGTCGTAATTAAGTCGGTTTATCAGATAGATACTGATAACTTCGTAGGCACCCGCCCCGAACCCCTTGCGCCGATCTGCGTGACTGTCGGTGGGTCGCGATCAAGACCCTGTCGAAGGTCGACCCGGCCGTGCTCCGCTTGGGTGGATGGCCGATCACCGCCGGGATGACCCAGCCCTCACAGCGTCGGCGATTGCCATTCCCTGCCATGCGTAGGCGGTTCGCTGCCCTTGGCGATCTGACCATCCCGCCTCGTAAGAGCTGGTGGGAGCCACCAACCTCGGCGATTTAGCGTGGCGTCAACGCGAGAGGTCCCCCGGCTCCGTACTGCACCGGGCAACCCATGACGAACCGCTCTCCTTGTTCGGTGGCGCGGCAGTATTGTGCCGCCGCGTTGATCTGCTTCTGGTTGTTGGCCAGCGTCTGCTGGATGGACAGCGGCCCTGTGCCGTGGACCGCGATATTGGTCACGGGATCGATCCCCCAATGTTTGATATTGGCCGCGAGCGCGCTGCCCCACCAATGGAGCTGCCACGACTCGTCGCTGAAATCCCCTTCCATCGTGATCCGCGGTCCCGGCAGGTAGGCGAACACCGCGTTCGGCATGTGGCTGTGTTCAATCACGTGGTAGATCTCGAGGCGCTGGGTGCGGTCTTCGAGCACCAGCTTGTCGTCCACCGGGATGAACAAGAGTGGGTGCGGGTCCCGGGCGAGAGCGTCGGCGTAATGGACCGCGGGACGCGTAACCATCTCGCGGATGATCCCCTCGTTTCCGCGTTGCGAGATGACCTCCAGCCCGCGCGACACCGCCGCCCGCAGGCCGCCGGTATGGTCGAAATGGTGGTGCGTGACGATGACCGCCGCAACCGCCTTGTGCGGCACGAGCTTGTTCGCCGCATCGATCCGGGCAAGTGTCTGGGCTTCGCTGCCATAAGCCTCGAACATGACCAGGCGGTCGGCGAACTCGATCACCGGCCCGCCGGCCCCAGACACCCGCACGTCCCACACGCCCTTCGCAACTTTCTTGACGTCCACCTTGGCGGGCGCCGCGCCGCCTGACCCTGGCAGCGGGTCGGGGAACGAGGAGAGCTGGTCCCGCGTAACGTTGACCCGGTAGGAATCGACCTGGAACATCAGGCTGACCTGATTTCGCCAGTCCATCTGGTTCATAAGGCCCATCGGCAACTGCACGCCGTCGAACGGCATGTATCCGGTGAAATACGCTGTATGAGTGATATCACCGAGGTTGTTGCTGCCTGTGATCCAGCGCGAAAATGCCGGCAGGTGCGTTGTCGGATCGATCCCGATCCAGGCAGGGCTGATTGCCCCTTCGGTCGTAAACTGAACAACTATTTTGCCCTGTTCGATGGATACTGAGCCTAGCCGCGTCGTCTTATCGAGAGCGGCGAGTAGCGCCGGCAAGGGGTGATCGAGCAACTGGTCCCCCGTTTGCACCGCGGCACTGCGGGCGAAGCTCAGCCCGGACAGGCCAGCGAAGGGGAATTCGTAGCCACGCCGCTCCTGATTGAGCGCGCGCCCGTTATGCAGGTCGAAAGTCCGCTGCGCGTCGGTAACCGCTTGCCACTTGGGCGGTGCGTGGTCCTCCCCGGTCAAGAAACCCCCGCCCTGGAAATAGACCCGTTGACCGAACCCGGTGAGGACCACGTTGTCCAGGCTTCGCAGCTTCGCCAGACCGCCCATGGCCTCAGCCGCTTGCTCCAAGACAGCGCGTGCCCGATCGTCCTCTTGCGCCGACGCTGGGGTCATGGTGCCAGCCAGGCAGGCCAATGCGAATAGCGCCGCCGCACAGCGAGCAGCGAACGCTTCGATGGATGCACGCGCGAAAGTCATTGGCTCATTCCTAACAGTCTCGCGGCGTTGCCGCTCGCGATTCCGGCGAGTTGCGGGCATTGCCGCCTCCCCTTATTCCGTTCAGCCGGAATTTTTATCGGCGAAAGGGAGCGGGCATGCAATAGGCATGGCGGGAGGACACGGGAATGAGCACGCACGGCGACGATCTTGCCCCCGAGCAAGGGGCGGGAACCGGGAATGAGTTCGCTCGGGGATGGAAAGTGCTCTTAGGCGCCTCGCTTGGGGTGGGGCTCGGCATCTCGGGGCTGCTGACTTACAACCTCGGATTGTTTACGACCGATCTCGGACAGCAGATCGGTCTGAGCCCGGCGACGTACGGCGCTGCCCTGCTGGGCCTCAACGTGGCGCTTGCCGCCGCGATGCCGATCGTCGGGCGGCTGGTCGACCATTTCGGGCCCAGAGCGACGGCTGCGGTCGGCTCCGCGTTCCTCGCCGGCGGGTTCTTCGCCCTTTCGCGGGTCCACTCGGTGGCGGCCTACGCGGCGGTGCTGGTTGCGATCGGATTTTGCGCCAGCCTGTCCTCGCCAGTCGCCCACACACGCGCGGTTGCCGAAACCTTCAACCGGCGCCGGGGCCTGGCTCTCGGGATCACCCAAGTCGGCATTGGCCTCGCGGCAGCTCTGGTTCCGCCGGCGGTCGCCGGCCAAATCGGAAGCAGTGGTTGGCGAAGCGGCTTTATCTTGCTTGCCATCCTGGCCGGGGCGGGGTTGCTCCCTGTCCTTCTCGGCTTGCCGCGGAAGATCAACGCCAGCAACCGCCAGCACGCCGAGCTTGAAAGCCGGGCCGATGTGCTTGGGTCGTCGACGATATTCTGGCTCCAGCTCGCTGCGTTCACGTCGATGTCGCTCGCCTTCATCGGGATCATCGCGCACTTCGTGCCGATGTTGCGCGCCAGCGGCGTGTCGCTCGCACGCGCGGGGGCGCTCGCCGGGCTGATCGGGATGTCGGTGATCGTGACCCGGCTGGTCGTGGGATGGCTGGCGGATCGTATCGAACCCGCCTGGCTGGGGGCGGCAAGCTGCTTGGTCTGCGCCGGCGGCGCGTTGGCACTGGCCATGGGCGGTTCCGGCTTGGCCTTGCCCGCTGCGCTGGCCTTGGGATGCGCGATCGGGGCTGAGGCCGACCTCATCGGTATCCTCACCGCCAGGAACTTCCCATTGAGCAGCTACAGCCGCGCGTACTCCGCGCAATACGCCGCGTTCACGCTTGCCGCAGGGGTCAGCCCGCTGCTGGTCGGTGTCCTTGCCGAATCGACGGGCGGGTATCGCATTCCGTTGTTGCTTGGCGCGGCGCTGCTCGCGGTCCCCGCCACGCTGTTCGTG
>JBDSDC010000023.1:0-19986 GCA_039920725.1 Croceibacterium sp. | reverse complement strand
ACCACCGGCACGCCCGATTCCAGCGCGGCCGTGAGGCGTGCCCGGGCGCCATCATCGCGGCCAAGGCCCGGACCCACCAGGACCGCTTTGGCGCGGTCGAAATCGAGCCCGTTCCGGCGCACGATCGCATGGCTTAGCGGCGCTTCGCCGTCATCCGTCAGCAGCCGGACATAACCCGCCCCGCCGCGCGCCGCCGCCTCGGCCGACAGTGCTGCGGCGCCGGGCATGGCGCCGGCGACGACCGCGACCAGACCGCGCAGGTACTTGTGCGCACCGGGCGCGGGAGGCGAAAGCAGGGGCCGGGCGAGCCGCATCGCCGCGCCGGCGACTTGGCCGATGCCCAACGGCACCAGCCGACGGTCGCCCATCGTCGCCATGCCCGGCATCAGCCAGTGGGCCGGCTTCCACGCCCCCAGCGCAATTGTAAGATCGTACGCGGGCAAGTCAGGATTGAGCGGCGTGCCGCTATCGGCGTCGATCCCGCTCGGCAGATCGACAGCCAGGCGCTTGGCATGCGCCGCCGCCAGGTCGCGCAACAACCGCGTCAGATCGCCGGGCAACGGCCGCGTCTGGCCGCTGCCGAACAGGCAATCGACCAGCAGGTGCGCGTGCGCGGTTGCCACCACCGGGCCGTCCCACGCCTGGCGCGCGGCGCGGGCGGCCTCGGTCTTCGGTTCGAGCGGCGCTACAAGGCCGACCGCCGAGCCCATGCGTTGCAATTCTCTAGCGATTACATAGCCATCGCCGCCGTTATTGCCGGGGCCGCACAGGACAGTGACCGATTGCCCAGCGCTCATGCGCCAGGCCCATTGCGCCGCGCCGGCACCCGCGCGCTGCATCAGGGTTTGGACCGTCTCGCCCCGGTCGATCAGCGCCTGTTCGGCGGCACGCATCTGGCCCACGCTGAGGATCTGATTACTTGCCGGCATGGGGCGCAATCTTGGCCGGGAAGCCCACCAGCAGCGACTGCGCCAGCTCGCTAGATGTCCGCGTAGACATGCGTCTCCGCCGCCCCGCCCGGGTGCGTGACCGCGCCCTTGAACGCGGGGCCGACCGTGCGCGCATAGCGCCACAGCGCTCCGGCCTGGTAATCGTTGGTTCGCGGGGTCCACGCCTTGCGCCGTTCGGCGAGCACGTCTTCGTCCACCACCAGGTCGATCGTGCCGGCCTCGGCATCGATGCGGATTGTGTCGCCGTTCTCGACCAGCGCGATCGGGCCGCCGTCAGCTGCCTCGGGGCCGACGTGGCCGATGCAGAAGCCCCGCGTCGCGCCCGAGAACCGCCCATCGGTAATCAAGGCCACTTTCTCGCCCATTCCCAGGCCATAGAGCGCGGCGGTGGTGGACAACATCTCGCGCATGCCCGGCCCGCCCTTGGGCCCTTCGTAGCGAATGACCACCACTTCGCCCTCGCGGATCGCGCGCGCCTCGACGGCGGCGAACGCCTCTTCCTCGCACTCGAACACCCGCGCGGGGCCTTCGAACTGCAACCGGTGCAAGCCGGCGACTTTGACGATCGCGCCCTCCGGCGCCAGCGAGCCGCGCAGCCCGACCACGCCGCCGGTTGGGGTAATCGGAGTGCGTGCGTCGTAGATCACCTTCTGATCGGGGTTCCAGGTTACCTCGGCGATGTTCTCGCCCAGCGTCTTGCCGGTGACGGTCAGGCACTCGCCGTGGAGGAACCCTTCAGTAAGCAGGGTCTTCATCGCCATGTACACACCCCCGGCGTCGTACATGTCACGGGCGACGTATTGTCCGCCCGGCTTGAGGTCGGCGATGTAGGGCGTCGATTTGAAAATTTCGGCGACGTCGAACAAGTCGAAGTCGATCCCCGCTTCATGGGCCATCGCGGGCAGATGCAGCGCGCCGTTGGTCGAGCCGCCGGTGGCGGCGACGATACGCGCGGCGTTCTCGAACGCCTGGCGGGTGCAGATGTCGCTCGGGCGAATATTGCCAGCCAGCAGCTCCATCACTTGAGCGCCGGCGGCGACGGCGATCTGTTCACGCGATGCGTAAGGAGCGGGGACCATATTGCTGTTCGGTAACGACAATCCAATCGCTTCTCCGACGCACGCCATCGTGTTAGCGGTATACTGGCCGCCGCACGCGCCGTGGCCCGGACAGGCGACTTTCTCGAGCGCGTGAACCGTTTCGATCGGGCACTTTCCCGCGGCGTACTTGCCGACCACTTCGAACACATCGACAACGGTCACGTCGCGGCCTTCGAACCGGCCCGGCAGGATCGAGCCGCCGTAGACGAAAATCGACGGCACGTTGAGCCGCAGCATCGCCATCATCATGCCCGGCAAGCTCTTGTCGCACCCGGCAAAACCGACCAGCGCGTCGTAGCAATGCCCGCGAACCGAAAGCTCGATTGAATCCGCGATCACCTCGCGGCTGACCAGCGAGGTCTTCATTCCCTGGTGGCCCATCGCGATGCCGTCGGTCACGGTGATGGTGTTGAACCGCCGCGGCATTCCGCCGCCCATCTCCACCCCCTTGCGGGCTGCGTCGGCCTGCGCATCGAGCGTGGTGTTGCACGGCGCGCTGTCGTTGCCGGCGCTTGCCAGGGCGACGAACGGCCGCGCGATCTCTTCCTCGGTCAGACCCATCGCGTAGTAATAGCTGCGGTGCGGCGCCCGTTCGGGGCCGACCGAAACGTGGCGGCTGGGCAATCGGGACTTGTCGAAACGCGCGGTCATGGGGTTTCCGTAAAGGCGGCCAAACAGGCCCCGCGCCCTGCCCTCACTCCAGACCGAGCGCAACTTCATTCGCGACCCGCACCAGGCGCTCGGCCCACTCGGCCTGGCCCGCGGGATCGGCGATCTGGTCCTGGCGCACTTCGATGCCGAGATAAGCCCGCCCCTCGGCCTCGGCATGGCGGTCCATCGTCGCGTTGAGTTCGATGCCCGAGTAAGGCTGCTGGTCGCCCACGATCAGCCCTTCGGAGGCAAACCGGGGTATGGCCAGCCGAGCCGCGCGCTCGTCCTGGTTGTAGAGTACACCGACCTGCCAGGGGCGTTGCTCCTCCGGGCTGCTACTGAGACTTGGTGTAAAGCTGTGGAGTGACAGGATCAGCAACGGCGGCGCTTCGTCGAGCAAGGTTGCCAGCGCCGTGTGATAGGGCTGGTAGAACCGCTTCAGCCGCACCGCCCTGCCGGCCGCATCCACCCGGTTGCCGGGGATCGGGTGCCCGTCGCTGGCCTCGGGTATCAGGCCCGACGAGTCCGGGTCGCGGTTGAAGTCGCATACCAGCCGACTGACGTTGCCGAGGAACGCGGCGCTGCCGGGCCGTCGCGCCATCCTCTCGGCCACCGCGGCCACGCCAATGTCGAGCGCGACATGCGCTTCGAGGAGGGCCAGGTCGATTCCGAGGTCGATGTCTGCGGGTACCCGGTTGGAGGCATGATCGGCGACGATCAGGATGCCGCCGAGGCGCGGCTCGCCGAGGATACGGAAGGCTTCATCGGTCACCGCAGGTTGCCCGTGAGTTGCCACCACTCGGGGCGGTCCGAGGCGAGCTTCAGGGCCGCTTCACGCATGACGTCATGACTTCGGAACAAGGCGAAACAGGTCGCGCCCGAGCCGCTCATCCGCACCACATCGGCGCCGGTTCGGCTGAGCGTCGTGATTACGTCAGCGATATTCGGGCACAAGCCAATGGCCGCGCCTTCCAGGTCGTTGCGGCCTTCCTGCGCGATGCGCGAAGCCGGTCCTTCGGGAAGCGCACCGCGGTCGCGTCCGTCCCATGCCGCGAAGACCGATCGGGTCGACAGGCCGACACGGGGATTGACCAGTAGCACCCCCACTCCGGCGAGGTCGTTCTCGACCGGCGACAGTTCGGTCCCGATCCCGCGTCCGATGCACATCACGCTCTCGGCGCAGGCGGGCACATCGGCGCCGAGCCGCGCGGCCCTTTCGCGCCAGTCGCCGGGAAGCCCGTGATATTCGCGCACGATCCGGAACACCGCGCCTGCATCGGCCGATCCTCCGCCGAGCCCGGCCGCGACCGGCAAGACCTTCTCGAGCGTGATTGCCAGGCCACCGGGCCGAGGCAGGACGGTCAACGCCTTCGCGACAATATTGCCGAACGGATCAGTCAGGTCGTCGGCGAATTCTCCGACTACCTGCAACCGGTCCTGCGCCGCGCTTTGGGCAGTCAGCCGGTCGCCCGCATCGACGAACGCGAACAGCGTCTCGATCTCGTGACAGCCGTCGTCGCGCCGCTGGCGGACGTGGAGCGCGAGGTTGATCTTGGCGTAGGCGGTTTCGGTGAGCGCCATTCACATGTTCGGATAATTGGGCCCGCCGCCACCTTCGGGCGTGACCCATTCGATGTTCTGCAGCGGGTCCTTGATGTCGCACGTCTTGCAGTGGACGCAGTTCTGGGCGTTGATCACCAAGTGCGGCGCGCCATCTTCGGCCCCGACGTACTCGTATACCCCCGCTGGGCAATAGCGCGCCTCGAGCCCGGCGTAGAGCGGCCAGTTGACCCGCTCGGGGATCGCCGGATCGGTCAGCTTCAGGTGGCACGGCTGATCCTCGACATGGTTCGTGCCCGACAGAAACACTGACGACAGCCGGTCGAAACTGATCACCCCGTCAGGTTTGGGATAGCGGATCGGTTGATAGAGGTCGGCGCGGTCGGTCGCCGCGTTGTCCGGATGGTGGCCGAGCGTAAACGGGAGCCGGATCCGCAGCGTCCGCAGCCACATGTCCATCCCCCCAAGGAGCGTCCCGAGCGCCCCGCCGAAGCGGGCGACGAGCGGCTGGACGTTGCGTACCATTCGCAGCTCATCCGCGATCCAGCTTGAACGAAGCGCGCTATCATACTGCGCAAGCTCATCTTTCTCTCGACCAGCGGCGATCGCAGTGGCCGCCGCCTCGGCCGCCAGCATGCCGCTTTTCATAGCCGTATGGGTGCCCTTGATCCGCGGCACGTTGACGAAGCCCGCCGCGCACCCGATCAGCGCGCCGCCGGGGAACGAAAGCTTGGGTACCGCTTGCCACCCGCCCTCGTTGATCGCCCGCGCGCCATAGGCGACCCGCCGCCCGCCTTCGAGCACGGGACGGATCGCCGGGTGCTGTTTCCAGCGCTGGAATTCTTCGAATGGGTTGATCCACGGGTTGGCGTAATCGAGCGCGGCGACGAAACCGAGCGCCACTTGCCCATGGGCTTGGTGGTAAAGGAAGCTGCCGCCCCACGCGTCATGCTCGGAAATCGGCCACCCTTGCGTGTGGATGACCCGGCCGGGCTGATGCTGTTCGGGCCGGACATCCCACAGCTCCTTGATGCCGAGGCCATAGACTTGCGGGGCACAGTCGGCGGCAAGCCCGAAGTGCGCCTTCATTCGCTTGGTCAGGTGCCCGCGCGCACCTTCGGCGAAGAGTGTATATTTGGCGTGGAGTTCCATGCCCGGCTGATAATCGGGCTTATGGCTGCCGTCGGCGGCGATGCCCATGTCTTGCGTCGCCACGCCCATGACCGCGCCGACCGCGTCGAACAGCACTTCGGAGGCCGGGAAGCCGGGAAACACTTGCACCCCCAGCGCCTCGGCCTGTTCGGCGAGCCAGCGGCACAGTGAGCCGAGCGAGCCGGTGTAGCAGCCGGCGTTGCTCATCAGCGGCGGGAGCAGGAACTCTGGGAGCGACCACTTCCCGGTGCGCGTGAGCACCCAGTGGTGGTTTTCGGTGATCGGGACTTCGGCCAGCGGACAGCTTTCGCGCCACGCGGGCAGCAACTCGTCGAGCGCGCGCGGATCGATCGCCGCGCCCGAAAGGATATGCGCGCCGACCTCGCTGCCCTTTTCGAGCACCACGACCTCGAGCGCGCTGTCGAGTTGCTTGAGCCGGATCGCCGCCGCCAGGCCCGCTGGGCCGGCCCCGACAATCACCACGTCGACCGGCATCGATTCCCGTTCAGTCATGGCCACCGGGCTTGATCGCTGACCGGCGGCAGGTCAAGACACCGCACGGATGGAGCCCGGCCCCCACCTCTCGCTGGCAGACAGCATCGCCGCCGCGCAAGGTTGGTGGCGCGAGGCGGGCGTGGACCTGGCGTTTCACGACGAACCGCGCGCCTGGCTGGCGCCGCCCCCGGAAACGCGCGAGCGTCCTGCCGCACCGGTCACTGGCAAGGCACCCCAAGCGCCGCCCGCCATCGGCGGGGACCGGGCGGGCTGGCCGCGCGACCTCGCCGCGTTTCCGGCCTGGTGGATGGAGGAACCGTCGCTCGATAGCGGTCCGTCGCGCGGCCGCGTGCCGCCGCGGGGTCCCCACGCGGCGCCGCTGATGATCGTGGTACCCATGCCCGAAGCGGAGGACCGCGAGGCGTTGCTGTCAGGCCCGCAAGGCCGGCTGGTCGCCAACATGATCCGCGCGATGGGATTTGCGCCCGACCAGATCTACCTCGCGTCGGCGTTGCCGCGGCACGCGCCGATGCCGGATTGGCCCCAGCTGGCAGCCGACGGAATGGGCGAGATACTGCGTCACCACGTCGGTCTAGTCGCGCCCGAGCGCCTGCTTGTCCTCGGAAACGACGTTCTACCGTTTCTCGGGCACGACTGGGCGCAAGCCGCTCCCGCTGTTAGCGATCTTTCGATTCTATCGCGCAAGCTGCCGGTGCTGAGCAGCTACGCGCCCGGGCGGCTTGTGGATCACCCCCGATTGCGCGCGGAGCTGTGGCGGCGCTGGCTCGACTGGACGGGGACGGAACAGTGAAACACGGGTTCGGGGCTTTGGCGCTTGCCGCCGCGCCGCTTGCGCTAGCGGTAGCCGCGCCGGCGGGGGCCGAGAGCAGCCGCGAGTATTTCACCGCGCGGATCGCGCAAGATGGGGCACCGCGCCAACTCGACCCGGCCGCGCGCGACTATTACCGCCAGGTCTTTGCCGCGATCGATCGCCAGGACTGGGCCGGCGCGCAAGGCTTGCTCGACCAGCGCGATGGGCTGTTGCATCCGGTGGCCCGGGCCGAGCTCTATCTCGCGGCCAACTCGCCCAAGGTCGAACTCGCCCAAGTCCAGGCCTGGCTCGAGCGCGGGCGCAGCCTGCCGCAAGCCGCCCAATTGTCCCGCCTGGCGCTGACCCGCGGCGCAACCTCGAGGTTGGATATTCCCGTCGAGCAAGCGGTCTATGCAAATGGCGGCGTCGCCCGCCGCACCCGTCCAGCCGGCGTCGACGACGGAACGATGCCCGCCGAAGTCAGCAAGGCAATCCTCGACCGCATCACTAACGACGATCCCGATGGCGCCCGCGCGCTGCTAGACGGCGTCGACGCCGTGCTCAGCCCGCCGGCGCGGGCCGAGTGGCGCCAGCGAGTGGCGTGGAGCTACTACATCGAGAATCGCGATCCTGAAGCGCTCGCCATCGCGCGAACCGTGTCCGCGGGGACCGGCGCGTGGGTCGGCGAAGGGGAGTGGACGGCCGGCCTTGCCGCGTGGCGGCTGGGCGACTGCGCCGAAGCGGGTCAGTCGTTCGAGCGTGCCGCGTTCAACGCCATCAACCCCGAGCTGCGCACCGCGGCTTACTATTGGGCCAGCCGCGCCGCGCTGCGCTGCCGTCAGCCGGAGCACAGCACCGAACTGCTGCGGAGCGCCGCGCGAGACGACCAGTCGCTCTATGGCATGCTCGCCGCCGAGCAGCTCGGTCAAACTTTGCCAGCGCGGCTGGGCCATGGCGATTTCAGCGCGGCGGACTGGCGGCGCCTTGGGGGCATTGAAAACGTGCGCGTCGCGGTCGCGCTGGCCGAGATCGGCCGCGACAAGCTGGCGAGCGAAGTCCTGCTCCACCAGTCCCGCGTCGGCCCGGCTGCCGATTACGACTCGCTGTCGCGCCTGGCGCGCGAGCTGAGCCTGCCGTCGACCCAGCTGTTCATGGCGTTCAATGCTCCGCAAGGAGGCCGCGCGGACTTCTCGGCCTATTTCCCGGCCCCCAAGTGGCAGCCCGCGACCGGATGGCGCATCGACCCCGCGCTCGCGTTTGCCCACGCGCTCCAGGAATCGAACTTCCGTACTGAGGCGGTCAGCCCGGCGCAGGCCCAGGGGCTGATGCAGATCACCCCGATCACCGTGCGCCAGCATGGCCCGCGCCTGGGGCTTGCACCCGCGCAAGTGAACATCTTCGATCCGGCCACGAACCTGGCGTTCGGGCAGCAGAACCTGGAAATGTTGCGCGACGATCCGGCAACCGGCGGCGCGCTGCCCAAGATCATGGCGGCCTACAACGCTGGCCTGCAGCCCGTCAGCCGGTGGAACAGCGAGGTCCGGGACCAGGGCGATCCGCTACTGTACATGGAATCGATTCCGTACTGGGAAACCCGCAGCTACGTGTCGATCGTGATGCGCAATTACTGGATGTACGAGCGGCAGGCGAATGCTCGGTCGGACAGCCGGGTAAAGCTGGCGCAGAACAGATGGCCGAGCTTCCCTGGCGCCGCATCGGGCAACGGACGGACTTACCTTTCGGCGGAGCTGGCAACGAATACCGAGCGCAACTGATGCCAATCGACGAGAGCCGCGTCTTCCGTCCGATCAGCATTGCGCTGTTGACCGTCTCCGACACGCGGGGACCCGCCGAGGATACCTCGGGCGACATCCTCGCCGAACGGATCCAAAACGCCGGCCATCGCCTCGCCGCGAGGGCGATCGAGCGCGACGATGCCGATGCCATTGCCCGGCGGCTCAATTCGTGGATCGACGACCCGGCGATCGATGCGGTGGTGTCGACCGGCGGCACCGGGCTGACCGGGCGGGACGTCACTCCCGAGGCGCTCGACCGCATCAAGGACAAGGATATCGAAGGGTTCGGCGAGTTGTTCCGCTGGATCAGCTATCGCACCATCGGAACTAGCACAGTGCAGTCGCGAGCCTGCGCGGTGGTCGCCCGCGGGACTTACATCTTTGCCCTGCCCGGCTCCAACGGCGCAGTCCGGGACGGGTGGGACGGAATCCTGGTCGAACAGCTCGACAGCCGCAACCGGCCCTGCAATTTCGTCGAGCTGATGCCGCGTCTGCGTGAAGTGTAGCCTGGGCAATCCACTTGCCGCGGCGTTAGCAAATACACAAGCTTATCCGGGTAGGCCCGGGCTCGTGAAATATGAGCCCATCGTTCCGCGAGAAGCGACCACTGAGAGTGAGCTTCGCGGCCACGCCCGCCACACTTTCGATGTGATCGCCGAGATCAAGATCGGTTGGGGCGTGTGGCAAAAGGCGCGGCTTCTGGACGTCTCATCGACCGGTTTTCGCCTGGGCCGGTTCCCGCAAGAGACGCAAGACGCCGATATTCGTATCCGAATTCCCGGCTTGGCACCGCTGGCAGCCAAGATTCGCTGGCGGGAGGATTCGGCCGTGGGTTGCCAATTCGTCAATCCGCTCAGCATCTACGTGCTCGAACATGTTGCCGAGCACGCCGCCGGCTGAACAGGATTCGACGTTATTGCTTCGCGTCACCGTTCTTGATACGTTCCGTTTATGGGACGCCTTCGCTCTGAACCGGTAACTGGCCGCGGGGCACAATCGGCCGCTGTTCCCCTTCGCTTCGGGCTGGCGCAGCGCATCGCCGACGGTGACTGGCGCGATTGGATGGAACAGCTCGACGGCTCGCCGCGCAAGCTGCCAACCACTGTCACCGAGGAGCATCCCAAGACGATCCTGACGTTCAACCAATCCCCCGACATCGGCTTCGACCGCTCGATCAACGCCTATCGCGGGTGCGAGCATGGCTGCGTCTATTGCTTCGCGCGGCCCACTCACGCGTTTCACGATTTATCTCCCGGGCTCGATTTCGAGACACGGCTATTTGCCAAGCCGAATGCCGCGGAGCTGCTGCGCGCCACCCTCGCCCGGCCCAAGTATGTCCCCCGCCCGATCGCGATGGGCACCAATACCGATCCCTATCAGCCGATCGAGCGGCGCTATCGGATCACCCGAGAGCTGCTCGAGGTATGCCTCGAAACGCGCCATCCGGTGACCATCACCACCAAGTCGGACCGCGTGTTGCGCGACCTGGATTTGCTCAGGCAACTGGCCGCATTGCGACTGGTGGCGGTGGCGATCTCGGTCACCACCCTCGATCCGGTACTTTCAGGCAAGCTCGAACCGCGTGCCGCATCCCCTGCAAAACGCCTCGCCGCGCTTGGAGCGCTGATCGATGCCGAAGTGCCGGCGCATTGCTCGATAGCGCCGGTCATCCCGGCTATCACCGATCAATACATGGAGGCGGTGATAGCGCGTGCCGCTGCGCTCGGCGTACGTTCCGCCTCGTGGATTCCGCTGCGCCTGCCGCACGAAGTGGCTCCTTTGTTCCGCGAATGGCTGGCGGTCCATTTCCCCGAGCGGAGCGACAAGGTGATGGCGATAGTCCGCTCGATCCGCGCCGGGCGCGACAACGATCCGCAGTTTTTCTCCCGAATGAGGCCGACCGGCGTCTGGGCCGAGCTTTTTCGCAGCCGATTCAAGCTCGCCTGCAAGCGCGCGGGGTTTGCCGGCGGCCGATTGGACCTCGATTCCACACGGTTCCGGCGACCTGGCACCGATGGTCAACTGCGGCTATTTTGACACACCTCGCGAACTTCGTTTATTCGGCGCTGGAACATCGGAATAGTTACAGAGTATTCCTTTCTGATCGGACGCTATGAACGCGGGCAGGTGGACGTGCCCGGGCGGACTGACAGCAAGGGGATTTTCATAATGCGGAAACTGGCACTCAGCCTGGCAATCGCAAGCTCGGTACTGGCATCACCCGCACTCGCGCGCGATGATACCTGGTACGTTGAAGGCGGTTTCGGTGCGCTCGCTCCGGAAGATTCGGTCTACACGCGTAACAACGGTACCGATCCGCGGACGATCATCGCCAACGGTGACAAGGGTATCGATGCCGACCTGTTGGCCGGCTACGATTTCGGCATGTTCCGGCTCGAAGCCGAAGCTGCCTACAAGAATTTCGATCTCGACAGTCTGAGGGCCAATGGCGGCGTTCCGTGCACGGCGCTGGGCCTGTGCTACGGGGTGTTTTCGCCCATTGGCGGCGATAACAAAGTCTACAGCGCGATGCTGAACGGGCTGGTCGACTTTGGTGGTAACGACGGCGTGGGCCTTTCGGTCGGCGGCGGCGTGGGCTGGGCCGGGGTCCACTCGGACCTGACCGCGTTCTCGACCGGTCCCGGCTTCATCCGCGACAAGGACAGCGGGTTCGCCTGGCAGGGGCTCATCCAGCTGCGCCAGCCGATCACCGACAATCTCGATGTCGGCCTGAAGTATCGCTACTTCCGGATGGATAATCTGCAGTTCGTCGATCAGTCGGGCCGCGAATGGAACACCGACCTGGCAACTCACTCGGTGCTCGGGACGTTGACTTACAACTTCGGCGCAGCTCCGCCTCCGCCGCCCCCGCCGGCTCCACCGCCTCCGCCGCCGCCTCCGCCGCCGCCGCCTCCCCCGCCGCCTCCCACCACCCGGGTATGTCCGGATGGGACCGTGGTCGGCGTTGAGCAGGCTTGCCCGGTTCCGCCCCCACCGGAGGTTCCGCGCGCGGGCGAACGCGGCTGACGCATGCACGGGTCACACCGGCGGTAATCTCCCGCCGGTGTGACCAGCATGCTAAAAGTGCTTTTTGAAGTTACCGCCCGTTCGCTCAGCGATCGGGCGGTAATTCTATAGTCAGGAATGCCGGTGTATTGCCCGGCCGCAGGAACCCAAGGATTTCCAAGGGGTTTGATTAGCATGAGCAAGCTTGCCTGTTCTGACCGGTGGCTATTGCGGGCCAGTTTCGTCGTGAGTGGGGTTGCGCTGAGCGCGATCGCCGTGAGTGCATCGTCGCCGGCCGCGGCCAACGATGTTCCGACCCTTGCGGCGGTCAGCACGCCGACGTCGGTTCTGCAGGCCGCCCAGCTCGCGAGCGCGCCGATGGAACTGCGCAGCTATTACGCGTATTACGGCGGCCAGCCGCTGTGGATCACCGCCGGCGGCGCGCTGAACCCGGCGGCAAAGGTCCTGCTCAAACTAGTCCAGACCGCGCATTACGATGAAATCGATCCGGCAAACCTGAATGCCGATTTGCTGTCGTCGGCCATCGATCGCGCGGAGGCTGACCCCTCGCCGACGAACCTGACCGATGCCGAAGTTCTCCTGTCGAGCGCGCTCGTCGGATACGAGAAGGCCCTGCTGCAACATCAGAACGCCGGCATGACCTATGAGCACGGCAACCTCCAACCATATCTGCCGGATGCGCAGGCAATGCTGCGAGCGGCGGCGACGAGTGGCTCGCTGACCGACTACATTTCGCAAATGCGGTGGATGCATCCACTTTATGCGCCGCTGCGAGAAGCGCTGGTGGCCGAAGGCGCCGCCCCGACCGGGACAAGCGACGCGGTGGTCAAGAACCTTGAGCGTCTGCGGGCCATCCCGCGCAGCCCCGCGTCGCGTTATGTCCTGGTCGATGCCGCGAATGCCCGGCTCTACATGTACGAAGGCGACAGCGTCGTCGATTCGATGCGAGTCGTTGTCGGCAAACCCGAAACTCCGACGCCGATGCTGGCTGGATACATCCGTTATGCGATCTTCAATCCGTACTGGAAGGTCCCTACCGATCTTGTAGGCAAGCGCATCGTGCCCAGCGTGATCAAGTTGGGGCAGCCCTATTTCAAGCGCCAGGGGTATGAGGTGGTCACTGACTGGAGCGACGGCGCCACCCTGATCGATCCGACCAGCATCGACTGGCACGCCGTCTCGCGCGGAGACAAGGAAGTGAAGGTGCGACAGTTGCCGGGCGGCGCCAATGCAATGGGCAAGGTGAAATTCGAATTTCCCAACGCATTCGGCATTTATCTGCACGACACGCCGGAAAAGGACCTGCTGAAGGAAGGCTCGCGCCAGTTCAGCAATGGCTGCATTCGCCTGGAAGACGCGCAGCGGCTGGGCCGATGGTTGCTGGGCAGCTCGATGCCCGCGACCGTTTCAAGCACGCCCGAACAACGCCTCGATCTCGCCCAACCGGTTCCGGTTTACGTCACTTACCTGACCGCCCACATCGAAGCCGGGCAGATTGCCATGACCGCCGACCCCTACCTCCGCGATGTCGTGAAAACCAAAGAGCTGGCGCTTCAGACCAACTGATCGGGTCAGGCGACCAGGCGCAAGCTGGCGCGGGCGGCTTGCGGCCTGAGGACCACGTTTTCCAGACCGGGGACACGCGACAGGCGATCGACCAACTCCCCGTCGAGCGCGAAATCCCGCCCGAGCCGCACCAGCGGGGCGCTGTGTCCCTCCAGATGGAGTCGTGCCTGCACTTCGCCCCTCCCGTTGCCTGCCTCTCCGTCAGACAGCGCGGCGCGCAGCTCTGTCAGCGCCTCAACCGTGTGCGCCTCGAGCGCCAGGCACATGCGCGCGGCGTGCGTAACCTCGGCCAGCGGCCGCGCGCCGCGCACGGTGACTCGGGGCGGCTCGTCGGGACTGGGCGAATCGAGCTCGACTTGCAGCAGCACGCAAGTGGCATCGGCCGCCCAGCGCTGGAAATTGTCGATCAGGCTGTCTTCGAAACAGGCGGCCGAAAACTGCCCCGAACTGTCGGAGAAGTCACCGCGGATGAACGTGCCGCCGTTGCGGGTGCGCGCTTTGCTGACCCCTTCGACGAGCGCGGCGAGGACCGCCGGCTGGCGCCCGCCGGCCACGCCCGAATCCATCAGCGATGCGTATGAGCGCGCGCCGTTGGCGGAAGCGACCGCTCGATAACGCTCCACTGGATGGGCAGCGAAATAGAACCCGAACGCCTCGCGCTCGGCGGTCATTTGTTGGGCCCGGTTCCACGGCTCGGCGTCGATCAGGCGGACCGCCGGCTGGGCATGATCGCCGCCGCCGAACAAACCGGCCTGCCCGCTGAGCCGCTCGCGGGCGGCGGCATCGACGACCGCCAACAGGGTCTCGGCATTGGCGAGCACTTTGGCGCGGTTCGGTTCGAGCGCGTCGAACGCCCCTGCCGCCGCCAGGCCTTCGAGCTGGCGCCGATTCATCGACCCCGGCGGCGTTCGCTTGAATAGCTCCTCCAGGGTTTCAAACGCTCCATTGGCCGCGCGCTCGGCCACTAGTTGGTCCATCGCCTTTTCGCCAACGTTGCGGACCCCGGCCAGGGCATAGCGCACCGCGTGCCCGTCATCGGTCGGCTCGACGCTGAATTCGGCTTGCGAGGCGTTGATGTCGGGCCCGAGCAGGGTAAGCCCGCCGCGCCGCAAGTCGTCGACGAACACCGCCAGCTTCTCCGACTGGTGCATGTCGAAGCACATCGAAGCGGCGTAGAATTCGTGCGGATAGTGCGCCTTGAGCCACGCAGTCTGGTACGACAGCACCGCGTAAGCCGCGGCATGGCTCTTGTTGAAGCCGTAGCCGGCGAACTTGTCGATCAGGTCGAACAGTTCGTTGGCCCGGGGCGCGGCGATTTGCGACACCTCGCCGCAGCCATCGACGAAGCGTTGGCGCTGGGCATCCATCTCGGCCTGGACCTTCTTGCCCATCGCCCGGCGCAGCAAGTCCGCTTCACCCAGAGTGTAGCCGGCGAGAATCTGGGCCGCCTGCATCACTTGTTCCTGGTAGACGAAAATTCCGTAAGTCTCCGCCAAGATGCCTTCGAGCTTGGGGTGCGGATATTCGGTCGGCGTCTCGCCGTTCTTGCGCCGCCCGAACAGCGGGATGTTATCCATCGGACCCGGCCGGTAGAGCGCGCCGAGCGCGACGATGTCCTCGAACCGGGTCGGTTTCACCGCCGAGAGCGTGCGCCGCATGCCTTCGGATTCGAGCTGGAACACCCCCACCGTGTCACCGCGCTGGAGCAGCGCATAGACTTGCGGGTCATCCCATTCGAGCGCGCCGAGCGCGACCTCTATCCCGCGCGCCGCCAGCAGCTCGGTGGCCTTGGCGAGCACCGACAGGGTTTTGAGGCCGAGGAAGTCGAACTTCACCAGGCCCGCGTCCTCGACATACTTCATGTCGAATTGCGTGACCGGCATGTCCGAGCGCGGATCGCGGTACAGCGGCACGAGCTCTTCGAGTGGCCGGTCGCCGATCACTACGCCGGCCGCGTGAGTCGACGAATTGCGCGGAAAACCCTCAAGCTGCATCGCCAGGTCGACCAGCCGTTTGACTTCGGCATCCTGGTCGTAAGCGGCCTTGAATTCCGACACTCCGTTCAACGTTCGCGGCAGGGTCCACGGATCGGTCGGATGGTTGGGGACCATTTTGCACAGCCGGTCGACGTGGCCGTAGCTCATCTGCAGGATCCGGCCGGTGTCGCGCAGCACGGCGCGCGCCTTCAGCTTGCCGAACGTGATGATCTGCGCCACCTGGCGCGTGCCGTACTTGCCCTGGACATAGCGGATCACCTCACCGCGCCGGGTTTCGCAAAAATCGAGGTCGAAATCGGGCATCGACACGCGTTCCGGATTGAGGAAGCGTTCGAACAGCAGCCCCAGCCGGATCGGATCGAGGTCGGTGATTGTCAGCGACCACGCGACGACCGACCCCGCGCCCGAGCCGCGGCCGGGCCCAACCGGAATACCGCGCGCCTTGGCCCATTTGATGAAATCGGCGACGATCAGGAAATAGCCCGGGAAGCCCATCCGGGTGATCACGTCGATCTCGAACTCGAGCCGGTCGGCATAGACTTGCCGGGTTTCGTCGGTCAGCTCTGGATGGACCGCGAGCCGTGCGGCGAGGCCCGCCCGCGCATCCTCGCCCAGCATTCGCGCTTCGCCCGCCAGGTCGCCCGCCAGGCTCGGCAGGATCGGTTTGCGCCGGGGCGGGGCGAAGGCGCAGCGTTGCGCGATGGCCAGCGAATTGGCGGTCGCCTCGGGCAAGTCGGCAAACAGTTCCTCCATCATCGGCGCCGACTTGACCCACGCTTCGGGGCTCGATCGCACTCGCTCGGCACTGTCGAGGTGGCTCGAATGGGCAATGCACAGCATCGCATCGTGCGCCGCGTGCATGTGCGGATCGCCGAAGTTGGCCGGGTTTGTCGCGACCAGCGGCAAGTCCCGCGCATAGGCAAGCTCGATCAGCGCGTCCTCCGCCCGCTCCTCGACCGGATCGCCCCGGCGGGCCAGCTCGACATAGAGCCGGCCGGGGAACAGCAATTCAAGATGCGCGAGGACGCCTTCCGCGGCTTCACGCTTGCCCTCCGCGAGCAGCCGGGTGACCGCGCCCTCGCTGGACCCGGTCAGCGCGATAAGCCCCTCGCTTCGCCCATCGAGCGCCTCGACCGGCACGTGTGGCGCCAGCTCGAGCGGGCGCTCGAGATGCGCCCGGCTGACCAGGTGGCACAAGTTCTGCCACCCCGCCTCGTCCTGCGCATATAGCGGCAAGTGGTCGATCGTGCCGTCCTCGCGCGCGACGCCGAGCAGCGTGCCGACGATCGGCTGGACGCCTTCGCCCTTGCATGCCGATGCGAACGCCTGAGCGCCGTAGAGCCCATTGCGGTCGCAGATCGCGACGGCGGGGAAGCCGCGCTCCTTGGCGAGACGCGCGATCGCCTTGGGATCGATCGCCCCTTCGAGCAGCGAGTAGCTCGACAGGACACGGAGGGGTACGAAAGGGGCGAATGCCATCTGATTCAGATTAGGCTTTCGCGCGGGATTCGGAAGGCGGCCGGGCGCGTTTTTGCCGGGTTACTCCAACACGCCTTCATGCAGCCGCACCACGCGGTCCATCTTGGCGGCCAACCGCTCGTTGTGAGTGGCGACGAGCGCC
The DNA here is from genome assembly GCA_039920725.1 of Croceibacterium sp. Classification (GTDB taxonomy): domain Bacteria; phylum Pseudomonadota; class Alphaproteobacteria; order Sphingomonadales; family Sphingomonadaceae; genus Croceibacterium_A. The sequence goes on along the minus strand of JBDSDC010000023.1, from coordinate 3,260 downwards.
GCGCTGCCCGTCCCGCGCACCAGTTCAAGGAACTCGGCCAGCACTTTGTCCGCCGTCTTCTCGTCGAGATTGCCGGTCGGCTCGTCGGCCAGCACCAGGTCGGGCTTGTTGGCGAGCGCGCGGCCGACGGCGACCCGCTGTTGCTCGCCGCCCGACAGCTGGCTCGGGCGGTGATCGAGCCGGTGTCCGAGGCCGAGCGCGCCGAGCAGTTCTCGCGCGCGCTGAGCGGCCTGGGGCCGCGCCACGCCGGATACCAGCTGCGGCAGGATCACGTTTTCGAGCGCGTTGAAGTCCGGCAGCAAGTGGTGGAATTGATAGACGAAGCCCAGATGCTCGCGCCGCATCCGCGTCCGCTCGCTGGACGGCAGCTTGCTAGCATCGGTCCCGGCGATCTCGATCGTGCCGCTAAACCCGCCTTCGAGCAACCCGACCGCCTGGAGCAAGGTCGACTTGCCCGAGCCGGACGGGCCGAGCAGCGCGACGATTTCGCCCGGCATGATCGTCAGGTCCACGCCGCAGAGCACGTCGATGCGCACGCCGCCCTGCTCGAAACTGCGGGCCAGGCCGGTGAGGCGAACGACCGCTGCTTTGGGGGGTTCACTCATAGCGCAGCACTTCGACCGGGTCGGTGCTGGCCGCGCGGAACGCCGGGTAGAGCGTGGCGAGGAAGCTCAGCCCCATCGCCATCACGCAGATTAGCAGAACCTCGAATGGGTCGGTGCGCGAGGGCATCTCCGAAAGAAAGCGAATCGAGGGATCCCACAGGTTTTGCCCGGTCACCAGCTCGATGAAGCGCACGATCTGTTGGCGGAACAGCAGCACCACGAAGCCGAACAGCAGCCCCGCCGCGGTGCCGATCACGCCGATCGCCGAACCGGTCGTCATGAAGATCTTGAGCAGGCTTTTGCGCGTCGCACCCATCGTGCGCATGATCGCAATGTCGCGCGTCTTCGAGCGGACCAGCATGACCAGCGACGAGAGGATGTTGAACGCCGCGACCAGCACGATGATCGATAGCGCGAAGAACATCGCCACGCGCTCCACCTGCAGCGCCTCGAACAGTTGCGAATTGATGCTCTTCCAATCGTTTACCACCGCCTGGCCGAGAAGCTTCTTGGCCAGCGGGGCCATGATCTGATTGACCTTGTCGGCGTCGACGGTCTTGACCTCAATCATCCCGATCGTGTCGCCTGTCAGCAGCAGAGTCTGCGCGGTGGCGAGCGGCATGACCACGAAACTCTTGTCGTAATCGTAGACCCCCACCTCGAAGATCGCCCCGATGGTGTAGCCGACCTGGCGCGGGACGGTTCCGAACGGGGTCGAGCGGCCTTGCGGATTGATGATCGTGATCACGTCGCCGATTTGCGCCCCGAGATTCTGCGCCAGGCGTGAACCGATCGCGACCATCTCGCCGTCGGGCTTGAGCGTATCAAGGGTGCCGGCAACGAGGTTCGGCCCCAGCCGGGCGATGTCCTGGTCGGTATTGCCGCGCACCAGCACTGCTTCGACGCGGCCGTTGAAGGTCACCAGCAGGGGCTGCTCGATCAGCGGCGAGGCGCGCACTACCCCGGGCGTGCGGCGGGTTTGCTCGAGCACTTGCTGCCAGTTATCGAGCCGGTTGCCGTAAGCCTGGATGATCGCGTGCCCGTTAAGCCCAACGATCTTGTCGAGCAGCTCGGCGCGAAAGCCGTTCATGACGCTCATCACCACCACCAGCATGGCCACGCTGAGCATGACCACGCCGATCGAGATCGACGCCACCAGCGCGATGACCGCCTCGCCGCGCCCGGGCAGCATATAGCGCTTGGCGATGGTCCATTCGAAGGGGGAGAGGATCAAGCGGTTCGCTTTGCGCTAGGGAGACGGCGGCGCTGTAAAGAGCGGCTGCCGCGGGCGCAAGCTTAGCCGGCGGCGGCGAAGACCGTGAAGCCGAGAAACAACAACGATGCCAGGATCATCACGGCCGTCGCGGCCCACCCGAAGGCCTGCTGCGCGGGGGACACCGTCAGCCGGCCCATCGCGCGCGGGTTGCGCACGATCAGCATCATCACCACCATCAGCGGCCCCGCCAGCACGCCGTTGATCACCGCCGTCCAATAGAGCGCCTTGGCGGGATCGATACCGACCAGCGATAGCGCCGCTCCGCCCAGCGTGGTCGCCGCGATCGTCGCGTAGAACAGCCGGGCCGACAGCGGCTTGGCGTCGAGGCTGCCGGCAATGCCGGCCATCTCGGTCACTGCATAGGCCGCCGAGCCCGCCAGCACCGGGACCGCGAGCATCCCGGTCCCGACGATGCCGAGCGCGAACATCGCGAAGGCAAACCGCCCTGCAACCGGCCGCAGCGCCTCAGCGGCCTGCGAGGACGTCTGGATGTCGTGGACCCCCGCGGCATTGAGCGTGGCCGCGGTCGCAAACACGATCGCCAGCGAAACGAGTGTGCTGACCGCCATGCCGGTCAGCGTGTCGATGCGGATGCGTTTGAGCTCGGGAGCGGCATCGGCAGTGGCTGGGGTCAGGCACAGCGGCTTGGCGTGGTAGCGGTGCTGCTCCTCAATCTCCTGGCCGGCCTGCCAGAAGAACAGGTAAGGACTGATCGTGGTCCCCAGGATTGCGACGAACGCGGTCGCATAGGCGGCATTGAGCTGAACTTCGGGCACCACCAGCGAACGCAGCGCGCGGCCCCACGGGACATGCGCCACCAGCACCACGGCCACGTAACTGAGCAGCGACAGGCTCGTCCACTTGAGGATCGCCGAATACCGCGGGTAGCTCAGGGCCACTTCGAGGACGATGCACACCAAGCCGAACAAGAGCGTGTAGACCGCGCCGCTGCCGCCCACGAGCAAGGCCAGGACATCGCCCATCGCGCTGAGGTCCGCGCCGAGATTGATCACGTTGGCGATCAGCAGCAGCGAGACCATCGTCCACAACACGGGCCGCGGATAATGACGGCGCAAGTTGCGGGCGATCCCCGCGCCCGTGACGCGGCCGATTTCCGCGGCAATCTGCTGGATCGCGACCATCAGCGGGAAGCTGAGGACGAAAGTCCATGACAAGCCGTAGCCGAATTCAGCGCCGATCTGGCTGTGCGTGCCGATGCCGCTGGGGTCGTCGTCGGCCGCGCCCGTAATCAGCCCTGGGCCGAGGCGGCCAAGAAAGGCCCTGACACCTCGGCGCTGCGCTTCTTGAGAATCCTCAGCCACGTACGCCCCCTCCTGCTGCCCGTACGCTTCACAGTCGCGCCCGAACAGGCAAAGCTA
>JBDSDC010000022.1:0-3674 GCA_039920725.1 Croceibacterium sp. | reverse complement strand
TGATCCGGCCCGATTTCCGACCTGCCGAACACGCGATAGCTTACCAGCAGGGGGGCGCCGCGTGCCTCTCGGTCCTGACCGACGAACCCTATTTTCAGGGGCATGAGGATTTCCTGATGGACGCCCGCGCCGCGTGCGACTTACCGGTTCTGCGCAAGGACTTCATGATCGATCCGTGGCAGGTCGCCGAGGCCCGCGCGATCGGCGCCGATGCGATCCTGATCATCGTCGCCGCGCTGGGAGACGCCGCGATGGCCGAAATCGAAGCCGCCGCGCTCGAACGCGGGATGGACGTGCTGGTCGAAGTCCACGACGAGGCCGAGATGGAGCGCGCCGCACGGCTGCGCTCTCGCCTGATCGGGGTCAACAACCGCGACTTGCGCACCTTCCGCACCGACCTCGCCGTCACCGAACGGCTCGCCCCGCTGGCGCCCGAAGGCACGCTGCTGGTCGCCGAAAGCGGCATCGAGCGCCATGCCGACTGCGTGCGGCTTGCTTCGGCCGGCGTGCGGTGCTTCCTCGTCGGTGAAAGCCTGATGCGGCAGGCCGATGTCGAAGCGGCAACGCGGGCCCTTCTTCAGGAAAAAGTTCAACCGGGTCGCGGGGAGACGAACAATGGATAACCTCTTCAATGTCGTGATGCGGGTGGTCAGCACCCTGCTCGGCGTGCTGATGGTGTGCATGGGCGGGGTCTGGATCCTCCAGGGGCTCAACATCGCATTCCTCGACAGCTTCATGGCCAACGAGCGGCAATGGGCGGTCTATGGAACCATCCTAGTTTTGCTGGGAGTGGGCCAGGTTATCTGGAGCAACACCCGCCAGAGGTCCGCAACGGCACCGTGAGCAGACTAACCCATCTCGACGACAAAGGCGCCGCGCGGATGGTCGATGTCGGCGGCAAGGCGGAGACTCGCCGCAGCGCCACCGCCACCGGGCGCATCCGCATGTCGCCCGAGGCGCTCACCGCTGTCCGCAATGGCAGCGGCCCCAAGGGCGACGTGCTCGCCGCCGCCCGCATCGCCGGGATCATGGCCGCCAAGCGCACGGGAGACCTGATCCCGCTGTGCCATCCGCTCGCGCTCGACGCGGTGACCGTCGAGTTCGCGTTCGAGGCGGGCGCCATCCGCGCGACCGCAAGCGCCTCGCTGACCGGCCGAACCGGCGTGGAAATGGAAGCTTTGACAGCAACTTCTCTGGCACTCCTGACAATCTATGACATGGCCAAGGCGCTCGACAAGGGCATGGTCATCGAACAGATTCGGCTGCTCGAGAAAACCGGCGGTAAAAGCGGGGGCTGGCGCGCGCCGGACCACGAGGGCGCATGAGCCTGCCTCCACCGCTGCCGCTGTCCGAAGCGTGGGCGCGGCTGCTGGACGCGGCCGAGCCGCTCGGCGCGGAGGAAGTTCCTGCGGAGCAGGCGGTGGGGCGCTATTTGGCGGGCGACCTCCACGCACGGCGCACGCAGCCTGCAGCCGACCTTTCGGCGATGGACGGATATGCCATACGCGCAGGCGATGAGCGCGGGCCGTGGACCGTGGTCGGTGACAGCGCCGCCGGGCATCCCTACCCCCATGAGCCCGCGCCGGGCGAGGCCGTGCGCCTGTCGACCGGCGCGCTGATGCCGCCCGGCACCGCGTTGGTGCTGGTGCAGGAAAATGCCTCCCGCGCGGGGGCCTCCCTGTCGCTCAACGGTGCAGGCGCGCCCTCGCCCGCGCACATTCGCCGCACCGGGTTCGATTTCCGCGCCGGCGATGTGGTGCTCCCCGCGGGCATTCGCATCGGCGCGGGCCAATTGGCCGCGGCGATCTCGGCCGGGCACGGCGTGCTGACCGTCGGGCGGCTCCCACGCGTGGCGATCCTCGACAGCGGCGACGAGCTGGCGTCCGATCCGGCCATGTGCCTGGCGCACCAGATACCCGCCAGCAACGGCGCGATGCTGGCGGCCATGTGCGCGCCGCTCGCCGCCTCGGTCACCCGCATCGGGCCGGTGGCGGACGAGCCCGCCGCGCTGGCAAGCGCGCTCGGCCAGGCGCGCGAGGCCGACGTGCTGGTCACCAGCGGCGGCGTTTCGGTCGGCGATCACGACCTGGTGCGGCCCGCGCTCGAAACATGGAGCGCGACGATCGATTTCTGGCGAGTGGCGATCAAGCCAGGCAAGCCGCTGCTGGTCGCGCGGCGCGGCGAGCAATGGATCCTCGGCCTGCCCGGCAATCCGGTATCGAGCTACGTCACCGCGTTTCTGTTCGTCCTGCCGCTGTTGCGCCGGCTTGCGGGCGCAAGCCGCGAATCGGCCTTGTCGGCCGCGCTGACCGCTCCGCTCGCCGGGGCGCTGCCGGCGACAGGAAATCGCCGCGAATTCGTCCGCGCGCAGCTAGATCCGGGCGGGAGCCTAGTGCCCTTGGGCCAGCAGGACAGCAGCGCGCTGGCCACGCTGGCCGTGGCTAACGCGTTGATCGACCGGGCCACCGGCAGTCCGGCGGCCGCGCCGGGCGACACGGCATCGTTCTATTGGCTGCCAAATGGCGGTATCGCTTGACGGAGGGAACGGAGTTGCTTAATTGTTCCGTGTTCGTTCCCGAAGTGGAACAGTTTGCGGAGTCGATCCCGGATGTTGACCGCCAAGCAGCATGAACTCCTTCGCTACATCCAGCGCAAGCTGGAGGAAACGGGCATTTCGCCTTCGTTCGAAGAAATGAAGGAAGCGCTCGAGCTCAAGAGCAAATCGGGGGTCCACCGGCTGATTTCGGCCCTCGAGGAGCGCGGCTTCATCCGCCGCCTGCCCAATCGGGCGCGCGCGCTGGAGGTCCTGCGCGAGCCTGAGGATGTGGTGGCGGACAGAAAGATGCCGCCACTGCCCGACAACGTCGTGCGCATGCCCACCGCGCCGCGCGCCGCCCCCCCGCTGGCCCGCGCGCCGGCCAACGACGTGATCGAGATCCCGCTTCATGGGCGGATCGCCGCCGGCCTTCCGATCGAGGCGATGGAAACCGCCACCATGCTGCCGGTTCCGGCCGCCCTGCTCGGCGCGGGCGAGCATTACGCGCTCGAGGTGTCGGGCGATTCGATGGTCGAGGCGGGTATTCTCGACGGCGACTATGCGCTCATTCGCCGCACCAACACCGCGCGCGACGGTGAAATCGTCGTCGCGCTGGTCCGCGGGGAGGAAGCGACGCTCAAGTACCTGCACCGCGAGAACGGCCGGATCCGGCTCGATCCGGCCAATGCGGCATACGATCCGCAGTACTTTCTCGCGAGCGAAGTGGAAGTCCAGGGCAAGCTCGCGGGCCTGCTGCGCCGTTACCACTAGGGTCTAACGCCGAGCGCCGGTTTGCGCTGCGATGGTCGAGGGCGGGCGCCACCAGCCTTGCGCGCCCTGGCTGCCCGCCACCGTGGTCACGCGCCGGCCATCGAGCACGATCGCCTGGCCGCCGGTCTCGGCCAGCGCCCGCTCGTCGGCCAGTAACCAGCGCGGATGGCAACTGCGCGGCAACCACCGGTCCGCCACCACGATATCGGCGCGCTCGCACGCCGCGGCCAGCGCGCGTTCCTCAACCGGGGCGCGGCTGCGGCTCATCAGCAGCTGCCAGGTCTTGCCGCTGCGCGGCACGCCCAGCACGCAGAAATCGCGGCCGCACTGCGCGCCGGGCCACTCGCGTAGCGCGAGCGGCTCTCCG
>JBDSDC010000021.1:0-13317 GCA_039920725.1 Croceibacterium sp. | reverse complement strand
GCTTGAGATCGAGCGCCGGGGCGCCAAGGACGGAAGGCGCGCGTTGGTGATCAACGCCGACAGCGCGCAAGTCTATCGCGACCTGCAGGTCCTGAGCGCCCGCCCGAGCGAGGCCGAGATGCGCGGCATCGAACACCGCCTGTTCGGCACGTGGGACGGGGCCGAGACTTGCTCCGCAGCGCAGTGGGCGGCAGCAGCGAAGCGCGAGATCGAAGTTGCGCACCTTGCCGGCGCGGTGCCGATCCTGGTCGGCGGCACCGGGCTTTACCTGCGCACCCTGCTCGACGGGATCGCGCCGGTCCCGCCGATCGATCCCGCGGTGCGCGAGGCGGTACGCGCGCTGCCCGTCGCCGAGGCCTATGCGGCCTTGCGGAGCGAGGATCCGGAGCGTGCCGCCAAGCTGAGCCCGACAGATGCGACCCGCGTGGCCCGCGCGCTCGAGGTCGTCCGCTCAACCGGCCAATCGCTGACGCATTGGCAGGCCGTCCGCGCCGGCGGCATGGCCGGCACCATCGACCTGTTCACGCTGGTGCTGCTTCCCGCTCGGGAAGCGCTTTACGCCCGCTGCGACGCGCGATTCGCACGGATGCTCGAACACGGCGCGGCGGCCGAAGTCGAGGCGCTGCAGGCGCGCGAGCTGCCGCCGGCGAGCCCGGTCATGCGCGCGATCGGGGTGACCGAAGTGACCGCCATGGTGCGCGGCGAGTGGTCAGCGGCCGACGCGCTGGCCCGCGGCCAGCAAGCGACGCGCAACTATGCCAAACGCCAGTACACCTGGTTCCGGCGCCAAACCCCCCAAGCGTGGCCGCGGGCGCACGAAAATGTTGTGCTAGAGACTCAATTTGAAACTTTATTCCGATATTTAGGGTTGACATGACATTTAATGTCCCCTAGCAGCCCCGAACCGAGGCTTGTTGCAGGGCCCGGAGGTTTTGGAAGAGAGAACGGCCCGGTGCGAGACAATCGCGCCGGGTCCGTTTTTTCAGGAGACGCAGAACGTGACCGAAGAACGCAGCGGCGCTGCGATATTGATCGAAAGCCTGGTCCGCCAGGGGGTCGAATTCGTGTTCGGCTATCCCGGCGGTGCGGTGCTGCCGATTTACGACGAGCTGTTCTCTGACCAGCGCCTGCGCCACATCCTGGTGCGCCATGAGGCGGGCGCGGCGCACGCGGCCGAGGGCTATGCCCGCTCCACCGGCAAGCCCGGCGTGGTGCTAGTCACGTCCGGCCCGGGCGCGACCAATGCCATCACCGGCATCGCCGACGCATTCATGGATTCGATCCCGCTGGTGGTCATCACCGGCCAGGTCGCCACCAACCTGATCGGGACCGACGCGTTCCAGGAAGCCGACACCATCGGGCTGACCCGCCACTGCACCAAGCATAACTATCTGGTGAAGGACCCGGCGGAACTGGCCCGGACGATCGAGGAAGCGTTCGAGATCGCTACCACTGGGCGGCCCGGCCCGGTCGTGGTCGACATCCCCAAGAACGTCCAGGTCGCGACCGCGCCGATGAGCGACGGGCCGGCCCAGCGGCCGAAACGCTACGCCCCGCGCACCGTCGCCTCGGCGGACGAGATCGCCCAGGCAATCGAATTGATCGCGCGTGCGACCCGCCCGCTGTTCTACACTGGCGGCGGAGTGATAAACTCCGGCCCCCGCGCGAGCGAACTGCTGCGCCAGTTCCAGAGCCTCACTGGCGCGCCCGTTACCTCGACGCTGATGGGCCTGGGCGCATTTCGAGCCGATCATCCTGCCTGGCTCGGGATGTTGGGCATGCACGGCACCTACGAAGCCAACTTGGCGATGAACCAGTGCGACGTGATGGTGAACATCGGCGCGCGGTTCGACGACCGCGTGACGGGCCGGCTCGACGCGTTTTCGCCCGATTCGGTCAAGATCCACATCGATATCGACCGCGCCAGCATCAACAAGGTGGTCGCGGTCGATTTGCCGATCGTCGGCGATTGCGCCACCGTGCTCGAGCAGTTGATCGCGGCGTGGGGCGAGCGCAAGCCCGCCGACCTGAGTGAGTGGAACGCGCGGATCGCCGGATGGAAGGCGCGCGACAGCCTCGCCTACCCGCGCCGGACCGATACGATCATGCCCCAGCTGGCGGTCGAGCGGTTGTTCGCGCTGACCCGCGAGCTCGATCCGATCATCACCACCGAAGTCGGCCAGCACCAGATGTGGGCGGCGCAGTATTTCGGCTTCTTCGCGCCTAACCGCTGGCTGACCAGCGGGGGCCTGGGCACGATGGGCTATGGCATGCCCGCGGCGATCGGCGCGCAGCTCGGCAATCCCGGCAAGCTGGTGATCGACATCGCCGGCGAAGCCTCGATCCAGATGAACATCCAGGAGATGGGCACCGCCAGCCAGTTCCGCCTGCCGATCAAGGTATTCATCCTCAACAACGAATACATGGGGATGGTCCGCCAGTGGCAGGAGCTGACTTATGAGAGCCGTTATTCAAACAGTTACTCGGACAGCTTGCCGGACTTTGTGAACCTCGCTGAAGCCTATGGCTGGAAGGGCATCCGCATCTCTCAAGAGGCCGACCTCGACGACGGCATCCGCGCGATGATGGCGCACGACGGGCCGGTGATGGTCGATTGCCGGGTGTCGCAGGACGCCAACTGTTATCCGATGATCCCGAGCGGCGCGGCGCACACCGAAATGCTGCTCTACGGCGATCAGGTCGAGGGCACGATGGACGACGAAGCGAAGGCGCTCGTCTGATGAAGATCCAGCACACCCTGACCGAGCGCCACGTGCTCACCATCACGGTCGACAACGAAGCGGGGATCCTGGCCAAGATCGCCGGGCTGTTCACCGCGCGCGGCTATAACATCGACAGCCTGACGGTGGCCGACATCAGCGAGGATCACGCGCTCAGCCGGATCACCATCGTCACCAAGGGCCCGCCGCCGGTGATCGACCAGATCATGGCCCAGCTCGATCGGCTGGTGCCCGTGCACAAGGTGGTCGATCTCACCGAATCCGGTCCGCACGTCGAGCGCGAGCTGGCGCTGATCAAGGTCGCGGGCACCGGCGAAAACCGCGCCGAAGCCCAGCGCCTGGCCGAAGAGTTCCGCGCCCAGGTGATCGACACCACGCCCGAGAGCTTCATTTTCGAGCTGACCGAGCAGTCCACTACCATCGACAGGTTCATCAGCCTGATGCGCGAACTGGGGCTGGTCGAGGTGGGCCGCACCGGCATCGTGGGAATGATGCGCGGGGCCGAAGGGGTTTAGCCCCCTGATAGATTTTTCTCGTCACCCTGAACTTGTTTCAGGGTCCATCTATCCGGTAGCGCAGCGTGCGCGGCGGAATGGATGCTGAAACAAGTTCAGCATGACGAATTCTGCAACGAAGGACGGGAAATGAAAGTCTATTACGACGCCGACGCCGACCTCAATCTGATCACCGACAAGAAGATCGCGGTACTCGGATACGGCAGTCAAGGCCACGCCCACGCGCAGAATTTGCGCGATTCGGGCGTCAAGGATGTGGCGATCGCGCTGCGTCCTGGCTCCGCCAGCGCGAAGAAGGCCGAAGCCGCCGGCTTCAAGGTCATGTCCAACGCCGACGCGGCCAAGTGGGCCGACGTGGTGATGGTGCTCGCGCCCGACGAGACGCAGGCGTCGATCTGGAACGCCGATCTCAAGGCCAACATGAAGCCGGGCGCCGCGCTCGCCTTCGCGCACGGGCTTAATGTCCATTTCGGGCTGATCGAGCCGCGCGGCGACATCGACGTGATCATGATCGCGCCCAAGGGCCCCGGCCACACGGTGCGCAGCGAATACCAGAAGGGCGGCGGCGTGCCGTGCCTGATCGCTATCCACCAGGATACCAGCGGCAACGCCCACGACATCGCGTTGGCCTATGCCAGCGGCGTCGGCGGCGGGCGCTCGGGGATCATCGAGACCAATTTCCGCGAGGAATGCGAAACCGACTTGTTCGGCGAGCAGGCGGTGCTGTGCGGCGGCATCACTCACCTGATCATGGCCGGGTTCGAGACGCTGGTCGATGCCGGCTACGCGCCCGAGATGGCATATTTCGAGTGCCTTCATGAAACCAAGCTGATCGTCGACCTGCTGTATGAAGGCGGCATCGCCAACATGCGCTATTCGATCAGCAATACCGCCGAATACGGCGACTATCACACCGGCCCGCGGATCATCACCGACGAGACCAAGGCCGAGATGAAGCGCGTGCTGGAGGACATCCAGTCGGGCCGTTTCGTCCAGCGCTTCATGCTCGATAACGCGGTCGGCAACCCGGAAATGAAGGCCGCGCGCAAGCGCCAGGCCGAGCACCCGATCGAGCAGACCGGCGCACAGCTCCGCGCGATGATGCCGTGGATCGGAGCCAACAAGCTGGTCGACAAGGCCAAGAACTAAGCCTGGCGTTAAGTCGCCGGCAAGGCCGCGTTGACCATGGACTTTGTGCATCCGCCGCGCCAGATTGCGCGCCAAGCATCTTCACGGGAGACTCTCATGCGTAACTGGACCTTGCCACTTCTCGGGGCTGCCGCGCTTGCCGCGCTTTCGATCGGTACGCTGCAAGCGCAGGGCGGCCCGCCCAAGCTGCCCGGCCAGATGGACCCGAGCCGCGTCGTTGCCGGCACCTACAAGACCGACAAGAACCACTCGCTGATGACCTTCCGCATCAATCACTTCGGCTTCAGCGATTACTTCGGCATCTTCGGCGACATCGACGGGACTTTGACCATCGACCCGAAGAACCCGGCCGCGGCCAAGGTCGATGCAACCATCCCGATCCATCCGGTGCTCGCCAGCCAGGGCCTGCACGATCACTTGCTGCGCGACGGTGTGGACGGCAAGAAGGCCGACTTCTTCGGATCCAAGCAGGCGCCGGCGCACTTCGTCTCGACCCGCGTTGTGCCCGGCGCGAACAACACCGCCAAGATCACCGGCAACCTGACACTCAACGGCGTCACCAAGCCGGTGACGATCGATGCCGCGTTCGTCGGCGCGGGCAACTCGATGATGGGCAACAAGCTGACCGTGGGGTTCCGCGGCACCACCACCCTCAAGCGCTCCGACTGGGGTGTCAGCGGCTTCGTGCCGATGATTGGCGACAACGTGGAACTGCAGATTTCAACGGCGTTCGAGAAGCAGTGACCGGGCGCGCGCTCGCCGCAGTCCTCCTGACGCTGTCCGCATGCCAGGCAGCGCCGCGGGACCCGGCGGGCCCGGCCACCCCCGTCCCGCGGGCGCAGGAGAGCACCCCGACCACGGGAAACCCGTTCCCCGCGATGGGCCCGTTCGCGGTCCACCCCGATCGCGGTACCACCTTGATGGTCGCCGGATGCCCGCACATGAATCCGGTTTCGCGGCCCTCCGGCAGCAATTGCTACGGGATTTTCCCAGAGCAATGCGGCGCGGACCGCGCGGCCGCGTTCCAGGGCAATGAACTGGACGCCGCCGCGCGTGAGCAGATCGAAGCGATCGCTCCCCCCGGCGGAATTCGCTTCATCAAGCCGGGCGAGCCGGTCACGGCCGACTTGCGCGCCGGACGCCTGAATATCGAGCTGGGCGGCAAGGACGGCAAGACAATCGTCAAGGCCGATTGCGCCTAAGCCTTGCATTGTCGGTTTCGAGGCGGCATCTCCGTTGCGATGACGCACCGCGAGCTAACTTCGCTGCTTCGACTTACGCGCCCTTAGGCGCGTTGCTGCCCTGCGGGCTACGAGGGGCCTCCGCTTAAGGGCTGAACTACCTCCCCGTCGAATCTGCGCCGCGCCCTAGCCCGCGCGGCGAGCACGCGATAAGGCTTACTGCATGACAATGCTCAGCGATCCGGGCCGGAAGTACCGCCCCTTCCCGCCGATCGACCTGCCCGACCGGATCTGGCCCAGCCAGACGATCACCAGGCCCCCGCGGTGGCTGTCGACCGACTTACGCGACGGCAACCAGGCGATCGTCGACCCGATGGATTCGGTGAAGAAGAACCGCTTCTTCGACTTGCTGCTCGGGATCGGGATCAAGGAAATCGAGGTCGGCTTCCCCGCCGCCGGGCAGACCGAATTCGACTTCATTTCCGGGCTGGTCCAGTCGGGCCGCGTTCCCGACGATGTGCTGGTGCAAGTGCTTACCCAGGCGCGCGACGATCTGATCAAGCGCTCGTTCGAAAGCCTGGCCGGGGCGAAGCGCGCGATCGTCCACGTCTACAACGCAGTCAGCCCGGCCTGGCGCGAGATCGTCTTCCGGATGACCCGCGACGAGGTGAAGGAGATCGCGGTCCACGCCGCCAAGCTGCTGCGCGACGAGGCCGCCGCGCGGCCGGAAACCGACTGGCACTTCGAATACTCGCCGGAGACTGTCTCCACCGCCGAGCTCGATTTCAGCCTCGAGGTGTGCGAGGCGGTGATGGACGTGCTGCTGCCGACCGCCGAGCGTCCGCTGATTCTCAACCTCCCCGCGACGGTCGAGGCGGCCACCCCCAATATCTACGCCGACCAGATCGAGTATTTTGGCCGCAACCTGCCCAATCGCGCGGCCGCCTGCATCAGCCTGCACACGCACAACGACCGCGGCACCGGGGTCGCCGCCGCGGAGCTCGGGCTGATGGCGGGCGCCGACCGGATCGAGGGCTGCCTGTTCGGCAACGGAGAGCGTACGGGGAATTGCTGTCTGGTGACAATTGCCCTCAACATGTACACCCAAGGGCTTGATCCTGGGCTCGATTTCTCAGACATCGACGGCGTGATCGAGACCGTCGAATACTGCAACCAACTGCCCGTCCACCCGCGCCATCCGTACGGCGGGGAGCTGGTGTTCACGGCCTTTTCGGGCAGCCATCAGGACGCGATCAAGAAGGGCTTCGAAGTGCAGGAAATGCGCAATGACGAGCTGTGGCGGGTGCCGTACCTGCCGATCGATCCGGCCGATCTCGGGCGCACCTACGAGGCCGTGATCCGGGTCAATTCGCAATCGGGCAAAGGCGGTTTCGCGTGGGTCTTGCAGCAAGCCCACGGCCTCAAGTTGCCCAAGCGGCTGCAGTCGGACTTCTCGCGCCATGTCCAGCGCCTGGCCGATGAGCTGGGCCGCGAGCTCGATGCAAACGACATCTGGCAAACTTTCCAGCAGGCCTATTACGTCGACGCCGCCGACGCGACTTTCGAGCTGATCGATTTCGAGGAAACCCGCGCCGCCGACGGCGCGCGGCTGTTCGCGGGCACGATCACCGTCAGCGGCCGTGCGACCACCGTCAGCGGGCGCGGCAAGGGCCTGGTGTCTTCGGTCGTCACCACCTTGCGCCAGACCTTCGGGCTGGACTTCGAAGTGCTCGACTATTCCGAGCACGCGCTGGGCCAGGGTTCGGAAGCGCGCGCGGCGGCCTATCTCGAATGCGCAATGCCTGACGGGCGCGTGATCTGGGGGGTCGGCATCGACGAGGACATCGCCACCGCCAGCGTGCGCGCGATACTCTCCGCGGCCAACGGCGCGGTCGTCGTCTCGCCTACCTGATCAGACCGGTTCGAGCGGAACGCGCTCTGCCGGGACGTGCGTTATCGCCACGGGATCGCCGGGCCGCACATCGCCGCCGCGCACGACGATCGCCATGACACCGGCCTTGCGCACCAGCGAGCCGTCGGGCGCCCGGTCGAGCGTTGCCGCCATCGCCCCGGGGCCGAACGCTGCGTCGATCTGGGCGCACGGGTTGCGCAGGCCGGTGACTTCGACTTCGGCCTTGGATCCCAGACGCAGGCGGGCGCCGCGCGGCAGCGCGAGCAAGTCGATCCCGCGAGTGGTGACGTTCTCGCCCATCGCGCCCGGCGTCACCGCGAATCCGGCGGCGGCCAGCGCGTCGATCAGTTCGGCTTGCAGCAGGTGAACCTGGCGGGCATTGACCGCCTCGGGCGCCTTGCGCCGGCGTGACAGGTGCTGGACCGTGGTGCCGCAATGGGCATCGCCCTCGACGCCAAGGCCCGCCAGCAGAGTGATCGCCGGACGCAGCGGTTTGGCGAAGCGATGCAGGCCATCGCTGGAGACGGCGACGATTTGCCCGCTCATTCCCGGCTGCTCGCTGTTCCGGCCCATAATGCGTCGGCCATCGCATCGAGCTCGGCGAAATCAAGCCCGGTGCCCAGTGGATCGCTCCGATTGAGGCGCACGCGGCGGCGATCCGCGGCGAGCAGGCGCCGGCGCAGCGCCCCCTGAAGCAGCTCGAGCCGCATCAGCGCGTCGGCGGCGGCGACTTCCGGCGCGCGGATCCGCAGCCGGCCCCAGTCACATTCGATCTGGCCAACCCGCTCGGCGACCATCGCGTTGTAGCTGCCGTGCGGACCCCGATGGAGCGGGAGCTGCAGTTGCACCGCGCTCTCGCCCGATGCGGGCAATAGCAGGCCATTTTGGCGGAAATCGTCGAACCCCAGCCGATCGCGGTCGACGGCTTCGAACAGCGGGCCGAAGCACCGCTGCGAAGCCAGTTGGCAAGGCAGCAGGTGATGTCGCTGCATGCCGGCCTGAAATCCGGGCTTGTCGCGCTGGTTGACCGACCGAAACGGCAGACGGGCTCGGCGCAGTGCGCTGTTCAGCGCGTTGTTTTCCACCAATTATGCCCCGCCGGTCCGCGAATCTTTCGACACTTGCACCAACCGGCGGTCGGCCGATGGCTCCAGCCTGAGAAGTTCGCCGTCGGGACCGGGCACCGTCTGGGCCGCCGTCAGGGTCCCATTCTGCGCCAGCCAGTGGAGCAGGCGCAGCGCAATCTTGGCCCCCTCGGCGCGGTCTTCCGCCAGACCCGGTTCAAGCCGCAGTTCCTGCCCGGTGAACAGCGCCAGGCCTTCGCTCAGAAGCGCGCGGTCCGGCGTTTCCGACAGCGCGGCGAGGCTGAAGCCGGGAAAAACGCCGCCTTCGACCCAGCGCAGCACCGAGGCGCTGAACGATTCCGGTGCACTCCAGCACCGCGCCGGGTGCCACACAACGGCCTGGACGCCGGGAAGGTCGGTCAGAAGCGCGGTCAGCCACGCCAGGCTGCGCACCACCGGCATCATCCGCAACCCGCCAGCGAGGTGCGCACCGGGCCGCAAAGTCAGCGCCTCGAGCCCGCTCTGCGCCACGTCTTCGGCCAAGCCGTAGGCGTGACGCGCCGGCGGAGTTTCGGCCGCGGCGCCCGGTGCGAGGCCGGCGAGGTCGAATGTCATTCCCCCGGCGAGCAGCTCGAGCCAATGGTCCGGTCCGCGCTCGGCCAGCGCGGCCCCGTCGCGCATCGGATCGAAGCTGACCGAAAATCCCAGGTCGCGGCGAGCGAGCGCGCGGACGGCCTGTCCATCCGGCCTGGTGCCGGGAATGAACAGCAAAGAAGCAGCCGTCATACGCGTTCCAGCATGATTGTCCTGCTTGCTGGAGATCGCCCCGCCCCCTAGTCTCATTTGCATCTAGTGGCGCGAAAGGTCGCCGAGGTCGAGTCCGACAAGCATCGTTGCGTCCGAAACGGTCGCGTTCGCTGGCCCAATCATCCCGCGATTAACGACCGGCCGCGCGACTGTCTCACGTCAGCACGCTTAACAGTCCGGCAGGCCTAGTATAGGAGCCGCCGATGGACACCCGCCAAGCGGTATTCGGCGTCGAACGATCGCTGTCGGGCAAGACCTGGCATTGGCGCGGCGGAATTCTCGCGCTGGCCGAAGGGATCGCCGGGCTCGAGGACGATCTGGTCACGCAGCTCCTGATGGCGCGGGGCGTGGCGCGCGAAGAGGTGGCGCTCCACCTCTCGCCGTCGCTTCGCAGCTTCTTGCCCGATCCCACGCTGTTCAATGATATGGAAATCGCTGCCGAGCGTGTCGCCGAAGCCGTGCTGGCCCGCGAGACGGTGACCGTGTTCGGCGACTACGATGTCGACGGGGCGACCAGCGCGGCGCTGCTGATCCGTCTGTTCAGGATGCTCGGACACCAGGCGCAGGCCTACATCCCCGACCGCCTGCTCGAAGGCTACGGCCCGAGCGGCGAGGCGCTGGTCGAGCTCGGCCGCAAGGGCTCGAGCCTGGTGGTGACGGTCGATTGCGGGGCGATGGCGTACGAGGCGCTGGCGATGGCGCATCAGGCCGGCATCGACGTGATCGTGGTCGATCACCACAAGTGCGCCGCCGAGCTCCCGCGCACTTTTGCGCTGGTCAATCCCAACCGCCTCGACGAGTGCGACGAAGCTGCGGCGCACGGCCACCTGGCGGCCGTCGGGGTCGCGTTCCTGCTGGCGGTGGCCGTGGTCCGAACCTTGCGCGCGCGCGGCTTCTTCGAGACGCGGGCCGAGCCCGACCTGTTTGCTTTGCTCGACCTGGTGGCGCTGGGCACCGTTGCCGACGTGGCGCCGATCCGCGGGCTAAACCGCGCGTTCGTGGCGCAGGGCCTCAAGGTGATGGCGCGGCGCGAAAACCTGGGCCTGGCGGCGCTGATCGACGTCAGCCGGCTAGGCCGCGCACCACGCTGCAGCGATCTCGGCTTCGCGCTGGGCCCGCGCATCAATGCCGGGGGCCGCGTGGGCGAGGCGACGCTCGGCGTGCGGCTGCTCACCAGCGAGGATCCGGACGAGGCGCGCGAACTGGCGGCCCGGCTGTCGCAGCTCAACGAAGAACGCCGCGCGATCGAAGCCGCGGTGCAGGAAGCCGCCGAAGCGCTGCTGCCCGCCCAGCACAACCGCGCGGTGGTGGTGCTCGCCGGGCGCGGCTGGCACCCCGGGGTGATCGGGATCGTCGCCGGGCGGATCAAGGACAAGACCGGCAAACCGACGCTGGTCATCGCGCTCGACGACGATGGCCTGACCGGCAAGGGTTCGGGCCGCTCGATCCCCGGGATCGACCTTGGCGCGGCGATCATCGCGGCCAAGGATGCGGGCCTGCTCGTCGCCGGCGGCGGCCACGCGATGGCGGCGGGGCTGACGGTCGCCGCGGACCGGGTGGAGGCGCTGTCCGATTGGCTCGAGCAGCGCCTGGCAGAAGCGGTCGCGCGCGCCGGGACCGAACGTGGGCTGATGCTCGACTTGTCGCTGGCGCCGCGCGGCCTGACCCCCGACTTGTGCGAAACGCTCGAGCGCGCGGGACCGTTCGGGATGGGCTGGCCGGGCCCGGTGGTCGCGGTCGGGCCGGTCCATCTGGTCAAGGCCGAGATCGTCGGCAACGGACACTTGCGCCTGATCGCGGCCGGTGCCGATGGCGGTTCGTTCAAGGCGATCGCCTTCCGCGCGGCCGAGGGCGAGATGGCTCAGCAGCTGCTTCACCGCGCACGCGGGCGCAAGCTGTGGCTGGCGGGGCGCGTCCAGCTCGACGACTGGGGCCCGCGCCCCCAAGCCGAGCTTCACCTGACCGATGCCGCGTGGGCGGATTGATCGCCGCCAGCGGGCTTGACCGGGCCGGCCCCCCTTTCTAAGTGCGCGCCTCGCCTTCGGCGCGGCCCCTTCGTCTAAGGGTTAGGACGCGGCCCTTTCACGGCTGAAATACGGGTTCGAATCCCGTAGGGGTCACCATCCGAATGCACGAAGCAGTTGCGATTGGCCCCTTCGTCTAGCGGTCCAGGACGTCGCCCTCTCACGGCGAAAACACGGGTTCGATTCCCGTAGGGGTCACCAACGCAGCAAGCTTCCGCCAGCGGCGAAATCGACTGGCCCCGCGGGCGCAGGCCCGATACCACGCGCGCATGAAGCCGGGGCACTTTCCCATCGCCGGGGCGGCGATCGCGCTGGCCGCCGGCGCGGTCATGATCGCCGCCGGCGCCGGCCCGGCGTTGACCGCCGCCGCAGTACTGGTGTGGATCGGCACGCTGTGGCTCGGCGCATCTCCGCCCGCGCCTCCAGTAGCGGCGGCCGAGCCCGGCACCTTGCGGTTGACCGTGGCCGGAATGGGCGAGCTGATCGAGCATTCGGGCAGCCCGACGCTGATTCTCGACGGCGAGCGCATCACCGTCGCCAACGCCGCCGCCCGCCAAGCGTTCGGCCAGCACCTGCTGGGGCAGGACCCGCGCGTGGCCTTCCGCCATCCCGACGCGGTGGCGCTGCTCGGCGACCGATCCGGCGGCAGCACCGTGATCCACGGGCTCACCGGCCCGCGGAGCAGCTGGCAGATGGCGTTGCAGCCGATCGACGCGCGCTTTTCGCTGGTCGAGCTCACCAACCGCACCGCCGAGGCGGACATAAGCCGCGCGCACACCGATTTCGTCGCCAACGCCAGCCACGAGCTGCGCACGCCGCTCGCCTCGATCATCGGCTACATGGAAACGCTGGTCGACGAGGCCGACGCGGTCGATCCGCCGCGCGCGGCCAAGTTCAACGCCACCGTGCTGCGCGAGGCGAGGCGGCTGCAAAACCTGGTCAGCGACCTGATGTCATTGTCGCGGATCGAAGCCGAGAAGCACGACCAGCCGCGCGAGCAGGTCGACCTGGCGGCGCTGGTCGCGCAAGCCGCTCGCGATGCGGCGGGCAGCGAGCATCAGGAGCGGCTTGAGCTAGCACTGCCGGCCGACCGCCTGGCGGTGCGCGGCGATCACCAGCAGCTCGAACAGCTGGTCCGCAACCTGGTCGACAACGCGCTCAAATACGGTTCGCCAGGCTCCGCGGTGGCGGTGTCGCTGGCGCACGAGAACGGGCACGCAATTCTGACCGTGCGCGACCACGGCGATGGCATCGCGCCTGAGCATATCCCGCACCTAACCCGGCGCTTCTATCGCACCGACCCGGGGCGCAGCCGGGCGGCGGGCGGGACCGGGCTCGGGCTGGCGATCGTCAAGCACATCGTCGAGCGGCATCGCGGGCAACTCGATATCGCCAGCAAGCAAGGCGGCGGCACCACCGTGCGGGTGACCCTGCCCGCGGCCGAATGATACTGCGGAGTTATCCACCGCTTGCTCAAACTGCGTCACAAAACCGTAATGGGCGCGGCATATCGCGGTCATGCGCTTGACAACCCCCGGCCGCGAAAGGGCCTTTTCCATGCGACGCTTAACCGTTGCGCTGCTTGCCGGCGCCGCCTGTTTGCCCCTGCCCGCGACTGCCCAGGATGCTAGTTCTCTGCGCGCCCAGATCGACGCGATGCAGGCGCAGATCGCGCGCTTGTCCGCCCAAGTCGCCCAGCTCGAAGCTCAGCAGAAAACGCCCGCGGCCGTACCCGTCGTGGTCGCTACGCCGGCGCCGGCGCCCGCCGGGCCGCCGATCACGGTCGCGTGGAAAGGCGGACCTGAGTTTTCCGGGCCCGGGGGCTTCTCGTTCAAGCCGCGCGGCCGCCTGCAGCTCGATAGCGCGGTGGTCACCGCGCCCGGCACCCTCGCGGTCGGCAAGAGCCTTGGTTACGCCACCGAAT
>JBDSDC010000020.1:0-4205 GCA_039920725.1 Croceibacterium sp. | reverse complement strand
CGGTTTCCATGATCGGCCCTGCGGCCATTGGCGTTGCCCTTTTGCTGACCACTGCCTAGAGGCGGCGCGCCATGTCCACCCGCCCGCTGATCTTCGCGGTCCCCAAGGGCCGCATCCTCGACCAGGCCCTGCCGGTCATGGCGCGCGCCGGCGTGGTGCCGGAAAGCGCGTTTCACGACAAGGACAGCCGCGCGCTCAGCTTCGCGACCGCCGACGGCGGCGCGCGGATCATCCGCGTGCGCGCGTTCGACGTGGCGACGTTCGTCGCGTTCGGCGCGGCGCAAGCGGGCATCGTCGGTTCCGACGTGATCGCCGAATTCGACTACTCGGAGCTCTACGCCCCGGTCGATCTCGGCATCGGCCAGTGCCGCCTGTCGGTGGCCGAGCCGGCCGAGGCGCGTGAATACAGCCCCGGCAATGCCAGCCACTTGCGGGTCGCGACCAAGTATCCGCACCTCGCCAGCCGGTGGTTCGAGAAGCAGGGCATCCAGGCCGAATGCGTCAAGCTCAACGGCGCGATGGAGCTGGCCCCGGCGCTCGGCCTGTCGATGCGGATCGTCGACCTCGTCTCGACCGGGCGCACGCTCAAGGACAACGGGCTGGTCGAAACCGACACGATCATGGCGGTGTCCTCGCGCCTGATCGTCAACCGCGCCGCGCTCAAGACCGATGCGCGGGTCGCCGCTTTGGTCGAGCGCTTTCGCCAGGCCGCCGCGTGATGCGCCTGCTGTCGACCGCCGATGCCGATTTCGAGCAGCGCTTCGCCCGGCTGGTCGACGACCGGCGCGAGAGCGATAGCGACGTGGCGGGCGCGGTCGCCGACATCATCGACGCGGTGCGCCGCCGGGGCGATGCGGCGGTGGCCGAATACACGCTGCGGTTCGACAAGCACGCACCCGCAACCGAGGCGGACTGGCGCGTCTCGCCCGATGCGTGCCGCGCCGCTTACGAGGGGCTCGAGCCGGGCTTGCGCGCGGCACTCGATCTCGCCGCGGCGCGCATCCGCGCGTATCACGCCGAGCAGCTCCCGCTGGACCGCGACTACACCGACGACGCCGGGGTCCGCCTCGGCGCGAAGTGGCGCCCGGTCGATGCCGCGGGGCTCTACGTTCCGGGCGGGCGCGCGTCATACCCCTCGTCGCTGTTGATGAACGCGATTCCCGCCAAAGTCGCGGGCGTCGCGCGGCTGGTGGTGGTGACCCCGACCCCCCGCGGCGCGGTCAATCCGCTGGTGCTCGCCGCCGCGCATCTCGCGGGCGTGGACGAAGTGTGGCGCGTGGGCGGGGCGCAAGCGATCGCCGCGCTCGCCTATGGCACCAACCGTATCAAGCCGGTCGATGTCGTGACCGGGCCGGGCAATGCTTACGTCGCCGAGGCCAAGCGCCAGCTGTTCGGCGTGGTCGGGATCGACATGGTCGCCGGGCCGAGCGAGATCCTGGTGATCGCCGATAACCGGAACGACCCCGAGTGGATCGCCGCCGACTTGCTCAGTCAGGCCGAGCACGATCCCGCCGCGCAATCGATCCTGATTACCGACGACGACGCCTTCGCGCAGCAAGTCGCCGACCGGATCGACGTCCAGTGCGCCGAGCTGGCGACCGAGGCAGCGGCGCGCTGCAGCTGGGACGAGCACGGCACCATGATCGTCGTGCGCGACCTCGCCGAAGCTCCCGCGCTCGCCAACCGCCTCGCCGCCGAGCATGTCGAGCTGGCGGTCGACGATCCCGACACGCTGTTTGCCGAGATCCGCCACGCCGGCAGCGTGTTCCTCGGCCGCTACACGCCTGAGGCGGTCGGCGATTACGTGGCCGGCCCCAATCACGTGCTCCCGACCGGCCGCCGCGCGCGCTTCGCCAGCGGGCTGTCGGTGCTCGATTTCATGAAACGCACCAGCTTCATCGCGGTGGACCCGGCGGCGCTGCGGGCGATCGGCCCGGCGGCGGTCGTGCTGGCCCGTGCCGAGGGCCTTCCTGCGCACGCGAGATCGGTCGAGTTGCGGTTGAAATGACGAAGCCCGCTCGTTCCCAAGCCCGCTCCGCCGCGCGCCTCGCGGCGGTCCAGGCGCTATACCAGCGGCAGATGGAGAACACCCCGATCGCGCGCCTGCTCGACGAATTCCATCAGCACCGCTTGGGCCAGGCGATCGAGGACGAGCAGTACGCCGACGCCGAAACCGCGTTCTTCGACGACCTCGTCGGCGGCACCTCGGCGCGCGGCGAGGAGATCGACGCGCTGGTGAGCGAGCGGCTGGCGACAGGCTGGTCGCTCGCGCGGCTCGACAAGACCATGCTCCAGATCCTCCGCGCCGGCACTTACGAACTGCTCGCCCGGCCCGACGTACCGGTGGGGACGGTGATCAGCGAATACGTCGACGTCGCCCACGCGTTCTTCGAGCCGCGCGAGGCCAAGTTCGTCAACGGCGTGCTCGACGCGGTGGCCAAGGCGGTCAGGTGAGCGGCGAGGCCGCGTGGATTGAGTCTATGCGGGCGCTCGCCCGGCATCCCGCGGCCCGCGGCCTGGCCGACGATGCGGCGGTGCTCGACGTCGGCGGCGAAACGCTGGTCCTGACTCACGACATGATGGTCGAGGGAGTGCATTTCCTGCCCGGCGCCGATCCGGCGGACGTCGCGTGGAAGCTGGTCGCCAGCAACCTGTCCGACCTCGCCGCGAAGGGCGCCGAGCCGCTTGGCGTGCTGCTGGGGTTTATGCTCGGCGAAGGCGACGCGCGGTTCGCCGAGGGCCTGGAACAAGTGCTCGGGCAATACCGCGTGCCGCTGCTGGGCGGCGACACTACCGGCGGCGGGCCGCCGCGCGCCTTTGGCCTGACCGCCGTCGGCCGCGCGACCCACCGGCCCGTCCCGGCCCGCAGCGGCGCGCGCGCCGGGGATGCGCTGTACCTCGTCGGCGAGATCGGCGCGGCGATGACCGGGTTCGAGGCCGAGCGCGACCGCACCGGCGCGGACAGCACCGCCTATCGCCGGCCGCTGGCGCGGCTGTCCGAAGGGCAGGCGCTGGCGCCCCACGTCAGCGCGATGATGGATGTGTCCGACGGGCTGCTGCTCGATGCCTGGCGGCTGGCCGAGGCAAGCCAGGTCTCGCTGGCAATCGACAGCGCCGCGGTGCCGCTCGCCGCGCCCGAGGCCCGGCGGCTCGATGCGCTCCGCTGGGGCGACGACTACGCGCTGCTGTTCACCGCCGCGCTGGGCATCGCCCTGCCCGTCCCCGCCACCCGCATCGGCACGGCCGAGCCGCGCGGCCTCGCCCCGCTGGTCCTCGACGGAGAGCCGATCGTCAATCCGGACGGCCTGGGCTGGCAGCACGGCTGACCGAGGCATCGCACGCGAAGCGCGGCGCCTCGCTCAAATCCACCGCCCGCGGATCGTGGCGTAGAGTCCCCACGGGGCGCCGATCAGCAGGCCGAACCCGATCCGGCTCAGACCCAGCGGCGCGGCGAGGTGCCAGTAGGCCATCGTCTGCGCGACCAGCGGGGCGATGAAGCCGATCCCGAACAGGAACGGCATCACCTGGAAGAGCTTGCGAACGGCCGGTTCCATGGCTTGCGCGCGCACTACAGCACCGACACATCGACCCCGCGCTCGGCCAGGATCGGCTTGAGCGCGAAGTAGGCCGGCCTGGTGCGGTGATTGGGAATGTTGGGATAGAGATGGTGGAGCAAGTGCGTTTCCATTCCCATCGACATGACATGGCCCAGCCGGCTCTTGAACAAATGCGTGTTGACGTAGCGCCCGGTGCGCCCCTCGCGCGGGTGGTGCGGCGCCCAGCTCAGGTAAAAGCGGACGTACGACAGCCCGATGTGCCGCGGCAGCCACCACAGCAGCGCGGCCGCGATCGCGTATCCGCTCCACGCCATCGTGAACAGCACCGCCATGAACACCAGTTGCATCTGCATCGTCTCACGCAGCGCGCGCGCCGCTTCGGGCGTGCCCATCTCGGCCAGGACGCGCTTGTAGGCGTGGATCGAGCCGTCGACCCCCGGCTGGCGGTTGTACCAGGTCTTGTACCATGCGCCGATCGCATGGGGCGCCTCGTCGGTGTAGTCGGGATCCTTGAGCGGGTCGTTGCAGTGATAGTGATGTTCCAGGTGCATCAGCCGCGCCATCGAGAACGGGAACACGATCGGGATGGTCGAGACTTGCCCGACCCATTCGTTGATCCAGTAGTTCTTGCTGCCCGGCCGCGCGATG
>JBDSDC010000019.1:0-2766 GCA_039920725.1 Croceibacterium sp. | reverse complement strand
AGCTTCGCCAGGCGCTGAGTCGCGATGACCGGGGCGATGCCGCGCTTGCGGCCTCGCGCGCAAACGTCGGTCAGGGTCGCCACGCCGATCCGGCGGGTCTCGGCGTCCCGCGCGCTGCCTGCCAGATGGGGCGCGAGCAGATGACCCTCGTCGATCGCTAGCAACACAGTGTTCCGCCATTGCTCTCGGTCAACCGAGATCAGGCCGGAGAGGAATGCCGCGGCGCGCAGAATCCGCTGCTCGGGATCGAGATCGGTCAGGTCGATGTGGAGCGCGATGCGGTGGGTACGACCGCGCACCGCCGCCGCCGTAAGGCCGTCGGGCGTCAGCTCGGCCGCGCGGATGCTGGTCGCGCCGATGTGATCGGCGAGGTTGCCGAACTCGCCCTCGGGATCGATGATCATCACCGTGGTGTAGTCGAACGCTTCCTCGACGATTTTGCGCAGCGTGAGTGACTTACCCGCGCCCGAGCTGCCCTGGATGAGCATTCGGCCGGCCATGAGGCGATCGAGGTCCAGCTCGATCTCAGCGGTACCGGTGCGTCCGATCGGGACGAGGCTAGGAAGCGGGCCGCTTGCCGGAAGAGGTATGACTTCGGCGGTCATCGCACGGCACTCCACAGCGCCCAGGCTGCGCCGGCGAAGCTCGCGGCGATCAGGGCCGCGATCGTCCAGCGTAGGCGGGCGCTGGCGCGTTCGTCGGCCTCCTGCTGCTCGACCTCGCGCTGGATCCATTCGGGGACGACGATCTCGCGCTTCACTGCATCACCCCCGCCCGGGCAAGGGCTTCGGCGAATTGGTAGACGCCGGCCGCGGCGGCTATCCCGAACAGGGTACCGAGCAGCGCCGCGAGACGAGCGAGCATGATCATGCGGCCTCCTTGGCGGGTTGGAGAGCGCGATAGGCGTAGGGGCGGACGCCGAAGGCGATCGCCAGCGTCTGCAGGCGGCGCGCTCGGTCGTTTCTGACCGGGTCGAGACCTCCGTCGGCCTTGTCGATCGCGGCATCGCGCGCGGTGGCCAGCGCCTCGCCGGTCTCGGCCGGGGGGCAGATGTCGCCCGACAGGATGCGGAAACGGATCGGCTCGCCGGCCCGCGCGGTGGGGGCGATCACGTGGCTGTCCTGGTAGAGCTCGGGGAGTTCGGCGCCGAAGCGCGCGGCGAGCGCCAGCCACGGCAGCAAGTGGGTGTTCGCGACGTGCGGGTCGAGCTCGCCGGCGGCGACCTTGCGGCGCGCGGTGGCGCGGCGGCGCTCGAATTCTTCGGCCGCCATGTCGGCCAGGGTGGGGCCTTGCGACAGGTCCGGGGTGATCGGGGCCTCGGTCACTTGCGCGCCCTGCGCCGCGCGGGCGCCTCGCCCGCCGAAGCCAGCGCGGCGGTTTCGCGCAGCTCGGCCCGGCGGACGGTCAGTTGGCGGGTGGCGCCGCGCTGGTAGAATTCCATGCGCGACTCGCGGCCACCCTCGGGCAGTTCGCGGGCGACCAAGACCTCGCCGTCAGGTTTGTGCTGGACGACGCGGACGCGTTCGGCGCGCGGCCGCTCGGCGTTGGGCACGAGGAACCCGGTCGAGCCGGGATGCGGGAACGGGACTGGGACGTTGAGCATGGGACCTCCGGAACAGCGGCTCCAGAAATCGTGGGAAATATCCCCCTAGTCAAGTGGGAAATAGTCTCAGGTTGTTGAGAACGGTCGCGAGCCGCAGGATTGCGGGGGAATTCGGGGGAGTGCGCGCATGAAATTACCGTGGCCACTGGCCTTGATGGCGTTGACGCTGGTCGCTTGCGGCGAGACGCCCGAACAACACCAGGCGCGGCAGCGCGAGGCCGCCGATCGGCAGCTGATCTCGGAATCCGAATGGTTCCTTCGCAAGGCGATGCGGGAACCGGACAGCACGGTGCTCGACTCGGTGCATATCGCCGCCGGCACTTTCGCCGAGGCGAAGGTGGTATGCGGCAAGGTCAACGGGCGGAACGGCTTCGGCGGCATGACCGGATTTCAACGGTTCGTGGTGATGGCAGGCAAGGTGCCGATGGTCGAATCGGACGGAGTGGGGCAGCGCGGCTTTCGTGACGTCTGGGACAAGGCCGGCTGTTGAGGGGGATTAGCCGCCGAGCAGCTCGGTGGGCGTGCAGATCCGGTGGACCCGTTTCACCCGGCCGCGATCGATGCGGAAGGTTTGCGACGGATTGAACTGACGCAGCTGGTAGAATCCGCCAGCGACCCGGACCAGCTGCTTGACGATCACGGTGATGACCTCGTCGCTGGTGCCGTCGGTGAGCTGGACGACGACGAAGTCGCCGGGGCTGGGCGGCCGGCGCGGATCGACCACGCCGACTTCGCCCTGGAAGAAGCGGGGCTCCATGCTCTCGCCGTGAAAGTAGATCGCGTAGGCGTCGGGTGAATTCCACAGCGCCGGCGGACGCTCGATCAGGCGAACGACGTGGTCGGTCTCGAGCAGCACGCGCTCGACGTGGACGTCGCTGCCGTCCTCGCCGTGGAGAATCACGTCGTCGCAATAGCCGGTGCCGAGCACCTTGATGCGGTTCTCGGGCGGTCCCGACCAGGCATGGGGCGGCTCGCGGAAGCTGATCTCGCTCACCGGCTGCACCGGGTTGTCGACCTTGCCGAGCAGCCAGTCGGTGGTGGTGCCGAGCAGATCGGCCATCAGGCGCAGCCGCTCGCCGCCGGGCATCGAGCCGCGCCGATCGATGTCGCGGATGACGCCGTGCTGCTTGCCGTCAGTGACCGCCATCGACAGCCACCAGCGG
>JBDSDC010000018.1:0-11273 GCA_039920725.1 Croceibacterium sp. | reverse complement strand
GGCGTGCAGCAGTTCGAGCGCGGACTTGCCCGTGCGGGCGACTTCGGCGTCGCTGGCCAGATCGGGCAGTTCGATGCGGTAGCTCTGCCGGTCGGGGAAGAATTCGTAGTCGCGGCCGTTGCCTGCGGGATCGACATAGAGTTCGAACGCCCGCCCGACGTCGCACACGATCACGAACGGGGCGACCGGTTCGTGCGAAGGCAAGTTACGCGCATAGTTGCGGACCTGGACCCACGCGTCCTTCATCAGCTTGTCGTATCGGGCGCCTGACGGGGCGCGCGGTCGGGTGTCGTCATCACCGAGGTCGAGCGGGGTCTGGTCCGGTTTGAGGTAGCTTTGCTTGGCCTCCATGATGAAGTGGCCGCGCTTGTAGAGGTCGATCGCGCCGGTGCCCTTGGGGCTGCGATACGATCCGCCCGGGACCGAAGCCTCGTACTCGTAAGACCCGAGCTTGCCTTTTTCGGCGGCGCCGGGGCGGTCCACCCCGAGCAGCTCGCAGAGGTCTGAAATGAACGGGTGGAAGTTGGCGTGCTCCTGGCCGCCGGGCTTACCCCACCATTTATCGATCAGCTCGGCAACGTCCAACGGATCCCCCTTGGGCCCGTTCTATCGCGCCGGACTCGGCGGGCAAGCGAATGATTTTCCTACACGCCCCGGACCTGCCTATCCTCGCGGCGGCTCTTTCACACTGTCGATTCCCCGCAAACTCATCATGCGTCACACGCGTGATGATAGAGAAGTTGCCAAATTCCGCCGGCGGCCATCGTCACGATGGTTCGGCCGGCCGCCAACGCAGCGGCGCCGGACCCTTTCGAGCCCGGCGCCTCCGATTTCAGCGATGTGCGAGCGATCAATAGCCGCGGTTGTAGTACCCGCCGCCGTTGTAGGTGCCGCCGTACTCGCGGTTGTAGCCATTGTTATAGCCGCCGTAGGTGCCGCTATAGCCGTTGTTGTAGCTGCCGTTGTACTGGCCCTGGTCGTCGTCGTCGCGGTCGTCATCGCGATCGTCGTTCCAGTCGCGGTTCTGGTAGCTGCCCTGGTAGGTGCCCCGGCGATCGCTGTTGCGATAACGCCGATCCCAGGAGTTGCGGTCATAGCGGCGGTGGCCCTGGCGGTCGTAGAAGCTGCCGTTGTAGTAGCGATAGCCGTCATACCAGCTGCCGTTGCGATAGTTGCCGTTGTAGCCGTAGCCGCTGTCATAGCCGCGATTGGCCGACGAGCCGATCACCGCGCCGACAATCGCGCCGAGCAGACCGGCGCCGCCACGAGAGCCGCCGTAATAAGTCTGGGCCGAGGCCGGGGCCGCGGCGGTTATCGCGCTGGCGGCGAGCGCGGTGCCGAGGACGATTTTCTTGAACACGGTCATGGAATCAGCTCCGCTGCTGGGCGCGGGCGACTCGATTGTCGGCACCGCAGCGAAGCATCCCGGCGGTTATGGAAGACGCTGGTTGAACGGGGGCAGCACGGAACCGGCAGAATTCGTTCATGTTCGCAGCGGGTTATCCGCGCGGCGGCGGGTGCGGCTCAGGCGATGACCCCGAACAAGTCGTGCGCGTCGGCATCCTCGATCACGGCCTGCGCGAAGTCGCCCGGCTTGAGGCTCGGCGGCACGTTGCGGAGGAACACCTGGCCGTCGATCTCGGGCGCGTCGGCCTGGCTGCGCGCGGTCGCGCCGATGTCGCCGTCCTCATCGGGCTCGCCCACTTCGTCGATGATGACGGGGATCGTGCGGCCGATCTTGGCGGCGAGTTTTTCGGCGCTGATCGCCTCGGTCAGCTCCATCAGCCGGGCGTACCGCTCCTCCTTGAGGGCTTCGGGCACGGGGTCGGGGAGCGCGTTGGCGGCGGCGCCCGCGACCGGCTCGAACCGGAACGCGCCGACCCGGTCGAGCCGGGCCTCGCCGAGCCACTCGAGCAAGTATTCGAAGTCCGCCTCGGTCTCGCCGGGGAAGCCGACCACGAAGCTGGAGCGGATCGTCAGGTCAGGGACCAGGGCGCGCCAGGCATGGACGCGCTCGAGCACGCGGGCCTCGTTGGCGGGGCGCTTCATCGCGCGCAGCACCTTCGGGCTGGCGTGCTGGAACGGGATGTCGAGGTAGGGGGTCAGCAGCCCTTCGGCCATCAGCGGGATGACCTGGTCGACGTGCGGGTAGGGGTAGACGTAGTGCAGTCGGACCCACGGGACCTGGCCCTCGGGAGTGCGCAGGCCGCCCAGCTCGCGGGCGAGGTCGGTCATGTGCGCGCGCACCGGACTGCCATGCCACTCGCGGCTCTCGTGGCGGGTGTCGACGCCGTAAGCGCTGGTGTCCTGGCTGATCACCAGCAGCTCGCGGGTGCCGGCGGCGACTAGCTTCTCGGCCTCGCGCAGCACCGCGTCGATCCGCCGGCTGGCGAGCTTGCCGCGCAAGCTGGGGATGATGCAGAACGAGCAGCTGTGGTTGCAGCCCTCGGAGATCTTGAGGTAGCTGTAGTGGCGCGGGGTCAGCTTGATATCAGCCAGATCGGCCAAGCCCGGGATCAGGTCGATGTACGGGCCCTGGGTGGGCGGAGCGGCCTCGTGGACCGCCTCGACGACAGCCTCGTACTGGTGCGCGCCGGTGACCGCGAGGACCTGGGGGAAGCGGGCGCGGATGACGTCCGCCTCTTCGCCCATGCACCCGGTGACGATCACCCGGCCGTTCTCCGCGATGGCCTCGCCGATCGCCTCGAGGCTCTCCGCCTTGGCGCTGTCGAGGAAGCCGCAAGTGTTGACCACGACCACGTCGGCGCCGGCGTAATCGGGGCTCATGGCGTAGCCGTCGGCGCGCAGGCGGGTGAGGATGCGCTCGGAATCGACCAGCGCCTTGGGGCAGCCGAGGCTGACCATGCCGACGCGCTTCTGCGGGCCGATGGTCGCCGGCTCCGGGATGGAGCGGACCTGGGAGAGCAAGGCTGTCACGATGGCGGCGCCCCTACACCCAAAGCGGCGGATGCGCTAGGGCAGGCGCGGTGGACAGAGGGAGAGAGCAATGAACTGGCTGGCAATCGGTCTTGGAACGCTGGCGTTCTTCGCGGTCGGGGCGCTGTGGTACGGCCCGCTGTTCAGCAAGGTCTGGCAGCGCGAGGCCGGCATTACCGAGCGCCCGCAAGGACCGGCAATCGCGCGGGCCATGGGTCTGACCTTGCTGGCCGAGTTCGTCGTCGTCCTGGCACTCGGCCACATGTTCGCCTTCCTCCAGCCCGGCGACCACGCCAAGATGATGATCGCGACCGGTTTCGGCCTCGCGATCATGGCTCCGGCGATCGGCATCGGCTACGTTCACCAGCGCAAGTCGCTGCTGCTGTTCGCGATCGATGCGGGCTATTTCATCGTCGGCATGGCGGTGGTCGGGCTGGTGTTCGTGGCGCTCGGCTAGTCGTGCAGTAGCGGCGCCGGGTCGACCGGCCTGTCGCCGCGGCGGATCTCGAAATGGAGCTCGGGCCGGGTCGCCTCGCCGCCCTGGCCGGCCAGCCCGATGCGCTCGCCTGCCCTGACGGTATCGCCCGTCTTGACCGTCACGCGCGACAAGTGGCCGTAAGCGCTGTGCCAGCCGTGGCCGTGGTCGATCACCACCAGCTTGCCGAAGCGGGCCGGCTCGTCCCCCGCAAAGATCACCGTTCCCGCGGCGGCGGCGGCGATCCGCTCGCCCACGGCGGCGGCATAGTCGATCCCCTCGTGCCCGCTGCCGTCGGCGCGGCGCTGCCATCCGAGCAGCACCTCGCCGTCCACCGGGCGCTGGAAATAGGGCGGGGCCGGGCTTGCGGGAGCGGCCCGGACGGGCAGCAAGGCGGGGATGATCAGCTTTTGCCCGGGCCTCAGCGCGGCGCTTTCGACCAGGCCGTTGGCGGTCGCGATCGCGGACCACGCCACGCCGTAGCGATAGGCGATGGCAAAGCGAGTCTCGCCGCGCGTGACGATGTGGTTCTGCTGGCGCGGGATCACCAGCTTCTGCCCCGCGCGAACACGATAGGGCTGCACCAGTCCGTTGGCTTCGGCGATCACGACCGCGGGGACGCCGGCGCGCGCGGCGATCCGCGGCAGGGTCTCGCCGGCGGCCACGACATGCTCGGTCTCGCTCCGGGGATCGCTCGCCGCGACCAGCAGCGCCGCCGCCATCAGCAGCGCGGTGCGCCTCATTGGCGGTAGCTCTCCGCCAATGCGGCGAGCGAGGCGTGATGCGTCAGGTCGAGCTGGAGCGGGGTGACCGCGATGTAGCCGTCGCCCACCGCCTCGAGGTCGGTGCCGTGGTCTGCCGTATGCTCGATGTCATGCAAGCCGAACCAGAAGTACGGCCGCCCGCGCGGATCGACCGATTCGACCAGCGAGCCGCGCGCGTAATCATGGAACCCCTGGCGGACCACGCGCACGCCCTTGACCGAGCCTGCGGGCAGCGCGGGGAAATTGACGTTGATCACCGTGCGCAGAGCCATCGGGGTCGCCAGCAGCGGCGCCAGCACCTCGGCCGCCCACGCTTCGGCCGCGGCGAAACCGTGCCCGCCGTCCCGCAACGCCTGGCTCAGCGCCACCGCCGGGATGCCCGCGAGCGCGGCTTCCATCGCCGCCGAGATGGTGCCGGAGTAGGTGACGTCGTCGGCCAGGTTCTCGCCGTTGTTGATCCCCGAGATGACCAGGTCGGGCGGGCCGCCCGCAAACAGCTTGCGCAGCGCCAGATTGACCGCGTCGGTCGGCGTGCCGGTGACCGAGTAGCGCCGCGCGCCGTGATCGCGCAGCCGCACCGGGGCGTGGAGCGTCAGCGAGTGGCCCGCGCCCGAGTTCTCCTCGGCGGGGGCGCACACCCACACCTCGTCCGACAGCGTCCGGGCGATCGTTTCGAGCAGCGCCAGCCCGGGGGCGTTGATGCCGTCGTCATTGGTCAGCAGGATGCGCATCACGCGCCCGGTGTGAGCGAGGCGATCCCGCCCATGTACGGCACCAGCGCGGCGGGCAGGGTGACGCTGCCGTCCTCGTTCTGGCCGTTCTCGAGCACCGCCACCAGCGTGCGCCCGACCGCCAGGCCCGATCCGTTGAGCGTGTGAACGTACGCAGTGCCCTTCTGCACTTCAGGGCGATAGCGCGCGTTCATCCGCCGCGCCTGATAATCGCCGCACCAGCTGACCGAACTGATCTCGCGCCACGCGTCCTGGCCGGGCAGCCACACTTCGAGGTCATAGGTTTTCTTCGCGGTGGCGCCCATGTCGCCCGCGCACAGCAGCATCCGCCGATATGGCAAGTCCAGTGCCTCCAAGACGGCCTCGGCGCTGGCGACCATGTGCTCGTGCTCGGCAGGCCAGTCCTCGGGCCGACAGATCGTGACCAGTTCGACTTTCTCGAACTGGTGCTGGCGGATGAACCCGCGGGTATCCTTACCCGCCGCGCCCGCTTCGGAGCGGAAGCACGGGGTCAGCGCGGTCAGCCGGATCGGCGCGGCGAGATCGCCGAGAATCTGCTCGCGCACCGAGTTGGTCAGGCTGACTTCGGCGGTCGGGATCAGCCAGCGGCCGTCTGTGGTGCGGAACAAATCGTCGGCGAACTTGGGCAGCTGCCCGGTACCGAAAACCGCCTCGTCGCGGACCAGCAGCGGCGGGGCGCATTCCTGGTAGCCGCGCTGGGTAGTCTGCATGTCGAGCATGAACTGCCCGAGCGCGCGCTGGAGCCGCGCCATCTGCCCGCGCAGGAAGGTGAACCGCGCTCCGCTCATCGCCGCCCCGGTCTCGAAATCGAGCCCCAGCGGTGGACCGAGGTCGGCATGCTCGCGGGCGGCGAAACCGAACGCGCGCGGCGTGCCCCAGCGCTTGACCTCGACGTTACCTTGCTCGTCGGCCCCATCGGCAACGTCGGGCGCGGGGATATTGGGCAGCGCCGCCAGCAGCGCGTCGATCTGCTCGCCCAGCGCGTGCTCCTCGGCCTCGATCTTCGGCAGCGTGTCCTTGAGCGCGGCGACTTCGGCCTTGAGCGTGTCGGCTGTCGCGGCATCGCCCTTGGCCATCGCCTGGCCGATGGCTTTTGAAGCGTGGTTGCGGCGGTTCTGGGCTTCCTGCAGGCGGGTCAGCAGCTCGCGCCGACGCTCATCGAGCGCGCGGAATTGCGCCGCAACCGGCGCCGCCCCGCGGCGGGCGAGGCCGGCGTCAAAGGCCTCGGGGTCATCGCGGATCAGGCGCACGTCGAACATCGCCGGCCTATGCCCGGCCCCTTGCCGCATTGTCCAGTCGCACCGCGCCCGGCGCGTGCGGTCAAAACAAAATGGTGGGCGCGGCAGGGATTGAACCTGCGACCCCACCCGTGTGAAGGGTGTGCTCTACCACTGAGCTACGCGCCCGCGCGCAAGGGCCCGATCGAGCGTGCCCCGCGGCAGGGGCGCGCCTTTGCCACGGCGCCCCGGCGCTGGCAAGCATCACTCGAACAGCGTGCGCGCGATCCGCTCGAGCATTCCCGCGCCCGCCAGCGAGGGCGCGACCGGCCGGAGCGCGGGCGAGGGGCATTCGAGGCACCGCGCCTGCATCCCGCGCACGCTGAGCAGGCCATTGAGGTCGGCGAGCACCCGCGCCACGCGCTGGTTCTCACGCGCCGCGAACAGCGAGAACATGTCCCCGCCGACACGGTGATCGTCGCGTTTGAAGATGCGCCGGATCAGCGGGGCGTAAGGGTCCTCGTTCGCTCCCAGATACTCGGCGTGCCAGCCGCCATCCTTAAGCTTGGCTTGCCCGGCCGCCCACGCGACCGCATCATCGAGCCCGCCGAACTGATCGACCAGGCCGAGCTGGCGGGCCGAGCCGCCATCCCACACCCGCCCCTGGGCGAGCTCGTCGGCGCGTTGCGGGGTCATGTGGCGCGAGGCCGCGACCAGCGACAGGAACCGCTGATAGCCCGCGGTCACGCTCGCCTGCAGCACCGCTTCGGCCTCGGGCGTGAACCCGGCCAGCAGGTCGGGCTGGCCCGACAGCGGCGTGGTCCGCACGCCGTCGCTGGTGACGCCCCACTGCGCCAGCGCGTCCTCGAACGTCGGGACCACGCCGAAAATGCCAATCGAGCCGGTGATCGTGTCGGGCTCGGCGAAAATGCGGTCCGCCGGGGTCGAGATCCAGTAGCCGCCGCTCGCCGCGACATTGCCCATCGACACCGCCACCGGAATTCCGCGCGCCTTTTGCCGCAGGATCGCGCGGCGGATTGCTTCGGACCCGGTGACCGACCCGCCGGGCGAATCGACCCTGACGACCAGCGCCTTGAATTTCTTGGTCAGCGAATCGTCGAGCAGCCGGACGATCCGTTCGGCCCCCGCCTCGCCCGGGCCGGCGTCGCCGTCGCTGATCTCGCCGGCGATGGTGATGACCCCGATCGGCGCGGTGCCGCCGGTCAGGCTGCGCTTGCTGCCGGCGGGCGGGTTTGCGGCGAGCCATGCGTCGAGATCGGTCTTGGCGAAGTTGCCGGGGGTCTTGTCCCACGCATCGCGCCCGGCGACTTGCGCCACGCGCCGGCCCCAGTCGACCAGAGTCCCGACCTTGTCGACCAGCCCCGCCTGAACAGCCGCGCGGGCGAGGTCGCCGTTGTTGGCGGCGATCCATTGCGGCACCTGCTGGGTTACCAGCGCGATGTTCGCCTGCGGGCGGGCCAGCTTCACGTTGGCCTGCCATTCCTGCCACAACGTGGCGAGATAAGCGGTGGCGTTCTCGCGCGCGGCGGGCGACATGTCGCTGCGGATGTAGGGTTCGACCGCGCTCTTGTAGGTGCCGACGCGGTAGACCCGCGCCTTGATCTTGAGCTTGTCGAGCAGGCCGGCGTAGTACAAGCGCTCGCCCCCCGGCCCGGTCACCGCCGCGCCGCCGAGCGGATCGACCCACACTTCGCTGGCGTGCGCGGCGAGCAGGACCGAATCGTCGCTATAGGCGATGGCGTAAGCCAGCACCGGCTTCCTGGCCGCGCGGAACCGGTCGATCGCCGCGGCGATCGCTTCCATGTGGACCTGGCCGCCCCCGGTAAAGGTCGACATGTCGAGCGCCAGCGCCTTGATCCGCTTGTCACGCCCGGCGGTGTCGATCGCCCGCACCAGGTCGCGCGCGGCGAATTGCTTGGTCGGGGCGGCGCTCGACAGCACCGCGCTCCACGGACTGAACGGGGCAACTTCCTCGACCACCGAGCCGTTGAGCTTGAGCAGCAGCGCGCCAGTGCGCACTTCGCCGGGGTTGGGCCGTAGGCTCAGAAGCATGAACAGTCCGACGAAGAACAGCAACAGGAAGGCCAGCGCCAGCGCGTCCTTGATCCCCACCAGCAGCCGCCAGACTTTGCCTGCAAAACTCATCGAACGCCTCTTCGGATAAGACTTGGCGTGCGCTTTAGGGCCGCGATTGCCGCGCGGCCAGACGAAACGGCTTGAGCGGGCGTGACCGGTGGCTTAGGGGCTCGGCTTTAATGACATCGTCGAGCCTTCCGCCGCACGCGGGCCGCTATCCGGCCGGCGCGCAGGCGTTCCCGCACCGCGGGCTGCTCGCCATCGGCCAGCTCCAAACGCACGAGATCCTCTACCTGCTCGACGAAGCCGAGCAGTGGGTTGCCCTGAACCGCCAACCGAACAAGCACACCGACCGGCTGGCGGGGCTGACGATCATCAACGCGTTCTTCGAAAACTCGACCCGCACGCTGCTCAGCTTCGAGATCGCCGGCAAGCGGCTGGGCGCCGACGTGGTCAACATGCACGCCGCGCAATCGAGCGTGAAGAAGGGCGAGACGCTGATCGACACCGCGATGACATTGAACGCGATGCGCGCCGATGCGATCGTCATTCGCCATCCCAGCTCGGGTGCGGTCCAGCTGATTGCCGGTAAAGTCGATTGCCCGGTGCTCAACGCGGGCGACGGGCAGCACGAGCACCCGACGCAGGCCCTGCTCGATGCCCTGGCGCTGCGCCACGCGCTGCGGGCGCGTGGACGGGCCACCAGCGACGGGATGCTCGCCGGGCTGGCGGTGACGATCTGCGGTGACGTGCTCCACAGCCGCGTGGCGCGTTCAAACATGCTTTGCCTTCAGGCACTCGGTGCGGTGGTCCGGGTGTGCGCGCCGCCCGCGCTGATGCCGGCGCAAGTCGAAGCCATGGGGGTGCAGCCGTTCCACGATTTCGACGCCGCGCTGGCGGGCGCCGAAGTGGTGATGATGCTGCGCCTCCAGAACGAGCGGATGGACGGGCAGTTCATCCCCAGCGCGCGCGAGTTCCGCCATCTCTACGGCCTGACGCCCGAGCGGTTGGCGCGGGCCGCGAGCGATGCCATCGTCATGCATCCTGGGCCTATGAATCGCGGGGTCGAGATCGACAGCAGCGTGGCGGATTTGCCCGGCCGCTCGATCATCACCGAACAAGTCGAGATGGGCGTGGCGATCCGCATGGCCTGCCTCGACGTGCTGACCCGGCGCGGCCGCGCGGTGGCGGGCTGGGCATGAAGCAGGCGCGGGGCCTTGCGATCACGGGCGGGCGGCTGGTGCTTCCCGACGGCGTGCGCCTTGGCGCGGTCCGCTGCGCCGACGGGATGATTGCCGCACTGGGCGATGTGACGGCCGAGGACGGTGACGAGGTAGTCGACGCGAACGGCGCGCTGGTGACGCCGGGCCTGGTCGATTTCGGGGTCTTCGCGGTCGACAAGCGGGCGTTCCATTTCGGCGGAATCACCCGCGCGGCGCTGATGCCTGACCTGTCGCCGCCGCTCGACCACCCGGCGCGGGTCCGCTTCGCGGCGCAAAGCGGCAAGCCCGACTTGTGGGTCCACCCGCTCGGCGCGGCGACTCTCGCGCTCGAAGGCGAGCGGCTCGCCGAGATCGCGCTGATGCGCGAGGCCGGCGCCCGCGCGGTTGCCACCGGGCGGCGGTGGATTGCCGACAGCGGGGTCATGCTGCGGCTACTCGACTATGCGGCGATGCTCGGGCTGGTGGTGGTGAGCCATGCCGAGGACGCGGGCCTGTCGGGCAGCGCCGCGGCGACCGCGGGCGAGATGGCAACCCGCCTGGGCCTGCCGAGCGCGCCGCCTGAAGCCGAAGCGCTGGCGGTCGCGCGCGACATCGCGCTCGCCGAAATGACCGGCGCGCGGCTCCATCTGCGGCAAGTGACCACGCGCGCGGGCCTCGATCTGGTGCGCGCGGCCAAGCGCCGCGGCGTGGCCGCTACCGCCGGGGTCACGCCGGCGCATTTCATGCTGTCGGACTTGGCATTGGCCGATTTCCGCACTTTCGCCCGGCTCTCGCCGCCGCTCCGTGCCGAGGCCGACCGCCAGGCGGTGATCGAAGCTATCGGCGACGGGACGATCGACATTATCGCCAGCGGCCACGACCCACGCGGGCCGGAGGACAAGCGCCTGCCGTTTGCCGATGCCGCGCCGGGAATGGCGGGCGCGGAGACGCTGTTGCCGCTGGTCCTCACGCTGGTGCGCGACGGGGTAATCGGGTTCGAGCGCGCGTTCGCGCTCGTCGCGGGCAACCCGGCAAAGCTCTTGGGTGTGTCCGCGGGCGAGCTGCGGGTCGGCGCCGAGGCGGACCTCGCGGTGGTCGATCCCGAAAAGCCTTGGGTGGTCGATTCGGCCAGGATGGCGGCCAGCGCGGGCAACACGCCGTTCGACCGCCAGCCGGTGCAAGGCCGCGCCACCGCTCTGTGGAAGGGCGGCGTCAGGATCGCGGACTAACTTGCCGGCTCAGCGGCTGGCCCTAGCGACTGGCGAGCCGCACGCCGGTGTCGATTGCGCCGGGCAGCGGACGGCCCGCGTCATAAGCGAAGCACTGCGCCCCGCCCGACTTCACCAGGCCGCACATCGAAGCCGAATCGGCCTTGCTGTAACCGGCGGCCGCAACGCGCCAGTAATGCTTGCCGCGCACCACCGCCTCGCTGATCACCATCTTGTGATTCGCGAGCTGGGGGTATTTGCCGGTGTAAAGCGTCCACGCGCGGCGCGCGACTTGCTCAGAGGCGAAGCTGCCGAGCTGGACCAGTTGCGTGCCGGTTGCTGCGGCCGCCGGAACCAGGACCGCGGGACGGACCGCGCGCTGCGCCTTGACGACGCGGTCTTGGGTGAAGTGATTGGCGTCCTGCGCCACCGCCGCAACGGGGCTGGGCGCGGCTGCCGGGGCAAGGAACGCGGTGGCGAAGCTGTGCGGCATCGCGGGCGCTTCGGCCGCCGCGGCGTGCTGGGCCGGCGGCGGGGCCGCGGCCCGCGCGAGCACGGCGGGCGCGGGTAGGACTGGCGCTGCGGCAGCGGCCGGCGCTGCGACCGCCAGCGGGGGCAGTT
>JBDSDC010000017.1:0-9874 GCA_039920725.1 Croceibacterium sp. | reverse complement strand
CAGGATTCCCGCCTTCGCCTCGGCAGTACGCAACGACGGGTACAGCTCATAAGCGGAGGTCACGTCGGCAAGCGCTCTGTCGAGCTGGCCAAGTTCGAGCCGCAAGTTGGACCGGGAAATATATGTTTCGGCCCCCGGATCGAGCGCGATCACTTTGTCGAGGTCCGCCAGCGCACCCGCCCGGTCAAGTGTGCCTGAGCGGAACTCGGCGCGCTGGAGGAACACCGCGGCTTGGTCGGGCTGCTTGGCGATCAAGGCCTGGTAGGCACTTTCGATTGACGCGAAGCGCTTACGATCGGCGGCGCCCTTTGCTTCGTACGAGCGGGGAATGCCGCTTGGCGCCCGCAACTTCAGTTCGGTCGACCCGAGCCTAGCGGCACGCGCGCGTTCGCCGGCAATATCAGTCACCGCGATTTCTCCGCCGGGCCAGCCGGCACTGTCCTCAATCGTCAGCCGCGACCCTACTAGCGCCGCCACTCGGTGAAGCCGGACATGGGCAATTTCCTGGTCAAGCGTGGCGGGCCCCTCGATTACATAAGGAGCGGCACCATCGAGCAGCAGCACGGTCAGCGACACTTTATCCGCAAACGGGCCGGGCATCGCGACGGGAATATCGTGCCAGGCCGGACGCGATCGATCGGGATGGAATTCGAACCCGGCGCTGGGCAACGTGAAGCCGCGGCTGGCGCGCCCACGTTCCCACTGCCAGGCCGATGTCATCAGCCCGCGCGCGCTGATGCGCACGCTATTTGTTTCGGGCACGAACGCGATCGAGCCATCGACCAGCCGATTATCGCCAAGCGTGGCGTTGACGTAGTTCTGTAGCAGTTCGTCGGTAGTCTTTTGGCTCGCCTGCCCGATCATCGCGCGAAACGGCGCTGCGGCTGGACCGGTCAGGGTCCATTCGCCGTCGTAGAGTGCCGGCACATCGAGCCCCGCGCGATGATCAAACGTGACTTTGCCGATCCGGTCGAACGCCCCCTCTGGGCGCTGCGCTATGGTCAGCAGGTCGGCCCCGCCATCGCGGAGAGGCAAGGCGAAATGGAAGTCCGGGACATTGGCCGCCGCCACCAGGCTGGCGCCCGAGCTGGTGCCATCGAGCCAGAAATCGGTGCCATCGATCACCGAATGGACGATCACGTGATCGAATACCGCCGGCATCGGTAAAAGCCCGGGAAGCGCGTCGCCCATCGTGGATGACACGACAGCCGGTTCGCCTTCGATCCCCATCTCGCGCAGCATCGACAGCAACAGCAACGACTTGGCCTTGCAGTCTCCAAAGCGCTTTTCCCAGGTCTCAGCCGGAGTTTGCGGAATGTAATTGCCGCCGGCCATGCCGTTGGCGAGGTAGCTGACCTGATCCTGCACTAGCCGCAGCGCAGCGACGGCGCGCGGCAGCGCGCCGGTCTGTTCGCGTACTATCCGCGCAACTTCGGCCGCCAGCGCTGACCCCGGAGCGATGGTGCCGCGCGTTGCGAACAACGGTGACATGACCCGGCTGACTTCGGCCCAGTTGGCGAAAGTGCCGGCCTGCAGCATCGCGGGCATCCGGTACCGCATCGGCGCATCTTCGGGCATGTCGGGTCGTTCGGCGAGCGGGACCTTGAGTTCGAGGCTGGCAAAGCCGTTGCGAACCAAGGGTTGAGGCGCTGGCAATCCGTCAGCCTGCCACTTGATTGCGGCGTTTTGCGGCCACGAGATTCGCACCCGGCCGACTTTGGCGTCGAACGGCGCGCTCGGAATAGGGGCGACCGCCTGCACCTGCTGTTTGAGCGCCTGATCCGAGCTGGTCACCGAATAAGCAACGCGCAGAATATCGCCCACGCGCAGGCCGGGGACCGCTAGCGTTGCGGTGCGCGCACCATCGATCGTGCGCTGTTCGAGCTGGCGTTCGCGGCGCAGCACATCGAACTTGGGACCTTGCGCCAGTACATCGATGTCCTCGCCGCCCCGCACAATCGATACGCGGTGAACGATCAAGTCGCCCTTATCGGGCAGCCAGGTCGCAACAATGGTTCCGACGGCGCTCAGGATCTGGGGATTGTCGATGCGGATGGCCCGGTCCGCATAGGTCCACAGCCGGCCCGTTTCGATCCGGCGCTGGTCGTCATAGAGCAGAATTGGCGGGCCAGTGCGGTCCACCGGCAGCTGGGCAGCGTCGACCCAGGCCGGCGCCGGTTGATAGACAGGGTCATCGCCCGCCAGTGCCGGGGCGCTCAGAACCATGGCCGTCACCGCCAGAAAACTCGCTATCGGCTTCATCGATTTCCCCCTCCCGCGAATGGCGGGTGCGCTTCGATTATCACCAGGCGCTCAAATGAAAGCAATGGGTTCCAGCGCGTGGCTTGCCAATCTGGCCCGAGCGCCCTAGCCGCGCCGGCATGATCTCCCGCTATGCCCGCCCCGCCATGTCCATGCTCTGGGATGCCGAGGCGCGCTATCGCATCTGGTTCGAGATCGAGGCCCATGCGACCGACAAGCTGGGCGAGCTGGGCGTGGTGCCGCCGAGCGCGGCCAAAGCGCTGTGGGACTGGTGGGCCACCGAGCCGGCGATCGACGTCGCCGCGATCGACGCCATCGAGGCGGTGACGAGGCACGACGTGATCGCGTTCCTGACCTGGGTCGCCGAACAGGTCGGTGACGAGGCGCGCTTCATGCACCAGGGCATGACCAGTTCCGACGTGCTCGACACCGCGCTGGCGGTGCAGCTGGCGCGCTCCGCGGATATCCTGCTGGCCGATCTCGATGCGCTGCTCGCCGCGCTCGAACGTCGTGCGCAAGAACACAAGTACACCCCCACGATCGGCCG
This sequence comes from Croceibacterium sp., assembly GCA_039920725.1. Taxonomy (GTDB): domain Bacteria; phylum Pseudomonadota; class Alphaproteobacteria; order Sphingomonadales; family Sphingomonadaceae; genus Croceibacterium_A. Next base: position 7,065 of record JBDSDC010000017.1, on the reverse strand, counting down.
CAGCCACGGCATCCATGCCGAACCGGTGACGTTCGGGCTCAAGCTGGCGCAGGCCCACGCCGAGTTTGCCCGCGCGCGCCAGCGGCTAGTGGCGGCGCGCGCCGAAATCGCAACCTGCGCAATCAGCGGCGCGGTCGGCACGTTCGCCAATATCGCCCCCGAAGTCGAAGAGCACGTCGCCGCCAAGCTCGGCCTGACGCCCGAGCCCATCAGCACCCAAGTGATCCCGCGCGACCGGCACGCGATGTTCTTCGCCACGCTCGGCGTGATCGCCAGCTCGGTCGAGCGGCTGGCGATCGAGGTGCGCCACTTGCAGCGCACCGAAGTGCTCGAGGCGGAGGAATACTTCGCGCCGGGTCAGAAGGGCTCGAGCGCGATGCCGCACAAGCGCAACCCGGTGCTGACCGAGAACCTGACCGGGCTTGCCCGCATGGTCCGCGGCTATGCACTGCCGGCGATGGAGAACGTCGCGCTGTGGCACGAGCGCGACATCAGCCATTCCTCGGTCGAACGGTTCATCGGGCCCGATGCGTGCATCACGCTCGATTTCGCGCTCGCGCGCTTGACGAGCGTGATCGACAAGCTGCTGATCTACCCCGAGCGAATGCAGACAAACCTCGACCGGATGGGCGGGCTGATCCACTCGCAACGCGTGCTGCTGGCGCTGACTCAGGCCGGGGTCAGCCGCGAAGACGCTTACGCCCAGGTCCAGCGCAACGCGATGAAAGTGTGGGACTCGGACGGCGCGCTGTCGCTGCTCGACTTGCTCAAGGGCGATCCCGAAGTCGCCGCGGCGCTGCCCGCGGACCAGCTCGAAAGCCTGTTCGACCTCGGCTATCACTTCAAGCAGGTCGACCGCATCTTCGCGCGGGTGTTCGGCCACTAGCGTTCGTGCATCACACGCCCTATCGCCAGAGCAAGGAGGAACGCTCATGCAAATCGTCCGCACGATCGTCTGGGTGCTACTGCTGACGGCGCTGCTGGTGTTTTCCTTCGCCAACTGGGACCCCACGGTCACAGTAAAGATCTGGTCCAACCTGGTGGTCGAGACCAAGATTCCCGCGATCGTGATCATCTCGTTCATGGTCGGGTTCGTGCCGATGTGGCTGCTGTACCGCGCCAACCGCTGGCAACTGACCCGGCGGATCGGCAGTCTTGAAGCCGCCGCGCGGACGGTTGCAACCGCTCCGATCGCGCCCGCCCCGGCGGCCGCGCCCCAACCCATCGCGGTCGTCGAATCCGCCGCAGCGCCGGTGGTGGAGCCGCAAGCGCCGCTGCGTCCCATCGATCCCGCGGAAGGGCCGCCGCCCGGTTTATGAGTAATCCGGTATACCTGGCGCTCGACCTACCCACGCTCGACGGCGCGAAGGCCCTGGCCGAGCGGGTCAAGGCGCACGTCGGCGGATTCAAGCTGGGGCTCGAATTCTTCTGCGCCCACGGCCACCACGGGGTGCACGAAATCGCGCACATCGGCCTGCCGCTTTTCCTCGATCTCAAGCTGCACGACATCCCCAATACCGTTGCCGGGGCGATGCAAGCGGTCCACGTGCTCGAACCCGCCATCGTCACCGTCCATGCCAGCGGCGGGCGGGCGATGATGGAAGACGCCAAGGCCGCGGCAGGGAACCACACCAAAGTGGTCGCGGTGACCTTGCTGACCAGTCTCGACGGACGGGATCTTGAGCGTACGGGGGTCAACGGCAATGCTCACGACCAGGTTCTGCGGCTGGCCGAGCTGGCCCGGCAGGCCGGGCTCGACGGCATCGTGTGCTCGGGACAGGAAGTGCGCGGCGTCCGCAAGGCGTGGAAGGACGGCTTCTTCATCGTGCCCGGCTTGCGGCTCAATGGCGGCCCGACCGGCGACCAGAAACGCGTCGTGACCCCGCGTCAGGCGCGCGACGACGGCGCCAGTGTGCTGGTGGTCGGGCGGCCGATCAGCCGCGCGGACGACCCGGTTGGGGCGGCGCGCGCGATCGAGGCAACGCTCTAGCGGTTCAGGCCCCGGACAGCGGCTCGCCCGTTACAGTTCGCGCAAAGGAGCCCCCGATGAACATCAGACGAAGCCTAATCGCTGCCGCGCTCGCCGCTGCGATCCCTGCCCTGCCCGCCGCTGCGCAAGCCGTCCAGCCCGCGGTCATGGTCGCGCCCGGCAATACCCTGCTTAGCCTCAATGCAGAGGGTAAGACGTTTCGCGAACCCGATCTCGCGGTGTTCAGCGCCGGAGTGACCACGCAAGGCAGCACAGCGGTCGGCGCGCTGTCCGACAACTCGCGCGCGATGACCCGCGTGATCGATGCCTTGAAGCGCGCCGGGATCGCGGACAAGGACATCCAGACCTCGACGATCTCGGTCAATCCGATCTACGCCGATCCCAATCGTTTCGCCGCCGCCAACCCGGACCGCGCGAAGCCGCCAGTGCCCACCGGCCCGGTGATTGTCGGCTATCAGGCGAGCAACACCGTTTCGATCCGCCAGCGCGACCTGAAGAGCTTCGGAACGGTGATCGACACGCTCGCCTCGGCGGGCGCCAACCAGATCAACGGACCCGCGTTCCAGCTCGACAACCCCGCACCCGCGCTCGACGAAGCCCGGCTCAACGCGGTCAAGACCGCGCGCGCGCGGGCCGAGCTTTACGCCAACGCCACCGGCTTAAGGATCGTGCGCATCGTGTCGCTGACCGAGGACAGTGGATCCTACGGCCCGCCGCCGATGGCCTTCGCGCGCCGGGCGGCGATGCAGGATTCCGCCGCGCCCGCTCCGCCGGTCGAGCCCGGCGAGCTGCAGCAGACGATCAACCTGAGCGTTGTCTACGAGCTCGCGCCGCGCTGATCTCTCGACACTGGCGCATTTGCCATTAAGTGCGCCGACGATGTCCGATACGCTGATCAAGATCTGCGGGCTGTCGACGCCCGAGACAATCGATGCCGCGGTCGCCGCCGGGGCGACGCACGTCGGGTTGGTGCATTATCCGCCCAGCCCGCGCCACTTGACGCTCGACCAGGCGGCGGCGCTGCGGCGGCGCGTGCCGAGCCGGGTCAAGGTGGTGCTGCTGCTGGTCAACGAGCAGCCCCAGCCGACCGCGCTGGCGCTGCAGGCGGTGCGCCCCGACGTGGTCCAGTTCCACGGCGGCGAGACTCCGGAGTGGCTGGCGCTGCTGAGGCAGAACACGGCGTTGGAGATCTGGAAGGCCTTCGGCCTGCGCGATGCGGACGGGCTGGCGAAGGCCGTGCGCTACAAGGACGCGGCGCACCTCATCCTGTTCGATGCGCCCGCCCAGGCGCTTCCCGGAGGCAACGGGCTGGCGGTCGACTGGTCGCTGCTGGCCGGATACCGCCACGAAATGCCGTGGGGGCTGGCGGGTGGCCTCACGCCCGGGACCGTTGCCGAGGCGATCCGCATTACCGGCGCGCCGCTGGTCGATGCCTCGACCGGCCTCGAAAGCGCGCCCGGGGTCAAGGACGTGGACAAGATCGCGGCCTTCTGCAAAGCGGCGCGCGGGGCCAACCAGCGACCATGACCGAGCAGTCCGACGCATTCCGCGAGCAGCCGCCGAAAGCCAACAGCTTCCGGCAAATGCCCGATTCGCGCGGCCACTTCGGCGAGTTCGGCGGCCGCTATGTAGCCGAAACGCTGATGCCGCTGGTGCTCGATCTCGACCGCGAATACCGCGCGGCCAAGGCCGACCCGGCGTTCCAGGCGCAGTTCGACGACTTGCTCGAGCACTATGTCGGACGTCCCAGCCCGCTCTATTACGCCGAACGGCTGACCGAGGCGCTGCGCCAGGGCGCGCCTGATGGAACGGGCGCACAAGTGTGGTTCAAACGCGACGAACTGAACCACACCGGCGCACACAAGATCAACAACTGCGTCGGCCAGATCCTGCTGGCGATGCGCATGGGCAAGACCCGCATCATCGCGGAAACCGGCGCGGGCCAGCACGGCGTCGCTACCGCCACGGTATGCGCGCGGTTCGGGCTGCCGTGCACGATCTTCATGGGCGCCACCGACGTTGCCCGCCAGCAGCCCAACGTATTCCGCATGAAGCTGCTCGGCGCCGAAGTGATCCCGGTGACCAGCGGCGCGGCGACGCTGAAGGACGCGATGAACGAGGCGCTCCGTGACTGGGTCGCGAACGTTCATGACACGTTCTACATCATCGGCACCGCCGCCGGTCCGCATCCCTATCCCGAGCTGGTGCGCGACTTCCAGAGCGTGATCGGGACCGAGGCGCGCGCGCAGATGCTCAGCCGTATCGGCCGTTTACCCGACCTGCTGGTAGCGGCAATCGGCGGCGGCTCCAACGCGATCGGGCTGTTCCATCCGTTCCTCGACGATCCCAAGGTCAAGATGCTCGGGGTCGAGGCGGCGGGTCACGGCCTCGACAAGCAGCATGCGGCGAGCCTGGCGGGCGGCTCGCCCGGCGTGCTCCACGGCAACCGGACTTACTTGCTGCAGGACGCGGACGGCCAGATCACCGAGGCGCACTCGATTTCGGCGGGCCTCGATTATCCCGGAATCGGGCCGGAGCATGCCTGGCTCAAGGAAATCGGCCGCGTCGAATACACCTCGGCGACCGACACCGAAGCGCTCGACGCGTTCCAGCTGCTGTGCCGGACCGAAGGCATCATCCCCGCGCTCGAGCCGAGCCACGCCATCGCCGCCGTCGCCAAACGTGCGCGCGAAATGCCGCGCGATGCGATCATCCTCGCCAACTTGTGCGGCCGCGGCGACAAGGACATCTTCACCGTGGCGGAGCATCTCGGGGTGAAAATGTGAGTACCCGCCTCGCCGCCGCCTTCGCCAAGGGGCACCCTGCCCTCGTCTGCTTCATCACCGCGGGCGATGGCGACACCGCGGCCAATCTCGACGCGCTGGTCGCGGGCGGGGCGGACGTGATCGAGCTGGGGATGCCGTTCACCGACCCGATGGCCGATGGGCCGGCGATCCAGGCGGCCAATTTGCGCAGCCTCGGCCGCGGCACGACCACGCGCGAAGTGCTAATGCACGCCAACGAGTTTCGCGAGCGCCACCCGGACGTTCCGCTGGTGCTGATGGGCTATGCCAACCCGATGGTCCGCCGCGGGCCCGAGTGGTTCGCGGGCGAGTGCGCCGGCTGCGGCGTCGACGGGGTGATCTGCGTCGACATTCCGCCCGAGGAGGACGAAGCGCTCGGCCCGGCGTTGCGCGAGCGCGGCGTCGCGCTGATCCGCCTTGCTACCCCGACCACCGACGCCAAACGCCTGCCCGCCGTGCTCGAAGGCTCGTCGGGGTTCCTCTAGTCTGTCTCGGTCGCCGGGATCACCGGCAAGCAGCAGGCGGCGCAGGCGTCGATCGAAGACAACGTCGCGCGGCTCAAGCGCGCGACCGACTTGCCCGTCGCGGTCGGTTTCGGCGTACGCACGCCGGGCCAGGCCGCGGCGATCGCCCGGGTGGCGGACGGCGTGGTGGTCGGCACGGTGCTGGTCGAGCTGGTCGGGCAGCACGGGATGGGCGCCCCCGCGCACCTGCTAAGCCTCGTCGAGGCGCTTGCCCAAGCCGTCCATTCCCCGCAAAGGCAGTCCGCATGAGCTGGCTGAGCCGCGTGCGCAATTCGCTGTCGTTCGCCAAGAAGCGCGAGAGCCCCGATGACCTGTGGGTCAAGTGCCCGCGCTGTCACGACATGCTGTTCAGCCGCGAATACGAGGCCAACCTCTACGTCTGCCCGCGCTGCGAATATCACGGGCGGATCGGGGCCGACGCGCGGCTCGGGCAGATTTTCGACCCGGGCTACACCTTGCTGGCCGAACCGGTGGTGCGCGAGGATCCGCTCAAGTTCCGCGATACCAAGAAGTACACCGACCGGCTCAAGCAGGCGCGCGCCAACAATCCCCATGGAGACGCGTTCAGCGCCGCGCTCGGCACGATCGAGGGCCAGCCCGCGGTTGTCGGGGTGCAGGACTTCAACTTCATGACCGGGTCGATGGGCTTGTCCGTGGGTCAGGCATTCTGCGACGGCGCGCAAGCCGCGCTCGATACGCGGTGCGGCTACATCGTGTGCACCAGCGGCGGTGGCGCGCGCATGCAGGAAGGCATCCTCAGCCTGATGCAGATGCCGCGCGCGACGGTGATGACCCGGCGGCTGAAGGAAGCGGGGCTGCCGTACATCGTTGTGCTGACGGACCCGACCACCGGCGGGATCACCGCCAGCTATGCGATGCTCGGCGACGTCCACATCGCCGAGCCCGACGCGCTGATCGGCTTTGCAGGGCAGCGGGTGATCCAGGAAACCATCCGCGCGCAGCTACCCGAAGGGTTCCAGCGCGCCGAATACCTGCACCGCCACGGGATGGTCGACATGGTCGTGCACCGCAAGGACTTGCGCGAAACGCTCGCCAAGCTGCTCGGCTACCTGGCGCCCGCGCAGGCGGCCTGAACCGCGCCCCAGGGATCGGATGGCCAAGGATTTCGCAGCGTCGGACGATCCCGCGGTTCAAGCCCAGCTTGACCGGCTGGCGGCGCTGTCGCTGCCGCAAGGCCGGCTCGGGCTGGAGACCATCCGCGAGTTGCTGGAGCTGCTGGGCGACCCGCAAAGGCGCCTCCCGCCGGTGTTCCATGTCGCCGGGACCAACGGCAAGGGCTCGACGTGCGCCTATTTGCGCGCGATCCTCGAGGCCGACGGCAAAGTCGTCCACGCCGCGATCAAGCCGCATCTGGTGCGCTATAACGAGCGCATCCGCATCGCGGGAGCGCTTGTGTCCGACGCCGAGCTGGCGAGCCTGCTCGAGGAAGTGCTGGATATCGGCGAGGCGCTCGGACCGAGCTTCTTCGAGGTCACCACCGCGGCCACCTTTCTCGCGTTCGCGCGCCATCCGGCGGACGCCTGCGTGATCGAGGTCGGCCTCGGCGGACGGTTCGACGCGACCAATGTGCTCGAGCATCCGGCGTGCTGCGGCATCGCGACGCTCGGCATCGACCACGAAGCGTTCCTGCTGGTGCCCGAGCTGGGCGCGCCCGCGGAACCGCTGGTTCGGATCGCATTCGAGAAGGCCGGCATTGCCCGCCCCGGCTCGCCGCTGGTGACGCAAG
>JBDSDC010000016.1:0-7560 GCA_039920725.1 Croceibacterium sp. | reverse complement strand
TAAGTGTAACACGCCGCGACAAGTGCGCGCCGCTCAGCCCAGCGTGGCCACGTGCCCCGCCAGCCGCGCCACCTCTTCGCGGTCATGGCTGACCAGCAGGATTGGGATGCCAAGCTCGTCGCGGATGCGCTCGACCAGCGCGCGCAAGAGGTCGGCGCGCGCCGGGTCGAGCGAGGCGAACGGCTCATCGAGGAGCAGGAAGCGCGGGGCCGACAGCAGCGCGCGCCCGATCGCCACCCGGCGCAGCTCGCCGCCCGACAAGTTGGCCGGCCAGCGCCCGAGCAAATCGCCGATGCCGAGGAATTCGACCACCTCGGCTTGCCCGATCCAGCGCTGTTCCGGCCGCGCCAGCCGTTCGCCGTAAGCCAGGTTTGCAGCGACCCGGAGGTGCGGGAACAGCCGCACGTCCTGGAACACATAACCGGCGCGGCGGCGCTCGGGGGGCAAGTCGACCCTCCGCTCGCTGTCGAACACCGTCTCGCCCGCGACCGCGATATGCCCGCGGTCGGGCCGCACGAGCCCGGCGACGCAGTTGAGCACCGTGGTCTTGCCCACCCCCGACGGGCCGACCAGCGCCACCAGCCGCGCCTCGGTGGCGAGATCGAGCGCGATCGCGCACTCGCCGACCCGGTGCTCGAGCGCGATCTCAAAGACCACGGACCCGCCCCCCGGGCAGGCGCCGCACGAGCAGTTCCGACGCCACCAGCGCGCCCAGCGACAGCGCCACCGACAGCAGCGATAGCCGCGTCACGAGCGCCTCGCCGCCGGGCATCTGGAGCCCGCTGTAGATCGCCAGCGGCAGCGTCCGGGTCTCGCCCGCGATGTTGGAGGCAAAGGTGATCGTCGCGCCGAACTCGCCGAGCGAACGGGCAAACCCGAGCATCGCGCCCGCCGCGATCCCGGGCGCGGACAGCGGCAGCGTCACGGTCCAGAACGCGCGCCACGGGCCCGCGCCAAGCGTGCGCGCGGCCTCCCCCAGCTTGCGATCGACCGCCTCGATCGACAGCCGCATCGCGCGCACCATCAGCGGCAGCGCCATGACCGCGGCGGCGAGCGCGGCGCCGGTCCAGCGGAACACCAGCGTGATCCCGAACCGCGCCTCGAGCCACGCCCCCGCCGGGCCGTTATGCCCGAACAGCAGCAGCAGCAGCCACCCGGTCACCACCGGCGGCAGCACCAGCGGCAAGTGGACCATGGCATCGAGCAGCACCCGGCCGGGAAAGCGCCGCCGCGCGAGCAGCCAGGCGAGTCCGTAAGCGACCGGCAGGGTGGCGGCGACGGCGACCAGGCTGACGCGCAGCGACAGCGCGACGACCGCCCATTCCTCGGCCGTCAGCACGGCCTCACCGGGCTATGCCGAAGCCGTGCCTGATGAAGATCGCTTGCGCCTCGAGCGATGACAGGAACTGGCTGAAGCCCGCCGCGTCGGGGTGCTTCGAGCGCGCGATAATCGCCACCGGATAGCGGATTGGCGGGTGGCCGGCGGCGGGGAAGGTCTCCAGCACATCGACTTTGGCCGAGGCCAGCGCGTCGGTCGCATAGACCACGCCGAGCGGCGCCTCGCCGCGTTCGACCAGCGCCAGCGCGGCGCGCACGTTCTCCGCCGGCACCACGTTGCCCGCGACCTTGGCCCACGCGCCGCTGCTTTCGAGCGCGGCGCGGGCATACTTGCCGGCCGGGACCGCAGCCGGATCGGCGAGCGCGAGCTTGCCCTGCCCGAGATCCGCCAGCCCGCGCACCGTTCCGCCTTTGGTGCCGATCAGCACCAGCTCGTTAGTCAGCACGTCGCGCCGCGTGCCCGCGCGCAGCAAGTGCGCCCGGTCGAGCTTGTCCGCCCACTCCTCGTCCGCCGAAACGAACAGATCGGCCGGCGCGCCCTGCTCGATCTGGCGAGCGAGCGCCGACGTCGCGGCGAACGCCAGCACCGGCGCTGGATGATCGCGCCCGGTCCAGGCCGTGGCAACTTCCTGCAGCGATTCCTGCAAGCTCGACGCCGCCAGGACCACGGGCCCCGTGGTGGGTGCGGGTTCGGCGCGGTAGCACGCCCCGAGCGCGGTGAGAGCCAGCAGCGCCACCAGCGCGCGAACGGTGAATATGGGACGAAACAGCATCCACTGCGCTGTATATCACCGGATATAGAGCGTCCACCCCTGTCCCCCGGCCTATTGAGCCCGGTTACGGATTTGACGGCCGGGGCGGTGCGTCGCGCGACCCGCTGCGTCCGGCGCGGAGCGCGAAATCGATCGACCGGCGCACCGGGATTGTCAGCATGCACCGCACGCCATCAGGCGCAAAATCGAGCTCGACCGGATTGTTGAGCTCGTGCGCGACGATCCGTTCGATCAGATCAGTGCCGAACCCGCGGCCGCGCTTAGGCGCGACCGGAGGTCCGCCCCGTTCCTGCCATTCGACCCGCACCAACACATCGGACACCATCCGCCAGTGGACGGTCACTTTGCCCCCGGCGCGGCTGAGCGCACCGTATTTGGCGGCGTTGGTCGCCAGCTCGTGGACCGCCAAGCCGAGTGATAGCGCGTCGTTGGGAGCGAGCTCGACGTCAGGTCCGACGAGGTCGGTTTCATGGTCGCCCGAATGGGCATAAGGCAGCAACTCGGCCTCGATCACCGCGCGCACTGGGGTCGTCCCCCAGTCCGAATTGGTCAGCAGGTCGTGCGTCGCGGACAACGCGCGGATGCGCCCGTCGAGCCCGTCGGCGAAATCGTCGAGCGTGTGCGCCCGGCGCCGCGTCAGAGCGATGATCGAGAGCACGTTGGCGAGCGTGTTCTTGACCCGGTGATTGAGCTCACGGGTCAGCGAGTTGCGGATCGAGGCCTGTTCCTCGAACCACCCGAGCGTCGCCTGGTCCTCCAGCGCCTGTTGCGTCAGGAGCCGCACCAGCACCGCCAGCAGGCCCGCCACGAGAACCCCGAACGCCAGCGTCAGTAGCGCGAGCACCGACAGCCCGCCGCTTCTTGGGGCGTCGACCTCGAGCAGCCACGGGCTGTTGGCGATCGATACGCGTTCCGCCTGCCGCTCGGCATTGGGCGGACCTTCGCCGCCGTCGGCCGCGAGCAGGTTTTGCGGCGCGATGCTGCCATCGTAGAGCCGCACCGAGTAATCGCCGGCGTCTTCGGTCGCGAGCGCCGCCTCGAGGAAATCGCGGGCATTGAAGGCGCTGTAGATGTAGCCGCGCAAGCGGCGGCCGCCGGGCGCCGGTTCGAACACCGGCATATAGACGAGAAACCCGGGTGAGTTCCCTGGCGCGTCCTGCTGGAGCACCACTTTGCCGCTGGCGGTCGGGCGGGCGGACCGTTCGGCCTCGATCATCGCCCGGCGCCGCGTCGGTTCGGAATACATGTCGTAGCCGAGCGCCCGCCGATTGCGGTCGGTATCGGGTTCGAGATAGGTAACCGGGACCGAGAACGGCTGCGATCCGTCGGGCGCCGGGTGCAGCCGGACCTGGGCCGGAGCCGCCACCTCCATCATCCGGCCGTAATCCGCGACTTGATCAGGGAATACCACCGGCGCCCACCCAATGCCTTCCGCCCCGCGCGAATCGGTGTCGAGGCGCAGCTCGCTGACGAAGCGGCGAAAGCGCTCGGGCTGCACTTCGTCGAGCGATGCGAGCAAGGCCCCGCCCGCGCGCAAGTAGGCGCTGCTGGCATTGGCGCGCCGCTCCAGCGCTGCGGCGATGGCGGTCGTCCGGCTGCGCAACTGCGCCCCGGAGCGCACCGCCTCGCCCCGCTCGATAGCGAATACGCTGAGCAGCGTCACGATCGTGACCAACAGGGTAACCGCGACCGGCAAGGCGCGCGGATAGCGGACTAGCCAGCGCTTAGAGCGATCGCGTGGCACAGTCGCCATGCTAGCTATTGCTCTCCAAAGCCCGTTCCCCCGGTTTCTGTTGCCCGCCCGCAACACTTGGCGCCGCGCGTTACGCTAACGCGCGGCAACCCTTAGACCGGGGAACCGTAACCTGCCTATTTCGTTCCACGGTTGCGACGAACTGTCGAAAGTCGATACTGCCGTGCAACAGGGATCGCGCGCGGTAAATTACCGCATCGGGCAAATCGGGGGCGGACACATTCGCATGGCTGGCGCTGCAAAGATCGGGAAGCCCGCACGGCGTGGGCCAGTTCGGGGCAAGCCAGGCGAGGCCCCATGGACTTCCGGCCTCAAGCACCTTTACGATTCGGTGGTCGAAGAACCGATCCCGGATGCGTTCCGCGAGCTCCTCGCCAAGCTCGACGACAGCAAGCCATGAGCACTGAACAGCGCGAGCTGCCGGCGCGGAGCGCCGACGACAAACGTGCCTTCAAACACGAGCTGACGTCGGTCGTCCCGCATTTGCGCGCGTTCGCCCGCGGACTATGCGGCCGGCCCGACATGGCCGACGACCTGGTCCAGGAAACGCTGCTCAAGGCGTGGGCGGCGCAGGACCGGTTCGAGCCCGGGACCAGCATGCGGGCGTGGACTTTCGTGATCCTGCGCAACGCCTACCTGACCGACATGCGCCGCAACCGCTTCCGCGGCGAATATGACGAGACCGCCGCCGAGCGGATTCTTGTCGCGCCCGCGGGGCAGGAGGAACCGATCCATCTGTCCGACATGCACCGCGCGCTGCTGACGCTGCCGCCTGAGCGGCGCGAAGCTCTGCTGCTGGTCGGCGCGGGCGGCTTTTCCTACGAGGAAGCGGCGCAGATCTGTGGTTGCGCGGTGGGCACGATCAAGAGCCGCGTCGGGCGCGCCCGCGCGGCGCTGACCGCGATGATCGAAGAGGGGAACATTCCCGATCGCGCGATCGGCGATCCCTCGGCGCACCGCGCGATCCTCGACGAGCTCGACAATGTCGCCGCCGGCCGCGGCCAGACCGCCCCGATCAGGTAGGCCGGAATGACCGAGCGGGCCGCCGCGATCCCCCACCCCAATCCCGCTGCGACCGCGGCCGAATCCGCCCCGGCGGTGACCCCGCGGCGGCGCCAGATGGTCTTCGCCGAGCAGGAAATGCGCCTCATCTCGGCGCTCGTGGTGCTGATCGGCATCGGGCTGTTCCTAGCGCTGCCATTCGTGCTGTCGATCGGCTCGGTGGTATTCCTGCCGCTGGTGGCGGCGATCGTGCTGACGGTCATACTTTCGCCGCTGGCCGACAAGCTGGCGCTGCTCGGCCTGCCCAACGGGCTCGCCTCGCTGGTCGCGATGATCGTGATGCTGGCGGTGCTGGCGATGGCGCTGGCGGTGGTGCTGCTGCCGGCGATGTCGCTGTTCCACACGCTGCCGGCCATGATCGCGCAGATCGGCCATCATTTCCGCCACTTCCAGGGCAATTTCGCGTGGGTAACCCAGATCAACCGCCAGATCGGCCACATCGTCGGCCAGGAACAGGGCGCCAAGGTGGTCGTCGCCGGCCCCTCGGTGCTCGAGCAAGTGGCCTTCGCCACGCCCAGCGTGATCCTCGAGGTCTTGCTGACTTTCCTGATGGCGTTCTTCATGATCGAGGCGCGGGTCCGGCTGCGCCGCAAGCTGATGCTCGACCGGCACGATTTCGGCTCAAGCCTCAAGGCCGCACGCGTGCTGCGCGACGTGCAGGACCGGGTGGCCGCCTATATGCTCACGGTTGGCCTGATCAATTTCTGCGTCGGGCTCATCGTCACCGGCGGGGCCTGGCTGCTGGGCATGAATGCGCCGCTGATGTGGGGCGGGCTTGCTGCGCTGCTCAATTTCCTCCCTTACGTGGGGCCGCTGACGATGGTCGCGATTCTCACCTTGTTCGGGCTCGGCACCGCCGATTCGCCGTGGGTCGGGTTGATCCCGGCGGCCTCGTTCCTGTCGCTCCACGCGATCGAATCGAACGTCGTCACGCCGTCGATCCTCGGCCGGCGGTTCACCATGAACCCGGTGCTGATCCTGATAGCGCTGAGCTACTTCACGTGGATCTGGGGCGTGATCGGCGCGCTGCTGTCGGTGCCGCTCCTGCTTACCCTGACCGCGCTGATCGACCACCTCGGCAAGCCCAACGTGATCGGCTTCATCTTCGGCGAGCCGTTGTTCGAAACCACGGAGCCGGTCCCCGCCGAAACCCCCTGACGGGCCCGCTTTCCCCCCGCCGCGCCGCCCGCTATCGTCGCGCGGGGGCCCGATGACGCAACGCAAGACCCAGATCGTTATTGTCGGCGGCGGGGCCGGGGGGCTCGAGCTGGTCCGCCGGCTCGGCGCCCGCTATGGCCGCAAGCACCACGACATCATCCTGGTCGAGCAGAACCGTACGCACATCTGGAAGCCGCTGCTGCACGAAGTCGCTGCTGGCTCGCTGGATGCCAATCTCGACGAGGTCGGCTATCGCAGCCACTGCCACCGCTGGGGCTATCGATTCTTCCTCGGGCGGATGGAAACGGTGGACCGCGAGGCGCGCCAGGTGATCCTCGCCCCGCTGCTCGACGAGGACGGCAGCGAACTGGTCGGGCGGCACGCGATCCGGTTCGATTACCTGGTTCTCGCGGTCGGTTCGGTGACTAACGATTTCGGCATCCCCGGGGTCGCGGCCCACTGCATGGTGCTCGACGACCGCGCCGGCGCGGACCGTTTCCGCAACCGCCTGCTCGACCATTGCTTGCGGGTGTCGCGCTCGATGACCGACGACCCGGCCGCCGATGCGCACGTCCGCGTGGCGATCGTCGGCGGCGGAGCGACTGGGGTGGAGCTAGCCGCCGAGCTGTACAATTCGGCCGCCGCGCTGCGCTATTACGGGCTCGAGGTATTCGACGAGAGCCGGCTCGACATCGTCGTGATCGAGGCCGGACCGCGCATCCTGCCGGCGCTGCCCGAGCGCCTGGCGGAGGCCGCTACCGCCGAGCTCGAGGCGCTCGGGGTGCGGGTCCTGACCGGGGTTCAGGTGACCGAAGCGGTGGCGCACGCCATCGTCACTGCCGGTGGGCAACGGATCGAGGCCGACCTGCTGGTGTGGGCCGCCGGGGTTAAGGGCCCGCCCGGGCTCGCCGAGCTCGGCCTGGAGACCAACCGCAGCGGCCAGCTGGTGGTGGGCGGCACGCTGCAGACGACCCGCGACGAGCGGATTTTCGCGATCGGCGATTGCTGCGCGTTCACCCCGCCCGGCGCCGAGCGCCCGGTGCCGCCGCGCGCGCAGGCCGCGCACCAGATGGCGGCGCGGGTCTATGACAACCTGGCCCGGCTGATGGACGGCCGGCCGCTCAAGCCGTTCGTCTACCGCGACCACGGCTCGCTGGTGTCATTGAGCCGCTATTCGACCGTCGGCAGCCTGATGGGCAATCTGGTCGGCGGCCGGATGGCGATCGAGGGCCGGCTCGCGCGGCTGGTCTATACCTCGCTATACCGGATGCACCTGATCGCCATCCACGGGTGGGTAAAAGGCCTCGCGCTGCTGATGGTCGGCCGCGTCAACCGCATCATTCGCCCGCGGCTCAAGCTGCATTGAGGGCGGCGGTGCGGTTCAGACCGCGTGCGCCGCCACCGGGTATTTCCAGACCGAGCCGCGCGCCAGGTTGTCGGCGGCGAAGTTCCAGTTGAGGTGCTGCTCGATCACTT
>JBDSDC010000015.1:0-5718 GCA_039920725.1 Croceibacterium sp. | reverse complement strand
GCGCCTTGAGCAGGGCGTTCTCTGCGAATGTCTTGCCGGTCTCGGCCGGCTCCGGCAGCCCGAGCGAACCGGCGGACAGGCAGGCGACGCCGTGCGGCGCCAGCAACGCCGCGATTTCCTTGAGCTTGCCGGCGTTGTGCGTGGCGATCACCAGCTTGCCGGGGCCGAGGCGGCGGGTCACTTGCGGACCGCCGCCTCCTGCGCCGCGAAGATCCCTTCGCAGCCGATGCGCGCCAGGCGGAGCAGTCGTAGCAGCCCTTCCTCGTCGTAAGTCGCGCCCTCGGCGGTGGCCTGGACTTCGGCGATCCTGCCGCCTTCGAGCAGCACGAAGTTGGCGTCGGCGTCGGCCCCGCTGTCCTCGTGGTAGTCGAGATCGAGCAGCGGCGTGCCCTTATGGATGCCGCAACTGACCGCGGCGACCTTGCCCTGGATCGGGTCCTCGGTCAGCGCGCCTGCTGCAAGCAGCTTGTCGACCGCCAGCCGCAGCGCCACCCATGCGCCGGTGATCGCCGCGGTTCGGGTGCCGCCGTCGGCCTGGATGACGTCGCAATCGAGCACGATCTGCCGCTCGCCGAGCTTTTTCATGTCGACCACAGCACGCAAGGAACGCCCGATAAGCCGCTGAATTTCCTGCGTCCGTCCGCTCTGTTTGCCCTTCGCGGCTTCGCGCGATCCACGCGTATGCGTGGCACGAGGGAGCATCGAGTATTCGGCCGTGACCCACCCTTGTTGCTTGCCGCGCAGGAATGGCGGGACTTTGTCCTCGACGCTGGCGGTGACCAGCACCCGGGTATCGCCGAACCCGATCAGGACCGAGCCCTCGGCGTGCTTGGTAAAGCCGGTCTCGATCGAAATGGCGCGCATCTCGTCGGGCGCGCGTCCGGATTGTCGCATAGGTAAACTCCGTGAAGGCGGGAACGCCTTTGCGGGGGTGGCCCTAGCGGCTAGATCGAACGCTGTCATGACCTCCCCACCCGTCAATGAGCTGAGCGAGCGCGCCCGCGCGATATTCCGCCTGGTCGTCGAAGGCTATCTCGACACCGGGCATCCGGTCGGCTCCAAAACACTGGCGGGGGCCAACAGCGGGGAGGGCGCGCTCAACTTGTCGCCGGCCTCGATTCGCTCTGTGCTGGCCGAACTGGAGATACTCGGCCTGCTCGCCGCGCCGCATACCAGCGCTGGCCGGATGCCGACCGAGACCGGCCTGCGGCTGTTCGTCGACGGGATGATGCAAGTCGCCGAGCCCAGTGCCGAGGAGCGCGCCGCGATCGAGCAGCGGCTCTCCCGCCCTGGCCCGATTGAAACCGCGCTGGAGACCACCAGCGCGATCCTGTCCGACCTCTCGGGAGCGGCGGGCATGGTGATGATCCCCCGGCGCGAGCCGCGCCTGACGCAGATGACGCTGGTGTCGCTCGACCCCTCGCGCGCGCTGGCGGTGCTGGTGGGGGAGGACGGATCGATCGAAAACCGCGTGCTCGAGCTGCCCGCCGGGACTGCCGCCGGGGCGCTGCGTGAAGCGTCGAATTACATCACCGCGCATCTCGCTGGGCGCACGCTGGCTGACGCTGCGCGAGCGATGCGGGCCGAAATCGCCTCGGGCCGCTCGGCGCTCGACGCCGCAAGCCGGGGGCTGGTCGAGAGCGGGTTGGGGGTGTGGAGCGAGGACGCTTCGCGGCGCCCGGTCCTGATCGTGCGCGGGCAGGCCAACTTGCTCGACCACGTGGCGCTAAGCGACATCGAGCGGGTCCGTTTGCTGATCGACGATCTCGAAAGCAAGCAATCGGTCGCCGAACTGCTCGACAGCGCGCGCGGGGCGGAGGCGACGCAGATCTTCATCGGGGCCGAAAACCGGCTGTTCGCGCTGACCGGATCGTCGGTCATCGCCGCGCCCTATCGCGACCGCCAGGGGCGGGTGATCGGCGTGCTCGGGGTGATCGGCCCGACGCGGTTGAATTACGCGCGGGTCGTGCCCATGGTGGATTTCACGGCCCGCTCGCTGGGCAAACGTATTGGCTGAACAATCGGGAAAACGATGATCGACAACGACAAATCGCGCGATGACGCGGTCGAGAAGGAACTCGCCGGCGTGCCCGATGAGATGACCGAGATGGGCGACGGTGAAGGCCCCGCCGAGGACGGTATCGAGCACGCGCTGGCGTCCTTGCGCGGCGACCTCGAGGCCGCGCAGCAGGACATGCTCTATGCCCGCGCCGAAGTGCAGAACGTGCGCCGGCGGATGGAAAAGGAAGTGCAGGACGCGCGCGCTTATGCCGCCACCGGGTTCGCGCGCGACGTGCTGAGCGTGGCCGACAACCTGACCCGCGCGGTCGAAGCGATCCCCGCCGAGCTGCACGACGATCCGCGGATCAAGGGCCTGGTCACCGGGATCGAGGCGACCCAGCGCGAGCTCGACAAGGTGTTCGTCCAGCACGGCATCACACGCATCGCCGCGCTCGGCCTGCCGCTCGACCCCAATCAGCACCAGGCGATGCTCGAAGTCCCGACCGGCGAGGCCGAACCGGGCACGATCGTGCAGGAGATGCAGGCCGGCTACATGCTCAAGGACCGGCTCCTGCGCCCCGCCATGGTGGCGGTCGCCAAAGCGCCCGGCTGATCTGGAAACCATAGCGCCGCCAGTGCGTTAACTATGGCGAGGGAGCCAATTCCGCTCGTTGGCCGCTCGGTTGACGGAGTCGGCATCATGAACATGTCTCGCTTGAGCGCTTTGGCGCTGGCAGCTTCGGCCGCGGTCGCGGTCACCGGCTGCGCTTACGACGATTACGGTTATGGCTACGACCGGCCGTATTACGGATCCGGTTATGGTTCTCCATACGGCTACGGCGGCGGCTATCGCAGCTATGGCTACGGCGGCAGCTACGGGTACGCCGCGCCGTACTCGTATGGCTGGTACGGCGATTACTACTACCCCGGTGTCGGCGTATACATCTACGGCCGGACCGGGACGCGGCACCGCTGGAACGGCGACCAGCAGCGTTACTGGCAAAGCCGGCGCGGCCATTACCGCGGCGGCGAAAACTGGAGCACCTATCGGGACAGCCGGGGCTATTACGACCGCGACGATTGGCAAGGTCGCCCATATCGGCGGCCCTGACGGCCACAGTGGCGGGCCGTTACGGGCCTTCGCGCACCATGTCGAATTCGCGCACCCCGCGCTGGCGGCGGGCGGCATCGACCAGGCGGCGCAACTCCTCGCGCCGCCGTTCGGCATTTGGAACCTGGCGGATGACCAGGTTGCCTGCGCGCGTCGTCTCGTCGCTCGAGATCAGGCAGATCGTGCCTATGCCCGCCATCTGGTTGAGCAGGCTGAAATCCATCCGCACATCCTTCACGCGGTAGAGCTCGACCTCGTCGATGCTCTTCATGAACACCCCGCGACGAATGACCAGGCGCTCAGCGGTGAGGTCGTAGCGCGCGCTCATCGTTTCGACCCACTTGCTGGCGACGATCAGCAGGGCGAGCGCGGTCAGGAGCAGGGGCCACGCGCCCCAGTCGCCCGCCGCGGCGACGGTCGCCACCACGCCGCCGAGCCCGATCAGGATGGTGCCGATGCCGGCGGCAGTTCCGCGCAGCCACCCGCTCAGCGAGGAGCGGAAAGTGTCTCGCACCGGGTCGGCCACGTTATCGGTCATGCCGCCACCGCAACGCGGAGCTTGGCGATGACCTCGTCGGCCGACAGCAAGTCCGCGAAGACCAGGCCCAGGATATGCAGCGTCGCGGCGTGCTCCTCGTCACTTAGGGCGGCATTGGCGTCGGGGACCATGATAACCTTGTAGTTGAGCTGCATTGCGTCCCGGGCATTGGTCTCGCAGCAGCAGTTTGTCAGCGTCCCGGTGATCACCACCGTGTCGATCGCGCGCGCCTGCAGTTGCTCGTGCAATGTACTGGCATTGGCGGTGAAGGCGCTGAAGCGGCTCTTGTCGATCACCAGGTCGCCCGGCTCGACCTCCAGCGTGGGCCAGAAATCGTGATAATGCGCGCCCGGGGTGAACGCTGCTTTGTGTTCCGCCACCGCCGGCCCCATCCGGCGCCCGAACACCGACCACGCACCGTCGAGATCGCTGGTGGTGTAGCGCAGGAACACGTTGGTCCCGCCCGCCGCCCGCGTCGCCCGGCTGAGGCGGTTGATCGGCTCCACGATGGTGCGCGCCTGCGGCACTTCGACCGGCGCGCCCGGCTCCATGAATCCGTTCTGCATGTCGACCACCAGGTGCGCCGTGCGCGCCGCGTCGATGCGATCGAACACGTTGCGCACGCCGCCGCGAGTCGCGGCAAGGCGATCGAGTATCGCGTGATGATCGACGGCGTGCGGCATCGCGGACCTTGCTTATCGCGCTCCGGGAAAGTTCACCAGCAGCTCGTACGCAGCGGGGTCGGTTACCCCCGCGAGCCGGATGCTGCGGCGCAGGAGAAACGCGTGGCGGACGATCTCGGCCTGCTGCTCGATGCCGTAGCGCTCGAGCGTCCAGCCGGGCTTGAGACTGTAATCGTATCGGCACAGCGGATGGCGGTGGAGCACCAGATACCATTCGCCGCGGGTCTGCGCTTGCCACACGTGAGTCAGCTCGTGGATCAGCAGCCCTTGCCGGGCGGGCGAGGCGAGCGCGAAATCATCGCGGTAGCCATCGCCCAGCGGGTGAAAATGGATGTGGCCGCGCGGCGCCATCGCGGTCCGCCGCGGCTGGAGTGGAAACCATTTGCGGCGCCGGATGGTGACTTTCGCAAAGTCGATCGCGGTGCCGAACACGGTGCGCGCCAGCGCCACCTCCCCCTCGGTCAACCGGCGCTCGCCGCCCACCGGGCAAACGAGAGCCGGTTCTGTCAGCGCGCGTCTCCGGCGGCCATGACTTTGGCCGGGAAGGTCACCGCGTCCCCGGTAGCGAAGTGCAGCGTCACATTCGTGGTGCCGCCGGCCTTGAGCGTATCGGCCAGGTTCATCGCCATTACGTGGAGCTTGCCGGGCTCAAACTTGAGCGTCTCGCCCGCCTTGACCGACTGCTGCATCAGCTCCTGCATGTCGGGCTTGCCGTTCCAAGTCGCCATGGTGTGAATCATCGCCGACTGGGCGCCTTCGACATTGGCGTTGCGGACCATTACGGCCTTGGGTCCGGCATTGGCGAGGTCGAAATAGACCGCGCCCGGATTGCCCTTGACCGCGGGCAGCGCCAGCCGCCCGTTGCTGACGGTGACCCCGGCGGGGGCTTGCGGCCCGGCCGGCCCAGCGGGTTGCTGGTCGCCGCACGCGGCCGGTCCGAATGCGGCGAGCGCCAGCGCCGCGGCTGGCCAGATAGCTGATTTCATGTTGCCCGTTCCCCTCCAGATCCCGGGTCGGTGTAGCCGGGGGTCTCCCTTGTGCCAAGCCGAAGCGCACCTATATCGCGCTGCGTAATCGAGCCGCCGAACGGTCCCGCCGAAGCGGGGGGCCGAGTGCGCGGCGTCAACGCAAGAAGAGGGATTGGGGTATCTATGGCTAAAGTGATCGGTATCGACCTCGGCACCACCAACAGCTGTGTCGCGGTGATGGAAGGCGGCAAGCCCAAGGTCATCGAAAACGCCGAGGGTGCGCGGACCACGCCGTCGATCGTCGCGTTCACCAAGGACGGCGAGCGGCTGATCGGTCAGCCGGCCAAGCGCCAGTCGGTGACCAATCCCGACAACACGATCTTCGCGGTCAAGCGGCTGATCGGGCGCCGGTTCGAC
>JBDSDC010000014.1:0-4663 GCA_039920725.1 Croceibacterium sp. | reverse complement strand
GAACATCAGCAACGCGTCCCAGCCGCGGGTAACGCGCGCGATCATCGCGCCGTAATCGGCCGGGCTCGGCGGGTTGTCGCCCGGCTTGTACGGAACCCCCAGCCCGCCGCCGAGGTCCATGTGGCTGACCGTGAGCCCCGCGGCGCGCAGCTCGCCCATCAGCGCGCCGAGCTTGACGAAGGCATTTTCGAGCGGAGCGAGGTCGAACAACTGGCTGCCGATGTGGACCGCCAGTCCGCGCATCTCCAAGCCTGGCAGTGCCGCCAGCCGGGTGTAGATCGCCGCCGCCTGGCCGATCGGCACGCCGAACTTGTTGTCCGCCTTGCCAGTCGAAATCTTGTCGTGGGTGCCGGCATCGACATCGGGATTGACGCGCAGCGCGCACCGCGCCCGCTCCCCGCGCGCTGCGGCGATGGCGGACAGTTCGGTCCCTTCTTCCTCGGATTCGAGGTTGAACTGACCGATTCCCGCGTCGAGACCACGCACGAATTCGTGGCGCTGCTTGCCCACGCCCGAAAACACCACGTCGTGCGGCGCCATCCCGGCGGCCAGCGCGCGCGCCAGCTCTCCGCCGGAAACGACATCGGCGCCGAACCCTTCGCGGTGCATGACGCGCAGCACCGCCAGGTTGGGGTTGGCCTTGACCGCATAGGCGACATGGACCGGCCCGAGCCCGCTCAGCGCCTCGCGAAACACCCGCGCGTGGCGCTCCAGCGTGGCGCGCGAATAGACGTAAACCGGTGTGCCGACCTCGTCCGCGATTCGCGCCAGCGGCACGTCCTCGGCGTAGAGCTCGCCGTCCTTGAGCTGGAAATGATCCACTGGCGGCTACTTCTTTTCCGGCGGCAGGTCGAACGGATCGTCCTCGCGTTCCTCCGACTGGCGGCGCAATTCCTCGCTCCGCACCGGCACTGCCTGCGGGGGCGGCGTAAGCAGTTCGACCGCGGTTGGGCGATCTCCGCGGCCATAAGGCGGCGGCGGCAGCTCGCGGCCCAGCGCCGGCTTGAGGTCGCGCTGGCTGCCGCAAGCGCATAGCGCCAGGCAGGTGGCGACGGTCAGGGCGAGACGGCGGATCACGCGTCCATTTCCAGCGCTTTGCGGGCCACGGCAAGCTGCTTTCGCACCTGCTCGGGCGCGGTTCCGCCGTAGCTGGCCCGGGCGGCGACCGAAGCCTCCACCGCGAGCACCTTGAACACCCCCGCGCCGATGCGCGGATCGATCGCCTGCAGGTCGGCCAGCGGCAGCCGGTCGAGCGCGACGCCGCGTTCCTCGGCCAGCTTGACCGCCGCGCCGGTGATATGGTGCGCCTCGCGGAACGGGACATCGGCGGCGCGCACCAGCCAGTCGGCCAGGTCGGTCGCGGTGGCATAGCCGAGCTCGGCGGCGGCCCGCATCCGCGCGCTATTGAACGTTGCCCCTTTGATCATCCCGGTCATCGCCGCGAGCGACAGGCCGAGCAGCCCATGCGCCTCGAATACCGGCGGCTTGTCGTCCTGCAGGTCCTTCGAATAAGCCAGCGGCAGGCCCTTGATGGTGACCATCAGCGCGGTCAGGCAGCCGACGATGCGCCCCGAATGGCCGCGCACCAGCTCGGCTGCGTCGGGGTTCTTCTTCTGCGGCATGATCGAGCTGCCGGTACTCAGCGAATCGGGCATGCGCACGAACCCGAACGGCTGGCTGGCCCAGATCACCAGCTCTTCCGCCAGCCGCGACAAATGCAGCGCGCACTGCGCGGCCGCCTGGAGATAATCGAGCGCGAAGTCGCGGTCGGACACCGCGTCGATGCTGTTGGCGGTCGGCCGCGCGAAGCCGAGCGCCTGCGCGGTCATCTCGCGGTCGATCGCAAATCCGGTCCCGGCGAGCGCGGCGCTGCCCAGCGGGCACTCGTCCAGCCGGACGCGCGCATCGGCAAAGCGCGAACGATCGCGCCGCAGCATCTCGTAATAGGCCAGCAGGTGATGCCCCAGCGTGACCGGCTGCGCGGTCTGCAAGTGCGTAAAGCCGGGCAGGATCGTGTCGGCATGTTCGCCCGCGCGGCTGACCAGCGCGCGTTGCAGCGCCGCCAGCGCGCCGTCGGCCTGGTCGATCGCATCGCGGACCCACAGCCGGAAGTCGGTCGCCACCTGGTCGTTGCGGCTGCGCGCGGTGTGCAGCCGACCCGCCGCCGGGCCGATCAGCTCGGCCAGCCGGCTCTCGGTGGTCATGTGGATGTCTTCAAGGTCCCAGTCCTCGGGCACGCCGCCGTGCTCATACTCGGCCGCGATTTGCCCGAGCCCGTCCTCGATCGCCCGGGCATCCTCGGCCGAAACGATCCCGCACGCGCCCAGCATCGCCACGTGCGCCTTGCTCGCGGCGATGTCCTGGCGCCACAGCGCCTTGTCGAACGGGATCGAGGCATTTATCTCGCGCATCACCGCGCCGGGCCCTTCGGCAAAGCGTGCGCCCCACATCCGATTGGAGCCTTTCATGCCCTTGTCGCGCCCGCTGCTGGTCACTTGCGCCTTCGCTTTGCTGGTTGGCGGGTGCGATAGGCAAAGCGCCCCGCCCGCGCAACCGCAGGCCGCCGCCGGCACCGAAACCACTGGCGAGTTGAACGGCAAGATCGACCGAAGCTTTGCCGGCACTGCAAGGCCCGCGGCCACGCTCAAGGATCCAGCCGGCAAGACGCTCGATCTCGCCTCGCTCAAGGGCAAGCCCGCGCTGGTCAACTTGTGGGCCACGTGGTGCGCGCCGTGCGTGGTCGAGATGCCGCTGCTCGACAGGATCGCGGGCGAGACCGGCGGCAAGCTGGCGGTTGTGACCATAAGCGAGGACTTCAAGGGCGAGCTGGTGGCCCCGTTCTTCGCCCAAAAGGGGTTCAAGAACCTGCCGCAATGGCTCGACCCGACCAACGCCCTGGCGCTGGCCTACGGCGGCGGCACCGCGCTGCCGCTGACCGTGCTCTACGATAAGCAGGGCAAAGAAGTGTGGCGGGTGATGGGCGGCTTCGACTGGAGCAGCCCGGACGCGCGCAAGGCGATTGCCGAGGCGATCACGGCGGGCTGAACCCCGGGCGGCCCGCCCTGCTCAAAATCGTCCGCAGCGATGGTGGTGGGCGGTGACGGGCTCGAACCGCCGACCCTCTCGGTGTAAACGAGCGCGGACCATCGACGCGTCTTGATTAGATATCACTGTAAACTAAGGATTTCCTTGGCTCTCGTTGCATTGCGTTGCCTGGCGTTTGAAGCTACGTGATGGTCATGTGATGGCCAGCAGTAAGCGGAGGCAATCGTGGCGTAAGCGAAGATCACCAAACGAACAGTCGATGGGGCAGCCCCGGGGCCCCGAAACTCGCTTATATGGGATGATGAGGTTTCGGGGTTCGGCGTCAAGGTCACCCCGGCAGGCCGCAAGGTCTACGTTTACCAATATCGGCTTGCTCTACCGGGACAGGCGCGCGGCACAGCGCCCCGACGATATACCATCGGACAACTTGGCGAGTGGACACCGGACCAAGCGAGAGATCGAGCGAAGGAATTGCGGTCGCTCATAGAGAAGGGCATCGACCCGCTGGACGACAAGAGGGACCGCATTAACGCGACCGAAGAGGCGAAGCGGACAGCGGCGGAGAAGGTTCGAGTTGAAAGCGAGTTGAAATTCGAAACTATCGCCGAGAAGTGGCTCACCCACCTACTCACGGAGAATAAGAGCGAGGGCTACTACAAGACCTCCCGTTGGGCTGTTCGGCATTACCTTGCGCCACAGTTCATCGGGAAACCCATCTGACGTGACCTCTAGTTCATTACCAGCCCGTGCATTTGCTCTGACAGAGCCAAGGGCACGGCTTCGCCAACAAGGAAAACGCAGCTACTTCTACTGGGCGACACTGCTGTTCTGGCAGCAACACCTGCTGGGGCTGTAGGCTCTGCCAGATCCCTCGGCGTTAATGGAGCGCTCGCCGGCCGCAGCGCGCAGTAACGCAATCTAGACCATCCAAATTCTGCGGTGTCGGCGCCCTTACCACCCGGTCGAGCACCGCCTCCTTGTGTTGCGCGAAGGCTTGATTTCGCCATACGGTAGCGTACGCAATGTCCATACGGGCGGGTATGGAAAGCATATCGAGTCGAAAACCAAGGATGGGGGATGCTATGGTTGGGATGGGAACTTCGAAAGGTTCGTTCGGGTCATGTGCGGGGCGCCTCTGCCGCTCTAGTCGACCGCAGTGGCTTGCTGGTGCAGCGTTATGTGCCCTGTCCGTACCTGGTTACGCGCAGGTCGCCGATCCGCCCGCGACGACAGCTGGTGACAACGACCAGAAGCACATGAGCGAGATAATAGTCACCGCCACCCGTCATAAAGAGACTGTCGGCCGCGTTCCCCTGACCATTACGGCGCTGCCGCAGAGCGTCCTGGACGATCAGGGGGTAAAGAATGCGGCCGACTTGGTGCGAGTGGTACCGGGGATCAGCACCGTGAGCAACGGCAACGGGTCCCAGCAGCAATTCTCCATCCGCGGCGTGATCGGCGCCGCCGGGGCCGCCACCACCAGCGTCTATTTGGACGACACCAGCATGACCAAGCGGGCCAACTCCGGCGTGTCGCAGAACAACGGGGTGGTCCTTCCCTTGCTGTACGACCTTGATCGGATCGAAGTGCTGAAGGGTCCGCAAGGCACCCTCTACGG
>JBDSDC010000013.1:0-25107 GCA_039920725.1 Croceibacterium sp. | reverse complement strand
GGCTGCGGCGACATGTCGGGCGACGTGTTCGGCAACGGCATGCTGCTGTCGAAGACCATCCGCCTCATCGCCGCCTACGATCACCGCCACATCTTCATCGACCCCGCGCCCGATCCCGCGGCGAGCTGGACCGAGCGCAAGCGCCTGTTCGAGAAGCCGGGGTCGAGCTGGGGCGACTATTCGGAGAAACGGCTGTCGAAAGGCGGCGGGATCTATCCGCGCAGCCAGAAGCGCATCGTGCTGTCCGCCGCCGCCCAGGCCGCGCTGGGCGTGACCGCCGCCGAGTTCGATCCCGAGGGCCTGATCAACGCGCTGCTCAAGAGCCCGGTCGACCTGATCTGGTTCGGCGGCATCGGCACTTACATCAAGGCGAGCGCCGAAACGCACCAGCAAGTCGGCGATCCGGCCAACGACGGCCTCAGGATCAGCGGCGACGAAGTGCGCGCCAAAGTGATCGGCGAGGGCGCCAACCTGGGGGTCACCCAAGCGGGGCGGATCGAGTTCGCGCTGGTCGGCGGACGCATCAACACCGATTTCATCGACAATTCGGCCGGAGTCGATTGCTCGGACAACGAGGTCAATATCAAGATCGCGCTCGGTGATGCCAAGGCCGGCGGATCGCTGACCGAGCCGCGCCGGATCGCGGTCCTGCGCCAGATGACGGGTGACGTCGCCGTGCTGGTGCTCGAAGACAATCGCTTGCAGGCGCTCGCCTTGTCGATCGCCGAAGTCGGCGGCGCCGCCACGGTCGCCTCGCTGATCCGCCTGATGGAAACGCTCGAGGAAGCGGGCGAGCTCGACCGGCGGACCGAAGGGCTCGCCGATTCGGACACCTTCAAGCGCCGCGCCGCCGACGGCCGCGGCCTGACACGGCCCGAGCTGGCGGTGCTGCTATCGACCACCAAGCTGATGTTGCAGGACCGGATCGAGGTCAGCCCGGTCGCGCTCGACGAAGCGGCGGTGCCGCTGCTGCTCGGCGACTTTCCTCCGCTGATGCGCACCAAGTTCAAGCAGCAGCTGCTGCGCCACCGGTTGCGCCCGCAGATCGTCGGCACCGTGGTCGCCAACCAGATGGTCAACCGGATGGGGCTGATTCACCCGTTCGAGCTGGCCGAGGAAGAAGGCGCGCCGCTCGATCACGTCGCCGCCGCGTTCATCGGTGCTCGCCAGCTGCTCGAAATGGACTTGCTGTGGAGCGACATCGATGCCGCGCAGATGCCCGAGGCGGCCCGGCTGCTGCTGTTCGACCAGTCCGCGCTGGCGCTGCGCGGCCACATGGCCGACTGGCTGCGCACCGCCGCCGCCACGCTTGCTCCGGCTCGGCTGATCCGCGAGCTGGCGCCCGCGGTGCGCAAGCTGATCGCCCACGTCGACAAGCTGCTCGCCGAGGATACCCGGGGCCAGGCCCGGGCGATCTGCTCGCGCCTGGTCGCCGCCGGCGCTCCGGAGCCGCTCGCGGCGCGGGTCGCCCGGTTGTTCGCGATCGACGGGGCGATCGGCCTCGCCCGCCTGTCGCGCGATACCGGGATCCCCCCGGTGCGGCTCACGCATGCCTTCATCGAGCTTGGCGAGCGCCTTGGCCTCGGGTGGGCGCAGTCGGCGGCGGCGCTGATGGGCCCGAGCGATCCGTGGGAGCGGCTGCTGGTCGCGGGTCTGGCGCGCGATTTCCAGCAGATGCGCTTCGAATTCATCCGCACGCAGCTGCGCGGGCGGCGCTCGAACGACGATCCCGAAGCGCTGATCGAGCAGTGGACCGCCAAGCAGGCGGGCCCGATCGGGCAGTTCCGTGCGATCATCGCCCGCGCCCAGGCGTCCGGCGGCTCGGTCGCCCCGGCGATGCTGGCGCACATCGCCAGCCAGGCGCGCAACCTGCTGCGCCGGTGAACCTTATCAGCGGCACTTGACGCTGGCGCCGTTCGCGGCGAACCCGGCGCTTATGAGCCGCGCCGAAATCGTCGCCGAGATCGTCATCGTCGGAACCGGCCACGCGGGGTCGCAAGCGGCCATCGCGCTGCGCCAGGCGGGCTTTGCCGGCTCGGTGCTGATGGTCGGGCGCGATCCCGAGCTGCCCTACGAGCGCCCGCCGCTGAGCAAGGATTACCTCGCGGGCGACAAGCCGTTCGAGCGCATGCTGGTGCGGCCCGCGACCTTTTGGAGCGAGCGCGCGATCGAGCTGCGGCCCGGCTCCAACGTCACCAAGGTCGACCCGGCAACCAAACAGCTGACCCTGACGGGCGGCGACACGGTCGGCTACGGAACGCTGATGTGGGCTGCGGGCGGCGATGCCCGCCGGCTTTCCGGCGCCGGCGCGCAGCTGAGCGGGATCCACGCGATTCGCGACAAGGCCGATACCGATCGGTTGATCGCGGACCTGGCGGCGGGCGCCACCCGCGCGGTGGTGATCGGCGGCGGCTACATCGGGCTCGAGGCCGCCGCGGTGCTGACCAAGCGCGGGCTGGCGGTGACCGTGATCGAAGTTCAGGACCGGCTGCTGTCGCGCGTCGCGGGACAGGACCTGGCGCGGTTCTACGAAGCCGAACACCGCGCGCACGGGGTCGATGTGCGGCTGTCGAGCGAAATCGAGCGGATCGAGGGCAAAGAACGCGTCAGCGCGGTGCGGCTGGCCGGCGGCGAAACCATCGCTTGCGACGTGATCGTCGCCGGGATCGGGATTGTCCCCGCGGTCGGCCCGCTGATCGCGGCCGGCGCCGCGGGCGCCAACGGTGTCGAAGTCGATGAATTCTGCCGCACCAGCCTGCCCGACGTCTATGCCATCGGCGACTGCGCGGCCCACGCCAGTCCTTGGGCCGACGGCGCGGTGGTCCGGCTCGAAAGCGTGCAGAATGCCCACGACATGGCCGCCTGCGCGGCGCGCGCGATCTGCGGCGCGCCCGAGCCGTACAACGCGGTGCCGTGGTTCTGGTCGAACCAATACGACCTCCGCCTGCAGACCGTCGGCCTGAGCCTGGGTCACGATACCACCATTCTGCGCGGCGATCCGGGCGCGCGCAGCTTCTCGGTCGTGTACCTCAAGGACGGGCGCGTGATCGCGCTCGATTGCGTCAATCGCACGCGCGATTACGCCCAGGGCCGCAAGCTGATCGAGGCGCGCACGGTCCTCACGCCCGATGCCCTGCTCGAGGCCGACAACCTCAGGGAATTGCTTTAGATCCCCCCTGTCGCGCAGCGATGGGGAGGGGGACCGCGACCTTGCAGAGGTCGGGGTGGAGGCGTGTGGCGGTCCCTTACCCCTCCGTCAGCCGCCTGCGGCGCCTGCCACCTCCCCATTCCCGCTACGCGGAAACAGGGAGGAGCCTGGTATGCGCCCATCCGGCGGCTTCGGCCACCACCGGGTCCGGGTCGTCGAGCAAGCGGGTCACCGGCCCCACCAGCGCCGGATCGCCGCTGTTGCCCGCCGCGATCAGGCAATTGCGGACCAGCCGGCCCCGTCCGATGCGCTTGATCGGGGAGCCAGCGAACAGGCTGCGAAAGCCGGCGTCGTCGAGCGCCAACAACTCGGCCAGGCGCGGCGCGGCGAGTTCGGCGCGCGGCAGGAACGCGCGGTGGCGCGCCGCCGTATGCGCGAACTTGTTCCACGGGCACACCGCCAGGCAATCGTCGCAGCCGTAGATCCGGTTGCCGATCGCGGCGCGGAATTCCTCCGGGATCGGGCCCTTGTGCTCGATCGTCAGGTACGAGATGCACCGCCGGGCATCGAGCCGGTACGGCGCGGGGAAGGCATCGGTCGGGCACGCGTCGTGGCACGCCCGGCACGATCCGCAGCGGTCCGCGTGCGGCACATCGGGCGCCAGCGCCAGCGTGGTGTAGATCGCGCCGAGGAACAGCCAGCTGCCGTGCTCGCGGCTGACCAGGTTGGTGTGCTTGCCCTGCCACCCGAGCCCGGCCGCCTGCCCAAGCGGCTTTTCCATCACCGGCGCGGTGTCGACGAAGACTTTGACCCCGGCTTCCAGCCCCTCCGCTGCCGCCTCTGCCACCAACCACCGGGCGAGCGCCTTGAGCGCGGCCTTGAGCGTATCGTGATAATCCTTGCCCTGGGCATAGACCGAGATGCGCCCCCGCTCGCGGGCATCGGCCAGCGCCAGCGGGTCGCTCGCGGGGGCATAACTCATGCCCAGCGCGATCACGCTTTGCGCCTCGGGCCATAACGATTGCGGGCCGCGCCGGACCTCGGCGCGGGTTTCCATCCACGCCATGTCGCCGTGCATGCCTTCGCCCAGCCATTCGCCGAGCCGGGCGGCGGTGACCGGATCGTCGGTCGCGGGCGCGACGCCGACCGCGGCGAACCCGAGCCGCCGGGCCTCGGCCGCCAGCCGCCCTTTCAGCGCGGCGAGATCGGGGGGCGAGCGTGCGATCGTGGTTGCTCCTGTGAACCCTCTCCGGGTAGGCCCGCGGCGATGATGCAAGGGCTAGGCGAAGCGGACCGGCGGGACAACGCCATTGCCGGGCGGCCCCTGGCGATCGAGGCCCGCGGGCTGGTCAAGCGGTTCGAGGGTACGCTGGCGGTCGACGGGGTCGATCTGGCGGTGCCCGAAGGGGCCATCTACGGCATCCTCGGACCCAACGGCGCCGGCAAGACCACGGTGTTGAGGATGGTGCTGGGGATCATCGAACCCGATTCAGGCACTCGCCGGGTGCTCGGCCACGAACATCCCCACGAAGTCGCCCGCGCGATCGGTTACCTGCCCGAGGAGCGCGGGCTGTATCCGTCGATGAAAGCCTGCGAGGCGATCGCCTTCCTCGGCGCGCTGCGCGGGCTGCCGCTCGCCGAAGGACGCGCGCGGGGCCGCGCGCTGCTCGAGGAATTCGGCCTCGGCCACGCCGCCGAGCGGCAGATCCGCCAGCTGTCGAAAGGTATGGCGCAGCAAGTCCAGCTGCTCGGCACGCTGGTGCACCAGCCGCGGCTGGTGGTGCTCGACGAGCCTTTCGCGGGCCTCGACGCGATCAATCAGGGCAAGCTCGAGGGGCTGATCCGCTCGCTCGCCGCCAAGGGCACCACGGTGATCTTCTCGACCCATGTCATCGCCCATGCCGAACGGTTGTGCGAGCAAGTGGCGATCATCGCCGGCGGCAAAGTGCCTTATGCCGGGTCGGTCGACGCGGCGCGCGATCGCATCCCGGCGCAAGTGCGGCTGGAGACGGTGAGCGACGAGGGGCCGTGGCGCGCCGCGTTGCCCCCCGCCGCCCGGCGCGAGGGGCGGCTGTGGCAGTTCCCGCTCCCCGACAGCGGGATCGAGCCGCTGCTGCGCGCGCTGATCGAAGGCGATGCCGGGATCCTCTCGCTGTCGATCGAGCGCGCCGGCTTGCACGATGCGTTCGTCGCGATTGCCGGCGAGGCCGCCGCCAAGGCCCTCGAAGCCGGGGCGGCGGCGGTATGACGCGCGGGCAAGGCAAGGGCGAACGGCTGTCGCTGCTCCAGGCCGCGTTCGTCGTCGCGCGGCGCGATTTCTTCGCCATCCTGATCAGCCGCTCGTTCCTGTTCTTCCTCCTCGGACCGCTGTTCCCGCTCGGGGTCGGCGCGCTGGCGGGCGGGGTCGGGGCGCGGGTCGAAAGCCAGACCGCCGCGCCCGAGATCGGCGTGGCGATGGCCGCCGCCGATGTCGATGCGATGATGGCCGCCCGGAGCCGGCTGGCGCACTCGCTCGGCCCGGCCGTGCCCCGGATGACCGTGCTCCGCCGCCTGGCGCCGGGCGGCACGTACGACGCCGGCGCCGCGCTCGCCAAGCGGCAGGCCAGTCTCGCCGCGGTGCTGACCGGCACGCCCGAGCGGCCGGTGCTCACCGCGACGCCCGAACGGCTCGAATGGTGGAGCGGACCGGTGGCGCTGATTGCGTCGCAGGCGCGCGGCCAGGCCGCCGCCGTGCCGCCGGTCACCACGCGCGCGGTGGCCGCCAGCGGGGCCAGCGAACAGCGCGCGCGAATGCGCACCGCGCAGGCGGCGCAGCTGCTGCTGTTCCTGCTGACCATGCTGCTGGCCGGGATGGTGCTTTCCAACCTGGTCGAGGAAAAGGCCAATAAGGTGATCGAGGTTCTCGCCGCGGCGATCCCAATGGACGCGGTGTTCCTCGGCAAGCTGTTCGCGATGCTGGCGGTGTCGCTGGTCGGTCTCACCGTGTGGGGCACCGCGATCGGCGGGTTCGTGATCGCCTCGGGCAGCGGGGCGCTGGCCGGCAGCGCGCTCGACTTCAGCCACTTGCCCGAGCCCGGCGTCGGCTGGCCCGCGTTCATCGCGCTCGGGGTGACGTACTTCTCGGTCAGCTACCTGCTGCTCGGCTCGGTGTTCCTCGCGATCGGCTCGCTCGCGACCACGGTGCGCGAGGTCCAGACGCTGTCGATGCCGGTGACGATGATGCAAGTGCTGCTGTTCTTCTTCGCCACGCTGGCGATGTCGGACCCCGACGGGTGGATCAGCTGGGCGGCGATCGCGTTCCCGTTCAGCTCGACTTACGCGATGCTCGCGCGTGCCGCGCTGGACGGCGCGCTGTGGCCCCACACCCTGGCGCTCGCCTGGCAACTGGCGTGGGTGGCGATCTCGATCCGCGTCGGCACCACGCTGTTCCGCAAGCGCGTGATGCAGTCCGGCCCGCGCCGCGTGAAGTACCGGTCGCGGGGGCGCCGCGCCGCCGCTAGCGCTTCAGGCCAGACGATCGGTAACGATTGATAGGCACCGAGCGAAGACTCAATCGTTCACACAGCGTTCGAATCCGTCCCGTTAGGATCCTTGCCATGACCCATCTCGCCGCCACTCGCCGAAGCGCGCTCGCCTGGCTCGCCGCCGGTGTCGCGATCCCCGCGCTCGCCGCCTGCGGCAGCGCCGCCAAGGCGGCGACGTTCAAGATCAACCTGACCGACGCCCAGTGGAAGGCGCGGCTCTCCCCTGCGGCCTACCAGGTGCTGCGCCACGAGGACACCGAGCGCCCGTTCACCTCGCCGCTCAACAACGAGCACCGCAATGGGACTTTCCTGTGCGCCGGGTGCAACAACGAGCTCTATGCCAGCACCACCAAGTTCAACAGCGGAACCGGCTGGCCGAGCTTCTGGAAGCCGCTGCCCGGCGCGATCGGCACTTCGACCGATCACAAGCTCGGTTACGGCCGCACCGCGGTCTATTGTGCGGATTGCGGCGGGCACCTGGGCCATGTGTTCGATGATGGCCCCAAGCCGACCGGCTTGCGTTACTGCATGAACGGCGTCGCGATGAGGTTCCGCCCGGCCTGACCGCGGTTATCGCGCGCTCCGGAACACCACCTGGCTGCGCAGTAGCCAAGTGCACGCGAAGCTGACCGCGATGGCGACCAGCTTGGCCGCGCGCGGATCGATTCCGGCTCTGTCGCCGGCCCACACGATCGCGGTTGTCAGCGCGAGGCCGACCAGCGCGGAGCCCGCGAACAGCGCCTTCTGGCGCGTCCGCCGCGTGCCGCGTTCGGCGACCAGGTCGGCAAACACCGCGCGGCTCGACAGCAGCCAGTGGGCGACGATCCCCAGGCTATAAGACAGCGCCGAGGCCGCCGCGGGCCACATATCGAGCGCCAGCAGTGACAGGAAGCTGCCCATGTCGACCGCCAGCGCGCCGATGCTGGCGAGCCCGTAACGGATCAGGCGCTGGTCGCCGAGCCGGAGCAGAAACGCGGGCATCAGGCGGCCTTGCGGTCGCCCGCGACGCGCGCCGGCACCTCACGCACCGAGGCCAGCGCGGCCGCCTGATCATGGCTGACAGCACGCGCCGCGATCTGCTTTTCGGCGCCCTCGTCACCGGCTTCGTGGTATTCGGCGTCCTCGTTGACGCACCAGGTGTCGTAGAGGCGCGCGCCGGCAAGGATGTTCTGGACCGTCAGCATCGCGGTCATCATGGCGTGATCCTGGTTGTTATAGCGATGCATCCCGTTGCGCCCGACCAGGTGCAGCGTGGGATGGCAAGCTTCCAGCTCGGCGCGCATCGCGGCGACGTTGGCGGCATAGTCCCCGTCATAGACCGGGTAGGCCTTTTCCTGCCGCACGACCGCGCCGCCAAGCACCTTGTCCGGCGCGCACAGGCCGAGGATCGCCATTTCGCGGGTGGCGAGCGCGATCAGATCGGCATCGGCCATCGACCACAGACCGTCGCCTTCGAAGCAGAAGTATTCGAGCCCGACGCACGCGGTATCGGGGTCGGGCACCATTTCGGGCGACCATGAGCGGAAGTTCTGGACCCGCCCGACTTTGACCTTGCTGTCGTGGATGTAGATCCAGTTGTCGGGGAACAAGTCGTCCGACTTGATCATCAGCGCAACGGTCAGGAAGTCGCGATATTTGAGCTGGCTGGCCTGCGGCGTGCTGACCGGTTCCGGGCGGAGCCGCGCGGCCAGCTCGCGCATCGGCGCCGAGCTGATCGCGTGGCCCGCGGTGATCGCCAGCTCGCCTTCGGGCCCCGTCGCGATCAACCGCCAGCCGCCGCTGCCGTCGCGCGTCAGGCTGTCGAGCGCATGGCGCATCAGGACTTGCCCGCCGCCTTCGACGATGCGGTCGCGCGCTGCGTCCCACATCATGCCTGGGCCGAGCCGCGGATAGCGGAACGTCTCGAGCAGGGTCTTGACCGCCTGGCCGTCGTTGGGCCGCTTGTTGAGGCCGAGCGAACGCTTGAGCCCGTCGGTCACCGCGCCCCACAGCGACAGGCCCTTGATCCTTTGCGCGGCCCAGTCGGCGCTCATCTCGTCGCACGGCATGCCCCACACCTTCTCGGTGTAGGTCTTGAAGAAGATCGAATAGAGCTTCTTGCCGAACTGGTTGGTGGTCCAGTCGGCGAAGCTTTTCACGTCCTTGATCGGGAACAGCTTGGCCCACAGATAGCTCGCCATGCACCAGGCGGAGCGCCACACGCCGAGATTGCGCAGCGCTTCGAACGCCCGCAGCGGATAGCTGTAGAATTTGCCTTCGTAGTAGATGCGGCTCATCCGCGGGCGCTGGATGAAATCGTCTGGCAGCAGCTCGTTCCACAAGTCGACCACCGCCTGGCTCTTGGAAAAGAACCGGTGTCCGCCGATGTCGAAGCGATAGCCGCCGTGCTCGACCGTGCGGCTGATCCCGCCGACATAGCGCGCATCTTTCTCGATGATGGCGACGCGCTTGCCCGCCTTGGTCAAAAGGTAGCCGGCGGTGAGACCCGCGGGACCTGCGCCGATGATGACGACGTCGACCGCGATCTCACGCGCCGCGGAACTGCTTGGGCTGACCATACTTGACCCGGCTCTATCGCACCCCGGGGCTGAAAGAAAACGCTTAATTCCCGGTCATGCGGCGGATAATTTGGCCTGCTCCCGGTACGAGGTGGAGGAGTATATCCCCACCGCCAGGCCGGACAGCTCGGCCAGCTTGAAGGTTTCCTCGAACACCACGCCGTATTGATCGTCCTTGCGCCAGCGGACTTTGGCATGGATTCGCGGCAGGCAATCGGAGTGCAGCGCCACCAGTTGGCCGAGCGCGAGGTAATCCGCCGAGGTCAGGCGCGCACCCTGCTGCGAGAGGTTGTTGAGGGTGACCGCCGACTTGCGCTCGCCGCACTCCAGCGTCGCGGGGAACTCGATCGACAGCCGGACCGGGCGGTTGGGAAAGGGCCCGGCGTTGGCCAGGATCCGGTCGAGCCTGACCGGCTCGACGAACCGGAACCCGGCCGCGAGCCCGTTGAACCATGCCGGCTGGATCGCATAGCGTTCTCCGCCGAGCATTTCGATCGCGTAGCCGGACCCATCGGGCAGCGGATGGAACAGGCGAATCCGGATGCCTTCCTCGGACACGTCGCGCATCACGCACGGGTACTCGAGGCGCCCGCAGACCACTTTGGCGGGACGAATCAACAAGGCAAAGCGGGCCGTATCGCGCCGGTTGTCCGCCGGCATGGCGGCGGGTCCGGAGTCCTGGTCCGATAGATCGCCCGTTCGCAAAGAGTCGCTCACACTTGTCCCCCGGATCCTGCGCCCGCGCAGCCCGACATTCCCGGGCCCGCCCCTGTTTCACCGCTTATCCCCCGAACGCGGTTACGGTCTGCCCACTGCGAGCCTAGGATCAATTACCTAACATTGTCTGACGTTCGGCACCCGCCAAGGCCTCGGCCGCGAGCTCGATCGGCGCGGCGAGCGCCTGGTAAGCCGCGCTTGCCGCCAGCCCGGCAAACGCCGCCCCGGCCAGGGCCAGCATCGCGAAGTCAAACATCCGCCCGGCCCTGGCGCTGCGTTCGGCCTGCTCGGCGGGAGCCGGCGCGCGCTGCGCTAGACGCACTTGCGGTTGCTGGCGACGCTCGTCCGTGGCAACCGCGCGGCCTTCGCTCCCGGCAAGCAAGTCGGCGATCTCGATCCGGCCCCGGGCCTGCGCGCCGAACAGGCCGCCCCGGGCCCATGCGATCCGCGCGACGATCCGGTATGAGCCGCAGCGGACTTCGACATAATCGCCGCGCACCGGCGGGTGCGGGCTCGCGCCCATGACACCGCCGGACGAGACGTTGCGGATGACCACGTCGCTCCAGCCGCGCTCGCCCATCAGCCGCGCTCCGATCCTGACCGGTTTGCGCGGTTCGCGCGCCTTCTGTCCGCCAGCCCCGTTCATTGCGCTGGGAAAATAGAAAGCCGGCACAAAGACTTTGCTGGCGCGTGCCTAGGGGGAACCGCGCAGTAAGGGGCGCCATTCAGTGTCCGTCCATGCCGCGCGCGCTAGCGCCCCTCGCCGATGTATGCTTGGCACCCCCCACGCGCGATTTCGGCCTCGACCTCGCTGGCGATCGTCGCGCTGATCGGCGCGGTGCTGGTGTTCGGCCTGGGGGTGCATCCGCCGCTGCTCGTCTCGCAGCCGCTGGTGTCGGTCACGTTTACCTCGCCGCGTCCTCCGCCGCCCCCCATGCCCAAGCCCCCGCCGCCGCACCGCAAGGCGCACAAGGCCAAGGACCAGCCCTCGCCGCAAAACCTCCGCAACAAGGCGACCGCGATCGTCGCCCCGCCCGTGCCCCATCCGCTGATCCCGCCGCCGCCGGTGGTGGTCGCGACCCGCGCCGGCGTCGGCGCGGCAGCCAATACTGGCGCGTCCAACGAACGCGGACCGGGCCAGGGCGCGGGCGGCTTTGGCAACGGTCTCGGCGGTGGGGGTGACGGCGGCGATGGCGATGCCGAGGCGGTGGTCGGGCCGCGGCAGATTCGCGGCGCCTTGCGCTACGAGGACTTGCCCAAAGGGGTGCTGGCCTTCGGACAGGAAGCGGCGGTCCATGTTCAATACACGGTCAATCCGGATGGCCGGGTGAGCAATTGTCGCGCGACGCGCTCGAGCGGGTTCGCCGCGATCGATGCGCTGACCTGCCGGCTGCTGGTGCAGCGTTTCGTGTTTCGCCCTGCGCGCGACGCCTACGGCCGCCCGGTCCGCGCCGAAGTGGAAGAGACCCACGCGTGGACCGAGAACGACCGCTAAGAAGTGGTGCGGGCGCCGGGACTCGAACCCGGACGAGCTAAGCTCAGGGGATTTTAAGTCCCCGGCGTCTACCATTCCGCCACGCCCGCACGGTGCGCAGGACTAGCGGGCGCGGGACATCCTTACCAGTAGTGCGCAGACGCGAGCGCCGCGCCTTCGGCGAGCGCGGCGAGCTTGGCCCACACCACTTCGGGATCGAGCGCGCCGCTGCCGGCGTGGACCGAGAATCCGCAATCGACACCGGCCATGATCCGCTCGCGCCCGAGCAAATCGGCATAACGCCCGATTCGCTGCGCGATCAGATCGGGATGCTCGACATAAGGGCTCTGCGGCTCGACCATTCCCGGGCACAGCACTTTGCCCTCGGGCAGCGGGTGCGCTTCGAAGAACGCGAACTCGTGCGCGTGGCGCGGGTTGGCGCCTTCGAGCAGCACCGCCTGCGGCTTGGCGCTCCACACGATGTCGGCGATGTCCTCGAGCGCCACGTCGTGGATGTGCGGGCCGGGATAATTGCCCCAGCACAAGTGCATCCGCAGTTGCTCGGCCGGGATGTTACGCAGCGCGTGATTGAGCGCCGCCACGTTCATCCCGATGCGCTTGCGAAAGTCTTCGGTCGAGAGCGCGGTGAACTGGACGTGGCGGCCCATGGCCAGGTCCGGGCAATCGACTTGCAGCGTGATGCCGGCCGCGGCGATGGTCTCGTATTCGTGGCGCAGCCCTTCGGCGAGCGCGAACACGTACTCCTCGTCACTGGCGTAATAGGCGTTGGGGAAGAACAGCGCGGTCACCCCCGGGCTGGCGGCGGACATGAACGCCTGGTGCCTGCCGGCCAGCCGGGTCAACCGCTCGGCATCCTCGCGCGGGGCGTCCATGTCGATCACCGCGATCGGCGCGGTGCACGCCGGCGCGGTGCGGCGCGCGCGCCCGGCATCGCCGAACACCCGCGCCTTGGCCCCGGGAAACGCCTCGAGGTCCTGGAATTCGTACTGCCCGGCCTCGCCCCCGAAGCCCGACAGGCGGTGCTTGATATAAGTGGCATAGCTCGGCTTGGACATCTCGCCGTCGCCGACCACGGTGATCCCGGCCTGGACTTGCCGCCCGATCACATACGCGGTCGCCCGCTCGATCGCGGCCTCGAGCGCGGCTTCGTCGACCGCCTCGCCGCGCTCGCGCGCAAACATCAGGTCGAGCAGGTAATCGGGGCGCGGCAGGCTGCCGGTATGAGTCGTCTTGAAGCTCACTCCAATTCGGCCCGCACGATCGCCGCCCCGTCGGCCATCGCCTTCATCTTGCCGAACGCGACTTCGCGCGGGAGGTACTTGAGCCCGCAGTCGGGCGCGACAATGATCCGCTCGGCCGCGACATGCGGCAGCGCCTTGCGGATCCGCGCCGCGACCGTCTCGGGCTCCTCGACCGCTTGGGTCGAGAGGTCGAGCACGCCGAGGATGATGGTCTTGCCGGGCAACGTTTCGAGCACCGCGGTATCGAGATCGGATTGCGCGGTCTCGATCGAGATCTGCTTGACCCCGCTCGCCGCCAGCTCGGGCAGGAAGCTGTAGCCTTCGGGCCGCTCGTGGATCAGGTGCGCGTAGCCGAAGCAGATATGCAGCGCGGTGGTCCCCTTGACCCCGTTGAGCGCCGCTTCGAGCGCTTTGAGCCCGAACTCGCGCGCCTTGTCGGGCCGCGCCTGCATGTACGGCTCGTCGAGCTGGACCACGTCGGCGCCGGCGGCGAACAAGTCGATGATCTCGTCCCGCACCGCTTTGCCGTAAGCCACCGCGAGCGCTTCGGGATCGCCGTAGTAGTCGTCCTGCGCCTGCTGGCTCATCGTGAACGGACCTGGGACGGTGATCTTGATCGGCTTGTCGGTGTGGCGCTTCATGAACTCGACGTCGCGCACCTGGACCGGGTGGCGGCGGCTGATCGGGCCGGTCACCCGCGGCACCGGGACCGGCTCCCCGCTGCGGTCGAGCGCGGTGCCGTGGTTGTCCATATCGACCCCGTCGAGCGCGGTGGCGAAGCGGTTCGAATAACTCTCGCGGCGCATCTCGCCGTCGGTGATGATGTCGAGCCCGGCGCGCTCCTGCGCTTCGATCGCCATGATGGTGGCGTCGTCCCACGCTTCCTCGATTAGGTCCTCGGGGATCCGCCACAGCTCCTTTTGCCGGGTGCGCGGCGGGAACCGGCCGGCCAGCTTGGCGCGGTCGATCAGCCATTCCGGCTGGGCGTAGGAACCCACCAGCGAGGTCGGCAGCAGGGGCAGGGGCTTAGCCATTCGGGATCTCTCTCAGTTCGTCATTGCGAGCCGCCGAAGGCGGCGCGGCAATCCAGGGGCGGTTCTGCGCTGCCCTGGATTGCTTCGCTACGCTCGCAAAGACGAGCGTTTGGTTTGATGCGGCCGTCAGGCCGCTTCGGCGTGGCGGAAGTCGTTATTGGTCGAATGGTCGCCCGCCAGCCACCGCGCGAGCTCGCCGTGCGCCTTGGCCTTGCGCGCCGCGTCGCCCGCCGCCGCGCGCGGATCGTCGCAGGTGAACTCGACCGTCATGCCATTGGGATCGACCACATAGACCGAGCGGCAATAGCCATGTTCGAGCGTGTAAGTCGCTTCCAGCCCGGCGGCCTTGATCCGCTGCTCGATCTCGCCTTGCGTGTCCTCATCGACTTTGAGCGCGAGGTGGATGAACGGTGAGGCCGGGATCTCGGGGCCGAACTGGGCCTGATCGTCCGGATCGGCGAACTGGAAGAACGCCAGTGCCCCGCCGTCGCCGATGCCGAAGAAACAGTGGCAGTACGTGCGGTCCTTGCCGAACAGGAAATCGGTCTCGCACCAGGTGGCGGTCAGCGGCAGTCCGATGATGTCCTCGTAGAAGTGGCGCGTCGCCTCAAGGTCCTTGGTGACGTAGGCGGTGTGGTGCAGCCGGCTCGGCAACTTGGCGGTCATCGTCTGGTCTCCCGTGGCGGCCGAATCCATCCGGCCGATTTTCCGTAGTTTAGCAAATCACGGCCTGCGGCCAAGCACTTCGGCATTGTCCGCGCCCAGCTCGGGCGGCGGGATGACCGTGTCCTCGATCTCGCCGTCGAAGCGCACCGGGAAGCGAATCGTCCGAAACGTCCCGCGCGGCCCCTCGCCCTCGCTCACCAGCTTGTGATGCGCGGCCAGCTCGCCCTCGACTACTTCCTTGCTCGAATAGACCGGCGAATGGGGGACTTCGCCCGCCGCCAGCCGCTCTTCCCAATAGGCGCGCGGGTGTGCGGCGAAGATCGGGGCGAGGAATGCGACGACGCGTTCGTAATTGCGAATCCGCGCCTCGCGGCTCTCGAACTCGGGGCGCGCCAGCATGTCCGGCTGGCCGACCGCGGCGGCGAGGTTGTCCCAGAACTTGGGCGGGCTCGACATGTGCAGCGCGATCCATCCGCCGTCGTGGCACTGGAACACGTAGCTTTGCGAAACGTGCGGGCGCGACCACGGACCCATGATCTCGCCCGCCGACAGGTAATGCGTGAAATCGTCCATGTTGAAGTGGCTCATCGCCTCGAACATCGAAGTTTCGACCAGCCGCCCGCGGCCCGTCCTTTCACGCTCGAACAGCGCCGCCACGATCCCGAACGCACCATAGAACCCGGTGATCGCGTCGCCGATCGCGGGGCCGACCACGCGCGGGTTGGCGGGGTTGACCAGCAGGCGCAGGAACCCGGTCACGGCCTGGCTGACGGTGTCGAACGCCGGGCGGTCCTTCCACGGCCCGTCGCTGCCGAAGCCGGTGATGCCGCAATAGACCAGCCGCGGGTTGAGCCCCTGAAGCCTCTCTGGCCCGACCCCCAGCCGCTCGGCCACGCCGGGACGGAAGTTCTGGATGAACACGTCGGCGGTCTTCACCAGGGTATCGAACGCGGCGAGGTCGGCGGGGACTTTGGTGTTCAGCTCGACCGACATTTTGTTGCGGTTGTAAGTCTGGTAATGCGGCGAATAGAGATCGCCCTTGAAGGCGCGGAACGGATCGCCGGTGGCGGGCATCTCGACCTTGGTGACCTCGGCGCCGAGGTCCGCCAGCAGCACGCCGGCCGCCGGCCCGGTGATGAAAGTGCCCATGTCGAGGACTTTGACGCCCTCCAGTGGCCGTGCCATTCGCGTCTCCTTATCCGTGCCGCTCGCGCTATAGGCAGGCGCAAGCGACTTCAAGGAGAACGCCATGCGCATCGGCAAGCAGGACGCGCCCTATTCCGCCATCTGCACTTCGGACGCCGAGTCCATCACCGTGCGCGGCAAGGACCTGGTCGGCGAGCTGATCGGCAAGATCGATTTCTCAAGCTATTTCTGGTTCCTCGTCACCGGCACCGAGCCCGACGAACAGCAAAGCTTCTTCCTGAACGCGGTTCTGGTGGCGCTGGCCGAGCACGGGCTTGTGCCGAGCGTGGTCGCCGCGCGGATGACATATGCCGCCGCGCCCGAGGCGCTGCAGGGCGCGGTCGCCGCGGGGCTCTTGGGCTGCGGCAGCGTGGTGCTGGGGAGCGCAGAGGTGGCCGGGCAGTTCTACGCCGCGTGCGTCGCCGACCAGCGCGCAACCGG
Organism: Croceibacterium sp.; assembly: GCA_039920725.1. Classification (GTDB taxonomy): domain Bacteria; phylum Pseudomonadota; class Alphaproteobacteria; order Sphingomonadales; family Sphingomonadaceae; genus Croceibacterium_A. The sequence continues at coordinate 9,098 of JBDSDC010000013.1, read as the reverse complement.
CGACGATCTGCCCACCGTGGCCGCGCGCAACATCGTCAAGCTGCGCCAGACGACCAAGGCGATACCCGGCTTCGGCCACCCCCAGCACTCGGGCGGCGACCCGCGCGCCAACCTGCTGCTGCGGCTCGCAGACGAGCGCGGCGCGGCGGGCGAGCACGTGGCGATGATGCGCGCGCTCCAGGCCGCGCTCCCCGCCACCATCGGCCGCGCGCTGCCGATCAACGTCAACGCCGCGATCCCCTCGATCATGCTCGACCTCGGGTTCCCGCTCGCCGCGCTCAAGGGCATCGGCCTGCTGTGCCGGACTGCCGGACTGATCGGCCACCTGACCGAGGAGGCCGAGCGACCGATCGGGTTTATTCTATCGGGGGCTGCGGCGCAGGCGATTGAGTACGACGGCCGTAGCCTGTTTTGAAACTTCGAAACCTTGGAGGGAAAGATGCTACTTCTAACTTTGGCGGCGGCCGGGCTGATGGTCGGTCCCGAGCCTGACCCCAAGCGAATTGTGAACACTAACAACTACCCGGCGGCGATGGTGCAGGCGAATAAGTCGATATTCGCCGAGATCGCAGCAGTAATCAATCCAGACGGAGAGATTGAGAGGTGTGGTGTACTCACCTTCATCGGTGATGCGCAGTTCGCAAAGGGCGTGTGCGGCTTGTTAGACAAGCATATGTGGAACAAGTCGCTGGATACCGAAGGGCGGCCAATCTATGCCCTGATTAAAACGGGCCTGAAGTTTTCCATTCCTTCTACGAGAGTTGGCCGTGAGGTTCAGAGTGCAAAACAGCATGCCGATCTTCAACTTCCATTTCCATATGAATGGCGGGGCAGGGCTGATGAAGTCGACGTGCCTCTCTCTGCTTTGATTGGCGACGACGGTCACGTCGAAGCCTGCCGCTTCCAGCCCGCGCCACTAACTAAGAAAGACGCCAGAGATTTGGCCGATTTGGCGTGCGAAAGTATAGGCCGCCAGAGCTTCGGCCCGATTCCGACCAACAAGGGCTCGATTACCCGATATGTAGTCACGGAAAATATTCGATTCTCGCGCTCCATTAGCGGGCGGCCAATTGGAGGGTCAAACCCCTAGGAGTCGCCAACTGCCGGAGTGCAAACAGCTCTATTCAGCGCTTGCCATCGCCCTTGCCAAGCATCACCGCCCCTCTCAATGTGCTGGGCGGGAGAGCGTGAATGGCGGCTGCGGAATTCGATTATATCGTCGTGGGCGCGGGCTCGGCGGGCGCTGCTTTGGCGGCGCGGCTGGGCGAGGCGGCTGACCGCACGACGTGCGTGATCGAGGCGGGCGGGCATGACACGCATCCGTTCATCCATATCCCGAGCTTTGTCGCCGCCGCCATAGGGCGGGAGGCGACCAACTGGCGCTTCGCCACGGTGCCGCAGGCGGGCATGGCGGGGCGCGCAATCCCGGTGCCGCGCGGGCGGGTGCTGGGGGGATCGGGCGCGATCAACGGGATGGTCTATTTCCGCGGCCACCCGAGCGATTACGACGACTGGGCGGACGCCGGCTGCACCGGCTGGTCCTATGCCGAAGTGCTGCCCTATTTCACCCGCACCGAACATAACGAGGATTTCCCCGCGAGCGTGTTTCACGGGCGCAGCGGCCCGATCAACGTCAAGGTGGTGCCCAATCCCAACCCCTTGAACTACGCGTTCATGGACGCGCTCGGCTCGCTCCAATTCCCCGCCTGTGCCGATTTTAACGGGGCCAATTCGGAAGGCTATGGCCGCCGCCAGGGGCTGATCCGCGATGGGCGGCGCGAGACCACCGCCGGGCAGATGCTGCGGCCCGCGCTCGCGCGCGGCAATGTCCACCTGCAGACTGACGCCAAAGTTGCGCGGGTGCGCGTGGAGAACGGGCGCGCCATCGGCGTCGAGCTGACCGACGGGCGGGTGATCCTTGCCCGCCGCGAAGTGATCCTCTGCGCCGGCACCGTCCAGACCCCGCAGATCCTGCTGCTGAGCGGCATCGGCCCCGCCGCGCAGCTTAAGAACCTCGGCATCGAGGTCGTGCTCGACTTGCCCGGGGTGGGCGAGAACTACCACGACCATGTCGCCAGCCCGCTCCACATGGAGACCGCGAACACCGCCAGCTACGGCCTGTCGTGGCCCGCACTGCCGCGCGATATCGCGCACTTCTTCCAGTACCTGTTCACCCGGAAAGGGCCGCTGGCGGGCAACGTGTTCGAGAGCGTCGCCTTCCTGCGCACCGACCCGAGCCTGGCCAAGCCCGACGTCCAGTTCGTGTTCCAGCCCGCCAAACGCCTAACCCATCCGAAGATCCCGTTCCCCGTCGGCCACGGCTACGCGATCAGCCCGGTCGCGCTCTATCCCAAGAGCCGGGGCACGCTGCGCCTCGCCAGCGCCGACCCCGCCGCCGCGCCGTTGATCGACCCGCACTTGCTCGAGCACCCGGACGACATCCAGCCGCTGATCCGCGCGCTGCGGATCGCCCGCGCCGCTTTCGCCAACGCGCCGTTCGCCGAGTACGAGGGGACCGAAGTCGCCCCCGGCCCCGAGGTCACCACCGACGATGAGCTGGGGCAATATATCCGCGCGACCGGCTACACCGTGCACCATCCGGTCGGCACGTGCCGAATGGGCAGCGATGCGGGCGCGGTGGTCGATCCGCAGCTGCGCGTGCGCGGCATCGCCGGGCTGCGGGTGGCCGACGCCAGCGTCATGCCAAGCGTGATCGGCGGCAACACCAACGCGCCATGCGTGATGATCGGCGAACGCGGGGCCGACTTCGTGCTCGGCAAGAAGCCGCTTCCGGCCGCCCAGCTGCCGCCCGAGAGCGTGGCGCGCTACAAGCCGGTGAAGAAAACCCGCAGAAAGGCTGCCTGATGGCCCGCGAGCACATGAAGTCCTGGACCGTCGGCGAGGTCACCGTAACCCGCGTGGTCGAGCTCTGGGACTTCCAGGACAACATCCAGATGACGATGCCCGAGGCGACCGCCGAGGAAGTTATCGCGATGGACTGGCTGCATCCGCATTACGCCACGCCGGACGGGCGCCAGCGGATGAATTTCCAGGGCTTCGTGGTCCAGGCGCCGGGACGAGTGATCGTGGTCGATTCGTGCATCGGCGCGGGGCGGACCCGCGACTTCGAGGTGTTCTGCGATCTGCCCGAGGGCTTCCTCGAAGACCTCGAAAGCCTCGGCATTACCCGCGAGCAAGTCGATACCGTGATGTGCACTCACCTGCACTTCGATCACGTCGGGTGGAACACGTACAAGGATCCGGTGAGCGGTGCGTTCAAGCCGACTTTCCCCAACGCCCGCTACTTATTCGGCAAGACCGAATACGAGGCGTGGCAGAACGTGATCCGGCATGACGGGCACCACAGCGACACCCACCTGGTCGAATGCGTCGATCCGATCGTCGCGCTGGGGCTGGCGGACTTCATCGAGGCCGACCACGAGATCGCGCGCGGAAACGATTGGGGTATCCGGTGCGAGCCGAGCCACGGCCACACTCCGGGCCACGTCCACGTGCGTATCTCGTCGCAAGGCGAGGAGGCGGTCGTCACCGGCGACCTGATGCATCACCCGATGCAATGCGCGATGCCGCACCGCGATGCGACGTTCGACATGGACAAGGAGCGCGGCCGGCAATCGCGGACGGCGTTCGTCGACAAATATGCCGACAGCGGCGTGCTGGTGATCGGCGCGCACTTCGCCGGGCCGACCGCCGGGCACATGGTTCGCGGCCACGCGGGCGAAGTGTGGTTCCGGGGCCTCGGGCTGTGAGCACGCCGATCCCCGATTACCCGCTCGACATCTTCACGCCCGATGCGGTGATCGGCGCGCGCGAGGTTGACGATGCCTTGCGCGAATTCGCCCCCGCGGTGCGGCTCGCCGACGGCACGGTCATGCTCGGCCGGCACGCGCATGTCAGCGCGGGCCTGCTCGACTGGAAGGCATTCTCCAGCACCAGCCGCCCGTGGCACGATCCGTCGAGCCCGCGGCCCGAAATCCTCCTGACCGACGATCCGCCGCGCCACACCCAGGTGCGTAAGGTGATCGCCGACGCGCTCAGCCCGCGCGCGCTCGAACGGATCAAGGGCATCTTCGAGGTGCGCGCCAAGGAACTGCTCGCCCGCCTGCGCGTGCATGACACGGTCGACGCGGTGGGCGACGTCAGCCAGGCTTACGTGTGCCAGGTGCTGCCCGAGATCCTCGGGCTGCCGGTCGAGGGCCGCGAGCACATGCACGGCTTTTCCGAAATGGTATGGGCGACGATGGGCCCGCCGGGCGAGCTGTTCGACCAGGCGATGGCGCACGATTATTCGGCGGTGATCGAGTGGCTCGAGACCCAGTGCGAGCGCGGCGCGCTCGACCCCGAGGGGATCGGCGAGACGATCTACGCCGCGGCCGACAGCGGGCAGGTGACCCAAGCCGAAGCCAAGCTCCTGCTCCAGACCGTGCTCAGCGCCGGGGCCGACACCACCTTCATCACCATGGCCAACGCGCTGCGGGCCTGGGCGCTTTTCCCCGGCGAATACGCAAAACTACGTAGCGAGCCGAGGAAAGTCCGCGCTGCATTCGACGAATCGCTGCGGTGGGACGCGCCGAGCCGGATGGCGGGGCGCATAACCACGCGCGACGTGGCGGTGGACGATTACGTCATCCCCGCGGGCACTCGCTGCGGGCTGATGTTCGCCGCCGCCAACCGCGATCCGCGGTTCTGGGACGCGCCCGACGCGTACCGGTTCGACCGCGACACCAGGCACTCGCTCGGGTGGGGTTACGGCGTCCACGGCTGCGTCGGGCGAACGCTGGCGATGATGGAAGCGCAGGCGCTGCTTGGCGAAATCGTGAGCCAAGTGGACAGCATCGAGCTGGCTGGGCCCTACGAGCCGTGGATGACCACCGTCGGCCACGGCCCGATCCGCCAGCCGATCAAGCTCAACTTTGCGTGAGCGGATGACCGCGCCCGTCACTCGCATCGACGCGATCCGCTATGCGCGGCACGAGCGTACCGCGGGCGCGAACTTCGCCGCGCCGGTGGACGATCACGACGTACCGATGCCGCTCGATTATTTCGTGTGGGCGATCCACGGTGCGGCGGGCGAGCCGCCGGTGATCGTCGACACCGGGTTCGGCGAAAGCGCCGCGGTCGCGCGCGGGCGCACGATCACCCGCCCGGTGATTGAAGGGCTGCGCGATGCCGGGATCGACCACCTGTCGGTCGAGGACGTGATCCTGACGCACCTCCACTACGACCACGCGGGATCGCTCGGCACGTTTCCCAACGCCCGGTTCCACGTCCAGGACGCCGAGCTGGCGTTCGCGACCGGGCGCGAGGTGCTCAACCGGGCGGTCCGAGCGCCGTTCGACGGCGAGCCGGTCGCGCAGCTGGTGCGCAAACTCTATACCGACCACGTCGTATTCCACGCGGGCGACGCCGAGTTCGCGCCCGGCATCGGCCTACGCTTTCTCCCCGGCCACACCGCGGGGCTCCAGGCGGTGGCGTGCGAGACCGCACGCGGCACCGTCGTGCTGGCGAGCGACGCGGCGCATCTTTACGCCAACCTGGTGCGCCGGAACGCCTTCCCGATCTTCATCGACCAGGCGGCTTACGCGGCGGCGCAGGCGCGATTGCTGGCGCTGGCGGACCATTCGCTCGACCGGATCATCCCCGGCCACGACCCGCTGGTGCTGGTCGCGTTCCCGGGTGAGAACGACATCGCGCGGGTCGATCTCGTGCCGCTGACCCCGATTGCGGAGCTGGTATGACCACCGTCGGTTTCCTCGGCCTGGGCCGGATGGGCGCTCCGATGGCGGCCAAGCTGCTGCCGCATGTCGGACGGCTGCTGGTCCACGATGTCGCGCCCGGCACGGTCGCGGCGCTGGTCGCGAAAGGGGCCGAGGCCGCCGGCTCCACCGAAGCATTGGGCGAGCGCTGCGAGGTCGTCTTCCTCAGCCTGCCGACCCCGCCGATCGTGCGCGCCGCGGTCGAGCAAGTCGTGGCCGGGGGCAGCCCGCGCGTGGTGTGCGACCTGTCGACCTCGGGGCCGCGCCTAGCGCAAGGCTTGCACGATCTGCTCGCCCCGCGCGGCATCGCCAGCATCGACGCGCCGGTCTCGGGCGGCATTCGCGGAGCCGAGCAAGGCACGCTGGCGATCATGGCCGGCGGGCCGGAAGCGCAGTGGCGCGAGCTCGAGCCGCTGCTCCGGCGCCTCGGCAAGCCGTTCTACATGGGCGAAACGCCGGGCGCGGGGCAAGTTGCCAAGCTGGCCAACAACCTCCTCAGCCTCGCCGCGATCGCCACCACCGCCGAGGCGATGACGCTGGCGATCAAGGGCGGGCTCGATCCGGCGCGGATGATCGAGGTGCTGAACGCCGGCACCGGAGCCAATTCGGCGACCCGCGACAAGTGGCCGCGCGCCGTGCTGCCGCGGACCTTCGACTTCGGCTTTTCTGCCGCGCTCAGCCTCAAGGACACGCGCCTGGCGCTGGCCGAGGCGCAGGCGATGGGCGTGCCGCTGCCGACCGGCGAGCGGCTCGCCGCACTGCTCGACCGCGTGCTCGCGGCTTACGGCGACGAGGCGGACTTCACCGCGATGGCCAAAGTGGTCGAGGCCGACGCCGGCCTCGATCCCGAACGCGCAGCTTAGCGTTGGCCGCCGAGGACCGAGCCTAGAATTCCGCCCAGCCCACCAAGCCCGCCGCCAAGCCCGCCGGCCGAACCACCGCCCAGGCTGCCGAGCACCGAGCCGAGAATTCCGCCCAGCCCGCGCTGCTGGCCCGCCGAACGCTTGGCGAGAAAGCCCGCCGCGAGCATGGCGAGGATCGGCAGCATCTTCCGGAGCACGGCGGGATCGAGCCCGCTGGTTTGCGCCGCCTGGCCGGCAACGTCGCGGCTGACCTGCTTGGAACCGAAAATGTGCCCGAGGATCTCGTTGCCCTTACCAACGTCGGTTGGCTCGGGACCGACCACGTTGTCGGCCAGCTGTCCGCCGCCGAGCCCCTGAAGAATGCTTTCGAGGCCGCCGGCCGCACCGCCCGCGCCGCCCGGAAGAGCGCCCGCCATACCGCCCATGCCCGAGAGCACCGACGGGAGCAGCGCCGCGGCGCCGCTCGCCGCTTGCTCGCGCGAAATGCCGAGTTGGCCCGCGAGGGCATCGATGCCGCCCGCGGGCAGCAGTTCATCAAGGTTCATCCGGCATCTCCTGCAATGATGCCCCGAAAACGCCCGGCCGGGCCGAAAGGTCCACGCGGCGTGCGGTGATTTCCGTTCGGGCGTTCGGCTAGATGTCGTTGCGGATGGTCGCCAGCGCGCCGCCGTCGATCTCCCACTTGGCGCCGTTGACGTAGCTCGCCTCGTCGCTGAGCAGGAAGCTGACCACGTCGCCGACCTCGCGCGGCTGGCCGACGCGGTTGAGCGTGGCGACTTCGCCGAGCTTCTTCATCCCCGCCGCAACGTCGTCGAACATCTGCTCGAGCATACCGACCAGCAGCGGAGTCTCGATCACCCCGGGCATGACACAGTTCACCCGCACGCCCTTCTGCGCCACTTCGCTCGCGGCGGTCCGCGTGAGCCCGACCGCGCCGTGCTTGGCGGCGTTGTAGGCGCATGCACCCGCGAGCCCGCGTTCGGAGCCGATCGAGGCGGTGTTGACCACTGCGCCCTTGCCGCGCCGGACCATGCCCGGCAGAACGTAGCGCAAGCCGAGGAACATGCCGCGCAAGTTGACGTGGAGCACGTGGTCGAACTCCGCCACCGGATATTCGTGGGTCGGCATCAAGGTGCCTTCGATCCCGGCATTGTTGAAGAACCCATCGACGTGCCCGAACGCGTCGAGCGCGGCCTGGGCATAGGCTTTGACTTGCGCTTCATCGGCGCAGTCGGCGACATGGGCGATGACGTCATGACCCGCCGCCTTCAGCCCCGCGGTGCGTTGCTCCAGCCGCTCGGCGGCGATATCGACCAGCATCACCCGCGCGCCCTCGCGGGCGAGGATCTCGCTGGTGGCAAAGCCGATCGCCCCCGCGGCACCGGTCACCAGCATGGTCTTGCCCTGGTGGCGCATGGTCATTTCCCTTTCCGAAACGGCAGCGTGAGCAGGAACAGCGCCAGCCGCAGGGTCAGCAGCTTGAAGAACGCGCGCGCCTGCCCGGGGGTCAGCGTGGCGCTCATCGGCATGGTCCCGAAGACCTTGCCCTTGAGCACCAGGTCATCGCCCCGACGCTCGATTTTGCTGACTTGCATCAGTTCGGACTTGTCGGCGGCGTAGATCTTCATGGCACCGCGATCCGGTCGAACTCGATGCCCAAGTCCTCCGCCATGACCATCGCGGTCGCGCGCCCCGCGCCGAACACGCCGCCGCCGGGATGCTGGAACGGCCCCACGAGATAGAGCCGCTCGACTCCGGGCACGCGGTATTGGCCGAGCTCGGGAGTCGGGCGGTGCGCGCCCGACTGGTATGTGGTGGTGGCAATGCCGTGGAGATCGCCGCGCAGGAAGCTTGGGGACGTGCGCTCCATGTCGACCGGCGAATCGCAGTGATAGTCGAGCACGGCCCCGGGCACATTGTCGATGAAGTCGCTCATCCGCGCGATCATTCCGTCGGCGAATGCGCGCTTGGTCTCGTCCCAGTTGCGCCCGTCGGGCCGGTCGTAAGGCACATAGTCCCACGCGTGAAAGATCGCCTTGCCCGCGGGCGCGCGGCTCGGGTCGTGCTGGGTCAACTGGCCGACCCCGACCAGCGGCGTGGGCGAGAAATTGCCGTAGCGCAGCTCGTCGAACGCGCGGCGCATGTCCTCGTAATTCGCCGGCATCAGCTCGTACATCACCGCCGAAAGATCGCCCGCCTTGAACTTGAGCGGCGCCTCGAGCGCGGCGTGGACGGTGAAGCACGCGGCGGGCGTGATGTGCGTGCGGAGCGCGTTTTTCGCCACATTGGCGGGCAGCGCGGGGACCATCTCGGGCAACACGTGCGGGTGGATCGCGCCGATCACCCCGTCGCTGCACGACAGGCGCTCGCCGTCGTCGAGCACCACACCGGTGGCGCGGGTGCCGTCGGTCACCACTTCGCGCACCTGGCAATTGGCGCGCACCGCACCGCCGTGGTC
>JBDSDC010000012.1:0-15099 GCA_039920725.1 Croceibacterium sp. | reverse complement strand
AGACGCGAGCGGATCGAGCTGTCGATCCGCTGCGAACCGATGGTGACCACGAGCCCGCCGAGCAGGTCGGGGTCGACGCGGGTCTTGAGCTTGACCGTGCGGCCTTCGCGGGCGCGCAGCTTGGTCTCAAGCGCCGCCAGTTGTTCGTCGGTCAACGGGTGGGCGCTGGCGACTTCGGCGGTCACTTCGCCGCGCTGGGCGGCGGCGATCATCGCGAACGCGCGGATGACCGCGGGCAGCTGGCCGGCGCGGCGGTTGTGCGCCAGCACGCCGAGGAACTTGGCGGTCAGGTCCGCCAGCTTCATCTTGACGCTGAGGCCCGCGAGGACCCGCCCGAGCGCCTCGCGGCTGACTTGCGGATTGCGGATCAGCGCGCGCAATTCGGCCGATTCGCGCAGGCCCGCGTCGAGGCTGGCGAGGTCGCTTTCGACCGCGGTGACCGTGCCGGCCTCGCTGGCGAGATCGAACAGCGCGCTGGCATAGCGCCCTGCCAGGCTAGCCTTGATACCGGCGGAAAGCTCCACGCGCGAAGGTCCTCTTGGGTCCGAGAAGTCGGAAGATTTAAGCCCGCCGCGGAGCGCTTCTAAAGCACCCCGGCAAGGCTGGCGCGCGCCTAGCGAAGATTCTCCGGCAAGGCAAGCCGGGGGGCTTCAATCCTCCCCGTTGCGCGCAGCGGAACGGGGAGGGGGACCATAGACGCGCTCGCGGCTATGGTGGAGGGGTATGGCGCTCCGACGGAATCAGCACGACTATCGAACCGCGCGCGATCTGCGCCGCAAAATGTCACTTCCAGAGGTATTGCTGTGGCGCGAGTTGCGCCGCGGGTCGCACGGTCTCAAGTTCCGCCACCAGCATCCAGTCGGGCCCTACATTCTCGACTTCTATTGCGCTTCGGCCAAACTGGGCATCGAAGTGGACGGGATCGCGCATGACATGGGTGAGCGGCCCGAGCGCGACGAACGCAAGCTCGCGTTTGTCGAGGCGCAGGGCATCACGGTGATGCGATTGCCGGCGACCGAAGTTTTGCAGTCAGCGGTCAATGCAACAGAGGCCATCGTCGCGCTGTGTCGCGATCGCAGCGCCTGACCCCTCCACCCCCGGGCTGCGCCCGGCGGTCCCCCTCCCCATTCCTGCTGCGCAGGAGCGGGGAGGAATTAGGATCCCGGCGCGCACTTGTAGACCAGGCGTTCGTTAGGCTGGACCGGGAGGAGCGACTGCATGGCCGCCTGGCGCGCGCCGAAGTCGCGCACCGCGGCGTCGCCAGCGCCGCACGCGGGGGCCTGGAATTCGGCGCGGGCCTTGCGCGCGCGGCCCATGGTGGTGCGATCGAGTAGATAGCGCTCGACCCGGTACTCGCGGGCCTGCGGGTCGAAGCGGTTGATCGAGACGGCTTCCTCGCCGCCCGGCACGAACACGCGCGCCCAGCTGCCGCCGGCGAGGCCGTATTGCGTGCGCCCGTTGACGCACCCGGCGTCGGTCCAGCTAAGCGGCACGTCGGCGGCGTCGGCGCCGGTTACCCGGCTACGCTCCGGATCGAGCACGCAGATCAATGGGCCCGCGGCCGGCGCCTCGCCCGGGGCGTGCTCGGCTGCGGCGACTTCATCGTGAATCATCTGGTCGACCCGCTCGTCGATGTCCTTGAACTGCGGGCGCGCCTCCCACGCGACCGCCGAACCGGCGAAGGCCAGGGCGGCGAGCGCGAAGCCGAGCTCGGCATTGTGCCTCAGCCCGTTGTGATGCGCGTGGATGGCGAGGCCCGCCGCGCTGATCGCCGCCATCATCAGCACCATCGCCAGCGCCAGCCCGCTCTCGCGCTCGGCCAGCAGCGCGAACTCGGCTTCGCGTCGCAGCTGCTCCTTGCGCAGCGACAAGCGCTCCTCGTCGGCGGTGGCGCGGGCCTGGGCGGTGAGCTGCGCGCGTTCGGCCTGCGAGCGTTCCTGCGCATCGATTTCGGCCAGGCTGCGGCACGGCGAGCCATTGACCCGCGCGGTGACCCCGTTGGCGCGCAGGAACGGCAGCAGCTCGCGGGTCGAGACCGCGAAATAAAACTCCGCGTCGGCCCCCCCGTTCGCGGAATTGCCGCTGTCGGTCCCGAAGCTGTTGACCCCGAGCACCCGGCCGCACTCGTCGAGCAGCGGGCCGCCGCTGCTCCCGCGCGCGATCGGGGCGGTGTGGAGCAGCGAATCGAAATCGCGCGCCGGGCGCCGGCCGGAGAGGGCGCCGGTGCTCTTCACCGGGGGCTGGGCATGGAAGATGTCGCTCAGCGACAGGCCCTGCGCGCGGTCGACGTTCATCGGGTAGCCGACCGCGGTGACCGGGCCGCTGTCGACCGAGGGATTGCCCGAGACGGTCAGCGGGGGCAGGTGCATCGGGCTGGTGGTGGCGATCAGCGCCAGGTCGCGGCGCGCATCGACCGCGACGATCCGGCCATAGACCGCGTCGCCTCCGTCCGAGGGGACCAGGCCGATCGTCAGCTTGGGATTGTCGCGCGCTTCCTGGACGACATGGGCGTTGGTGACGATCTGCTCGCCCGACACCGCAAAGCCGGTGCCGTGCGAGACCGGCGTCACTTGCTGGCCGTCGAGCGAGAGGATCACCACCCGCACCACCCCGCGCGCGGCGGCGTTGATGTCGGCCGGTTCGGCCCGGAGCGAGGCGGGCGCAAGGAGCCAGAACGCCGCCAGCACGAGCGCGAGGCGCTGCCAGAAGGTGCCGCCGGTCATGCGCGCCCTATCGCCGTGCGCGGGTTTGAGCGCAAGCGGCGGGACGCGCCCCCGGGACAGGCCGGCTAGGAAGCGGGCGGAAAGGAATTCCGATGACTTATGTGATTGCCGGCCTTTCGCCGGAACCCTTCGCCCCACTGTTCGCGATGGACGATGGGCAATTGGCGAGGCACCGCGCAAGACGCGTCACGGCCGATGCCGACTCCGGCTTTCCCTGCCGGGTAACGCTGGAAGAGGCGGCGCCGGGCGAGACGGTGCTTCTGGTCCACCATGTCCACCACGACGTCGAGGCGCCTTACCGTTCGGCTTTCGCCATCTTCGTGCGCGAAGCGGCGGCAAAGTCCGCCGTGTACCGCGATCGGTGCCCGCCGGTGTTCGAGGGCCGCACGCTTAGCCTTCGCGGATTCGACGCCGGCGGTGCGCTGGCGACGGCACAGCTGGCCGAGCCGGGCACGGCCGACACCGCGATCCGCGCCCTCTTCGCTGATCCGCAAATTGCCTATATCAACGCCCACAACGCCGCGGCCGGCTGCTTCGCCGCGCGCATCGAGCGAGACGGACAATGAACGCGATTGCCGAACCCGAAGCGTGGGCCGCGGTGCTGCGGCGCGACCGCGCGTTCGACGGACGCTTCGTCACCGGGGTACTGTCGACCGGAATCTATTGCCGCCCGTCGTGCTCGGCGCGTCATCCGCGGCGGCAAAACGTGCACTTCTTCGGCGATGGCGGGGCCGCCCGCTTGGCCGGCTTGCGGCCCTGCCTGCGCTGCCTGCCCGACGACGTGGCCCGCGACGAGCGCGCGGTGCTCGATGCGATCGCGCTGATCAAGCGGGCCGAAACGCTGCCCGCGCTGGGCGACCTGGCCGAATGCGTCGGTTACTCGCCCACGCACTTCCAGCGGGTGTTCACCCGCGCCACGGGTCTTTCGCCCGCCGCTTATGCCCGCGCGCTGCGCGAGGAGCGCGCGCGCGAGGCGTTGAGCGAGACGGGCGATGTGACCGAAGCGATCTACGCCGCCGGGTTCGAAAGCCCGAGCCGGTTCTACGATTCGATGGAAGGAAAACTCGGCATGGCCCCTTCGGCTTGGGCGCGCGGCGGCGCGGGGGTAACGATCCGCTGGGCGATCGTGGCGACCACGCTTGGCCCGATGCTGGTGGCGGCGTCGGCCAAGGGCGTGTGCCGGCTGTCGTTCGGCGAAGGCCGCGAGGCGTTGGCGGCGCGCTTCCCCAAGGCCGGACTCGTGGAGGGCGGAGCCGACTTCGCCGACCTGCTTCAGCAAGTGGTCGCGGCGGTCGAGCGGCCCGGAACCGGCCTCGACATCCCGCTCGATGTCCAGGGCACCGCGTTCCAACAGCGGGTGTGGGCCGAGTTGCGCAAGATTCCGCCCGGCGAGACGCGCAGCTATGCGCAAATCGCCGCTGCCGCCGGCAACTCGGGCGCGGTCCGCGCCGCGGGCAGCGCCAACGGGGCCAACAATGTCGCGGTGCTGATCCCGTGCCACCGGGTTATCCGCAGCGACGGTTCGCTCGGCGGGTATGCCTACGGGCTCGACATCAAGCGCGAATTGCTGGCACGGGAGCGGCGATGACGAGCTTCGATTCTGCGAAACGCGACGCCTTCGCCGCGCTGCACCGGCCAGGAAACCCGGTCCTGCTGTACAACATCTGGGACGTGAGCAGCGCCCAGGCGGTCGCCGGGGCGGGCGCGCCGGCCGTCGCCACCGGCAGCCACGGCCTCGCCGAAGCCAACGGCTTTGCCGACGGCGAACAGATCCCGTTCAAATTGTTCCTCGATTGCGTGCGGCGGATCGTCGCCGGGGTCGAGCTGCCGGTGACCGCCGATTTCGAGGGCGGGTTCGCGGTCGATGCCGCGCGTGTGGCCGATCATGCGCGCTACCTCGCCGAAACCGGCGCGGTGGGGTGCAATTTCGAGGACCAGGAAATCGGCGGGCCGGGCTTGCATCCTATTGCCGAGCAAGCCGCGCGCGTGGCCGCGGTGGCCGAGAGCGGGTTGTGGGTCAACGCCCGCACCGACCTGTTCCTGCGCAAGTTGGTCGCGGGCGAGAATCCCAACGACCGCTCGCTGGTGCCCGAGGCGCTGGAACGCGCCGCCGCTTATGCCGAGGCGGGCGCGCGCAGCTTGTTCGTGCCCGGCGTCAGCGACCGCGACCTGATCGCCGAGATCTGCGCCGCCTCGCCGCTGCCGGTCAACGTGATCCGGCCCGAGGCACTGGAGATCGCCGCGCTGGCCGAGGCCGGGGTTGCCCGGATCAGCTGGGGCCCGCGGCCGTGGCGCTGGGCGATGGAGCGGCTGGCGGCGGATGCGGCCGCTCTTTACCGGGCCTGACGCCCTCTCTAGTCATCAGCCAATGGACGAAACTACGATATCCCCGGCCCCGCGCCCGGGCATCATGAAGCGGATCCTGCGCTTTCCCCTGATGCTGATCGTGCTCGGGGTCTTCCTGTTCTCGCTCATCGCGTCGCCGTTTCAGGTGCTGACCATGATCGGCCAGAAAAAGCTCCTGACCGGCCCACTATCGCTCGCCGCAGCCGTGTTGACCGCGGCGCTGATCGTGCTTGCGTGGAAGGGCTGGCGGCGCTGGGCCGAAGGCGAACGGGACCATGAGTTCACTTTCCCCGGCGCGGCCAAGGAAGTGGCCGCCGGGCTGGCGTGCGGGTTCATCCTGTTCTCGGTCATGACCGGGGTCGTGTGGGCGCTTGGCGGGATCAGCTTTTACGGCGTGCGCAAACTTGCGGACACGCAGGTGTGGGACTGGGCGGCGATTGCGCTGGTCAGCGGAACGTTTGAGGAAACCCTGTTTCGCGGCGTGATCCTGCGCCAGCTCGAGCGCCTGGGCGGCACCTGGATCGCGCTCACGCTGTCGTCGGTGCTGTTCGGAGTGGTCCACCTCGCCAACCCCGATGCGACGCTTACCGGGGCGATCGCGATCATGCTAGAGGCCGGCATCCTGCTCGGCGCGGCCTATCTGGTCACCCGGCGGCTGTGGTTCGCGGCCGCGCTTCATGCGGCGTGGAATTTCACGCAGGCCGAAGTTTTCAGCAGCCCCGTCTCGGGCACCGGCGAGTCCATCGGCATACTCGTGACGCGCCGCGTCGGGCCGGACTGGCTGACCGGCGGCGTGTTCGGCCTCGAGGCATCTTATGTTGCCATCGTCGTCGCTACGGCGGCCGGTCTGGTGTTGCTGACGCTCGCTCACCGCCGCGGACGCTTCGTCGCGCCGCCGTGGCAACGCCGCAAGCTAGACGAAGCTGTAAGGATCGACGTCGATGCTGACTCGCACGCTTTGCGGGAAGCGCAACTCGCCCAGCCACTCGCGAATGACGTCCTGTAATTCGGCGCTGCGGCGGGCGTTGAGCAGCAGGCGGTAGCGATAGCGGCGGCGCAGCAGCGCCATCGGCGCGGGCGCGGGGCCAAGGATCTGGACATCGGGCAGCGACGGGCGGGTGGCGCCGATCTGCTTGGCCGCTTCGCGCGCTTCGGCTTCATCCTCGCTCGACACGATGATTGCCGCCCACCGTCCGAACGGCGGCGCCCCGGCGTGGCGGCGGGCATCGGCCTCGGCGGCGTAGAACGCATCGCGGTCCCCCGCGGCGAGCGCGGCGATCACCGGCGCATCGGGATGGCGGGTCTGGATCAGCACTTCGCCCGACTTGGCCCCGCGCCCCGCGCGTCCGGCGACCTGCGCGACTTGCTGGTAAGTCCGCTCGGCCGCGCGCAAGTCCCCGCCCTCGAGCCCGAGATCGGCATCGACCACGCCCACCAGCGTCAGCTCGGGGAAATGGAAGCCCTTGGTGACCAGCTGGGTGCCGATGATCACGTCGATTTCGCCCGCTTCGGCCTGGGCGATGAACGCGGCGGCCTTCTCGGGCGAGTTGAGCGTGTCCGAAGTCGCCACCGCCAGCCGTGCCTCGGGAAACAGCTCGGCCACTTCGTCGGCGATCCGCTCCACGCCGGGGCCGCACGCGACCAGACACTCGGGCTCGCCGCATTCGGGGCAATTGTCGGGCGGGGGTGTCTCGTGCCCGCAATGGTGGCAAGCGAGGCGGCGGCTGAGGCGGTGCTCGACCAGCCACGCGCTGCAATTGGGGCACTGGAAGCGATAGCCGCAGTGGCGGCACAGCGTCAGCGGCGCGAACCCGCGGCGGTTGAGGAACAGCAGCGACTGCTCGCCGCGGGCCAGCCGCTCGGCGATCGCCGCGACCAGCCGCGGGGCCAGCCAGCGGCCGCGCTCGGGCTTCTCTTGCGTCAGGTCGAGCGTGGCGATGGTGGGCAGCGTTGCCCCGCCGAACCGCGCCGGCAGGACCAGCTTGTGATAGACCCCGCTCTCGGCCATCTGCAGGCTCTCGAGCGCGGGGGTGGCGCTGGCGAGCACCACCGGGATGCCCTCGAACCGGGCGCGCATCACCGCCACGTCGCGGGCGTTGTAGCGGACGCCCTCGTCCTGCTTGAAGCTGACCTCGTGCGCCTCGTCGACCACGATCAGGCCCAAGTCCGCGAACGGCAGGAACAGTGCCGAACGCGCGCCCACGGTGACTTGCGCGCCCCCGTTCTTCGGGCCTGTGGCAATCGCGCGCCACGCCCGCCGCCGCTCGGTCGACTTGAGCGATGAGTGCCACACCACCGGGGCCGCGCCGAAGCGATCGGCGAACCGGCGCAGGAACGCTTCGGTGAGCGCGATCTCGGGCAGTAGCACGAGCACCTGGCGGCCCGCGCGAAGCGCCTCCGCCACGGCCTCGAAGTAAGTCTCGGTCTTGCCCGATCCGGTCACTCCGTCGAGCAGGAACGGGGCGAATTTTCGCTCCCGCACCGCGCCCGACAGCCGCGTTGCGGCTTCGGCCTGGGCCTCGCTCAGCACCGGCACATCGAAATCGGCGCGCGCGGGCGCATAAGCCCGGTCGCAATCGACTTGCACCGGCTCGATCGCGCCGTGGTTGACCAGCCCGCGCAGCACACCCTCGCTGACGTGGGCGATCTCCGCCAGCTCGCGCAAGGTCGCCTGCTCGCCCTCCAGCGCGTCCAGCGCGGCGGCGCGCTGCGGGGTCATCCGCTCGGGCAGCCCGCCGCTGAGGCGGTATTCGGTGACGGTGGCGGGCCCGCGCAGCGCGCCGCCGCTCGCCAGCACCATCCGCGCCACCGCGGCGAGCGGCGCGCAGTAATAGTCCGCGGTCCATTCGATCAGCCGCCGCAGCTCGGGCTTGAGCGGCGGGACCGGCAGCACGGCGATCAGCGGGCGCAACTTGGCGTCCGGAACCGGCGTGGCGGGCAACCGTTCCGCTTCCCATACGATGCCCACGATCTGGCGAGGGCCGAGCGGCGCGACCACCACCGACCCGGGCGCGGCGTCCATCCCTTCCGGAACGCGGTAATCGAGCGGACCGAGCGCGGCGTTGAAGATGACGAGACGGGCGCGGTTCATGATCGTTGACGCAAATGGAGCCGCGAGCAGGGGGCGGCAAGGAGAGAGGCTCACGCCATGCCCGAATTGATGATCCCTAATCGCCGCGCCTTCATCGGCGGCGCGCTCGCTGCCGGGGCGGCGCTGACGCTGCCCGCGTGCTCCACGTATGGCGGCGGGTACAGCCTCACCGAAGCCGTGCGCCGGTTGCTCCTGCTGTCGAGCGAGCGCGCGTTCGTGCGGATGACCGCGCCGGGCGGCTTCTGGGACCAGCAAGTCGCCCAGGTCGGCCTCAACGGCTATTTCGGCAACCGCGGCAATGTCCTTGCCAACATTCTCACCTCGACGCTGTTCAAGCGCCGGCTCGAGAGCCAGGTGGCGCGGATCGCCGTCGACGCGAGTTATCGCGCGGCGCCGATCGTGACCAACGCGGTGCGCACGGTGGGCTTTTCCAACGCGGTAGATCTGATCCGCGGGGGGCCGAGCGCGGCGACGTATTTCATGCGCCAGGAGATCGGCGCGCGGCTGATCGATATGCTGGTGCCCGACATCGGCACCGCGCTACGCGTGGCGCAGGACCCGCTGGTCGGACAGATGGTCGCCGGGCTGACCGGGGTCGACGTAGGCGGGGTGGCAAGCAGCTTCGCCGGGCGGGTCGAGGACACCATCTGGGGCGAGATCGGCCGCGAGGAAGCCGGCATCCGCGCCAACCCGCGCAGCACTAACGACGCCCTGCTGATCGCCGCGCTGACCGCGAACGCCGCGTTCTAATATCCTCCCCATCGCCAGTCGATGGGGAGGATCTCCCACTTCGCTTGGCGCGCCAATATTGCTAGCAGGCCGGCGCGATGCCCGACGAAACCCCCCTCGACCGCTTCAAGCAGGCGCTGACCGGCGCCGCGCGGGCGATCGCGCGCGAGCCGGAGGCCGAGGTAACCTTCACCGCCGAGACGCCCGCGCTGCAGGGCATTTCGCTGCGGGTGCCGATGCCCGCGCGGAGCCTGCCGCCCGACCAGGCGCGCGAGGCGCGCGGGGTGGCCGACAGCTTCGCGCTGCGGCTACGCCATCATAACGAGTCGCTCCACCGCCGGGGAGGCCCCGCCGATCCCGCCGCGCGCGCGGTCTATGACGCGATCGAGCGGGTTCGCTACGAGGCGCTGGGCGAGATCAATTACGCGGGCATGCGCGGCAATCTCTCGGCCGCGACCGAACTGCGCATCCGCACCGACCCGATCACCCGCGCGACCAGCGCCGACGAAGCCCCGCTTCCGAGCGCGCTAGCGCTGCTGCTGCGCGAAGGGCTGACCGGCCAGCCGGTCCCCCCCGCTGCGCGCGCCGGGGTCGAATTCCTCCGCGAGCATATCGAGAGCCGCACCGCGGGCGACTTCGCGCAGCTGGCGCTCGCGCTGGACGACCAGGCCGCGTTCCAGGCGTTGTCGCTGGCGATGCTGCGTCATTTGCAGCTGATCGAGGCCGAGCCGTTCGACGATCCCGGCGAGGACGCGGACGGCGGCGACGAGCCGGGCGCCGACGACACCGACGCCGACCGAGACGACCAGAACGGCCAGGAAACGCGCCAGGAGCAAGTCGCCGGCGAGCAGGGCGAAGGCGAGGGCGACGAGGACGATTCGCAGGAAGTCGAATCCGACGGCGAGATGGCCGAAGGCGAGCCGGGCGACGAGGGCGAGGAAGGGATGATGCCGGTCCGCCCCAACCGCCCGTGGACCGAGCTGCCCGACACGTTCGACTACAAGGTCTTCAGCGACGCGTTCGACGAAGTGGTCGAAGCGCAGGAGCTGTGCGACTACGAGGAGCTCGACCGGCTCCGCGCCTATCTCGACAGCCAGCTGACCGGCCTCCAGGGGATCGTCACCCGGCTCGCCAACCGGCTCCAGCGGCGGCTGATGGCGCAGCAGAACCGCAGCTGGGACTTCGATCAGGAAGAAGGCCTGCTCGATGCCGCGCGGCTCGCCAGGGTGGTGGTCAGCCCCGGCCACGCGCTCAGCTACAAGCGCGAGCGTGAGCAGGAATTCAAGGACACCGTCGTCACGCTGCTGATCGACAATTCGGGCTCGATGCGCGGGCGGCCGATCTCCATCGCCGCGATCAGCGCCGACATCCTCTCGCGCACGCTCGAGCGGTGCGGCGTCAAAGTCGAGATCCTCGGCTTCACCACCCGCGCATGGAAGGGCGGGCAGAGCCGCGAGAAATGGCTCGCCTCGAACAAGCCCGCGCTCCCCGGTCGGCTCAACGACCTGCGCCACATCATCTACAAGAAAGCCGACGAGCCGATGCGCCGCGCGCGCAAGAACCTCGGCCTGATGATGCGCGAAGGGCTGCTCAAGGAAAACATCGACGGCGAGGCGCTGCTGTGGGCCCACGCCCGCCTCCTCGCCCGCACCGAGGACCGCCGCATCCTGATGGTCATTTCCGACGGCGCGCCGGTGGATGACAGCACGCTCAGCGTGAACAGCGCCGGGTATCTCGAGATGCACTTGCGCAAGGTGATCGACTGGATCGAGAAACAGTCGCCCGTCCAGCTGGTCGCGATCGGCATCGGCCACGATGTGACCCGCTACTACAAGCGCGCGGTGACGATCATGGATGTCGAGCAACTGGGCGGCACGATCATCGAGCAGCTCGCCGGGCTGTTCGAGGTGGAGTGAAGATGACGGCACCTACCAAACGGAAGATCTTCGATGCGGTCGGAGAAAGTCGCGACACTCGAGACGGTGTTTCGCGCCAGCACGTAATCTTACGCTGCAATCCAGGCGATCAAGTCTCGCTCGAAAGACAGCCCGACAATCCACACGATCCCAATGCGGTTTTGATTCTGTGTGCGGGTGGTGATGTCGGTTTCTTGTGTCGCGAGGATGCGGCGCTAGTTTCGCCTGCCCTCGACGTCGGAACCGAGTACCGGGCCCAAGTTCATAAGATCAAAGGTGGAGTGCCGGATGCACCAACCTACGGATTGCAATTAGCGATCGCTTGGGTAGGCCAGAAATTGCCTGTCCCGATCGAACTTGATGATGTTCAAATTAAATCGCGGCGCGGGAAACTTGCGACCGAAGGCCGGGGCAGGAGCGCCAAGGGGACATTCCAAGGCAGCGAAAAGTCGGGTTGCCTAGGCATGCTTTTGATCATTGCGTTACCCGCCTTCATGGGTCTTTTTTCAACGATCTGATGATCTATCGATTGTCCGGCATTAGGCGCAGACCATGACCGCACCCCTCCGCCTGTTCAACTCGCTCACCCGCGAGCTGGAGACTTTCGAGCCCGTCCATCCGGGCGAGGCACGGGTCTATTCGTGCGGCCCGACGGTCTACAATTACCCGCACATCGGCAACATGCGCGCCTATGTGTTCGCCGATGTGCTCGGGCGGACGCTGAGCTGGAAGGGGTACAAGCTCACCCACGTGATCAACGTGACCGATGTCGGCCACCTTACCGATGATGCCGACGCGGGCGAGGACAAGCTCGAGCAGGCGGCGCGGACCCACGCGCGGTCGATCTGGGAGATCGCCGAGCATTACACCGAGGCGTACTGGGCCGACGTCAAGGCGCTCAATATCCGCCAGCCGGCGCAGTGGACAATCGCCACGCGGTTCGTGCCGCAAATGCTTGAATTTGCAAAGTCGATTGCAGGCGAGCACTGCTACGAGCTCAACAGCGGGCTGTACTTCGACGTCTCCACCGTCGCCGACTACGGCCGCCTCGCGCGCGCGGTGACCGACGAAGGCGAGGGGCGGATCGAAACGGTCGCGGGCAAGCGCAACGCCGCCGACTTCGCGATCTGGCGCAAGACCCCGCCGGGCGAGACGCGGCAAATGGAATGGGACAGCCCGTGGGGCCGCGGCGCGCCCGGGTGGCACCTCGAATGCTCGGTGA
Organism: Croceibacterium sp.; assembly: GCA_039920725.1. Lineage (GTDB taxonomy): Bacteria > Pseudomonadota > Alphaproteobacteria > Sphingomonadales > Sphingomonadaceae > Croceibacterium_A. The sequence continues at coordinate 3,072 of JBDSDC010000012.1, read as the reverse complement.
TGAGCCAGGCGGTGCTCGGCTTCCCGTTCGACATCCACACCGGCGGGATCGACCACCGCGAGATCCACCACCCCAACGAAATCGCCCAAAACCAGGCGTTCTGCCACTCGGACGCGAGCGGCGCCAATATCTGGATGCACAACAACTTCCTGGTGGAACGTTCTGGCAAGATGAGCAAATCTAGCGGAGAGTTCCTGCGACTTGATACCTTAAAATACCGGGGGTTTCACGCTTGGTCTTACAGAATGATGTGTTTGCAGGCCCATTATCGAAGCGAGCTAGAGTTTTCATGGGAAGGGCTTGAGGCGGCTCAGTCCCGACTGAAGCGCTTGCTTATGCAAACCAAGAAGCTCCAGAGCCATTATGAAGATCAATATCCCTCCGCGCTTCGTCTCCCATACAAGAGGGCAACTTTGAAGACCGCGTCGGCGCACACCGTTGGGCCACTGGAAGGATATCTTGAGAGGTTCGATGAAGCGATTTCGGATGATCTCAATACACCTAAGGCGCTGGTTGTCCTCGAGGAGCTCATAAAGGAGCGCAACGCACCTGTTGATGAGCATCTTCGTCAGATTCGCAGCATGCTATCAGTGCTGGGCCTAGGACTGCGCAAGTTAAGTGTGTTTCGTCGGCGTCCAGCGGAAACGCGTATCGCACTGGCTCACATCGAGGCCGCGCTTGCTCGCCGCAAGGAGGCCCGCGCGGCCCGGGACTTCGCCGCCTCCGACGCGATCCGCGATGAACTTGCCGCGCAGGGAGTCGAGGTGATGGACGGCGATCCGCTCGGGTGGGAGTGGAAGCTGGGTGCGTGAGAGAGTGCCCCTCCGTCAGCGCTGCGCGCTGCCACCTCCCCATCGCAAGTCGATGGGGAGGACAGGCGCAATGCTTCCTCCCCATCGACTCGCGATGGGGAGGGGGACCGCTCGCGCAGCGAGGGGTGGAGGGGACGATGCGACCTGAGAAGCCGACGAAATCGGTCAAGCGGGCGAAACTGCTTCGCCGCGAGCTGACCCTGCCGGAAGTGCGCCTGTGGCAATTCCTGCGCGCCGTGCCCGGGGGTCACCGCTTCCGCAGGCAGCATCCGAGCGGGCGCTTCGTGCTCGATTTCTTCTGCGCCCGCGCAAACCTGGCGATCGAAATCGATGGCTTTGCGCACGATACCGGTGATCGGCCCCAGCGAGACTCAGCCCGCGACGACTGGCTGAGCGAGCGGCGGATCGATACCTTGCGGATACCGGCGAGCGATGTGCTGCGCGATCCGGCTCACGTGGCGGAGGCAATCGCGGCGGTGGTGGAAGAGCGGCTGGCGCGGTTCGGGAAGGCCCCTCCGTCAACCGCTGGCGCGCCTGCCACCTCCCCATCGCAAGTCGATGGGGAGGATAGCGCGTGACGATTGCGGTGCTGCCCGAGCGGATGCGGGCCTTGCTCGAAGGGCGCCTGCCCGCGTGGCTGGACCCGCGCTGGTGGGACACGCCCGCGGCGCTGATCGCGCTCGCCCCTGCCGCCGAGATCGGGTGGTTCGACTTGCACGAGAAGCCCCCCGTGCTCGCCGCCATCGAAAGCGCGCCAGGCCTCCGCTGGCTCAACACCGCCTACGCCGGGGTCGACTGGCTGCCGCTGGCGGAGTTCGCGGCGCGCGGGGTGGTGCTGACGTGCGGTTCGGGTCTGACCGCCAGCCAAGTCGCCGAGTGGGCGGTGATGACGATGCTCGCGGTGGCCAAGGATTACCCGGCGGTGGTGCGCGCGCAGGACCGGCGCGAGTGGCTGCCGCGGCCGCCGGGCATGCGCGACCTTGCCGGCAGCCGCGCGCTGATCCTCGGCCACGGGGCGATCGGGCAGGCGATCGAGCGGGCGCTCGCCGGCTTGGGGGTCGAGGTCATGGCGGTCAGCAGCCACCGCCCGCAGGGCTGGCGCAGCCATCTCGGCGAATTCGGGTGGATCGTCCTCGCGCTCCCCGGCACGCCGCAAACGCGCGGGATCATCGGCGCGGCCGAGCTCGCGGCGATGGCGCCGCACGCGGTGCTGATCAATTTCGCCCGGGCCGATTGCGTCGATCAGCCCGCGCTGGTTGAGGCACTGCGCGACAAGCGCATCGCCGGCGCCATACTCGACCTGACCGATCCCGAGCCGCTGCCGCCCACCCACCCGCTGTGGGCGCTGGAAGGCGCGCACATCACGATGCACTTGTCGGGCATTCCGACGCCCGCCAGCCACCGGCGCGCCGCCGAGCGGTTCCTCGCCAACTGCGAGCGCTTCCGCGCGGGCGAGCCGCTCGAGGCCCAGGTCGACATCGCGCGGGGCTACTGACTCCGCCCGGCCTCTCTGATAGCGTCGCTCGCGGGCAACCGGGGAGAGCGAGCGATGGCCGATGACGGGGACCGGCGGAAAGCCTCGGACGTGTTCATCGAGTGCCTCGAGGCCGAAGGGTGCGAATACATCTTCGGCGTGCCCGGCGAAGAGAATCTCGACTTCCTCGATTCGCTGTCGCGTTCCACCACGATCAAGCTGATCCTGACCCGGCACGAGCAGGGCGCCGGGTTCATGGCCGCGACTTACGGCCGCCATACCGGCAAGACCGGCGTGTGCCTGGCGACCCTCGGGCCGGGCGCGACCAACTTCGTCACCGCGGCGGCTTACGCCCAGCTCGGCGGGATGCCGATGCTGATGATCACCGGGCAGAAGCCGATCAAGAAATCGAAGCAGGGCCGCTTCCAGATCCTCGACGTGGTGGCGATGATGGGGCCGATCACCAAGTACGCCCACCAGCTCGCCAGCGCCGACAACATCCCCAGCCGGGTGCGCGAGGCCTACCGCCTGGCCGAGGAAGAGAAGCCCGGCGCGGTTCACCTCGAGCTGCCGGAGGACATTGCCGAAGAGCCGACCGCCTCGCGCCCGCTCGCGCGCTCGCTCGCGCGTCGCCCCTCTGCCGAGCCCAAGGCGGTGCGCCAGGCGGTCGAGGCGATCGAGCAGGCCCGCGCGCCGATCCTGGTGATCGGCGCCGGCGCCAACCGCAAGATGACCGGCCGGATGCTGCTCCAGCTGGTCGAGAAAACCGGCATTCCGTTCGTTACG
>JBDSDC010000011.1:0-5055 GCA_039920725.1 Croceibacterium sp. | reverse complement strand
AGGGCGCCACCGCCTTGTTCCAGCGTCGAGTTCCAGTCCGACAGATTGACGTCGACCGGGCGCACTGCGACCCCGTGTTCGAGCGCGTCGCGGACGATCTGGGCCGGGGCGTAGAAGCCCATCGGTTGCGAATTGAGCAGCGCGCAGGCGAACGCGGCGGGGTAATGCCGCTTCAGCCAGCTCGAGACATAGACCAGGTGCGCGAAGCTGGCGGCGTGGCTTTCGGGAAAGCCGTATTCGCCGAAGCCCTTGATCTGGTTGAAGCACTGCTGCGCGAATTCGGGATCGTAGCCGCGCGCGACCATCCGCCCGACCATCAGGTCCTCCAGTTCGTCGACCATCCCGCGCGAGCGGAAGGTCGCCATCGCCTTGCGCAGGCGGTTGGCCTCCGCCCCCGAGAACTTGGCCGCGTCGAGCGCGATCTTCATCGCCTGTTCCTGGAAGATCGGCACCCCGTAAGTGCGCTCGAGGATCGCCGACAGCTCGTCGGGCGGGCCGTGCTCGGGCGCCGGACCCGGGATGTGGAATTCGGACTTGCCTGCCCGCCGCTCGCGCCGGCGCTTGAGGTAGGGGTGGACCATGTCGCCCTGGATCGGGCCCGGCCGGACGATGGCCACTTGCACCACCAGGTCGTAGAATTCGCGCGGCCGCAGGCGCGGCAGCATGTTCATCTGCGCGCGGCTCTCGACCTGGAACACGCCCACCGAATCGCCGGTGCACAGCATGTCGTAAACCGCCGGATCCTCGCGCGGGATCGTCGCCAGAGTCAGCGTGCGATCGTGATGCTTTTCAATCAGATCGAGGCCTTTCCTGACACACGTCAACATCCCCAGCGCGAGCACATCGACTTTGAGGATGCCGAGCTCGTCGATGTCGTCCTTGTCCCATTCGATGAAGCTGCGCTCGGGCATCGCGCCATTGCCGATCGGCACCGTTTCGGTCAGCGGTCCGTCGGTGAGGATGAACCCGCCGACGTGCTGCGACAGGTGGCGCGGCATCCCGATCATCTGCTCGGTCAGCTTGAGCACCCGCCGCAAGTGCGGATCGGACAAGTCGAGCCCGGTCTCTTCCGCCACGTGATGCGCGTCGATCGTGCGCCCGTGCCCGCCCCACACCGTGCGCGCCAGCGCCGCGGTCACGTCTTCGGTCAGCCCCATCGCCTTGCCGACCTGGCGGATCGCCATGCGCGGGCGGTAATGGATCACCGTGGCGCACAGGCCGGCGCGGTGGCGGCCGTAGCGCTGGTAGATGTGCTGGATCACTTCCTCGCGCCGCTCGTGCTCGAAATCGACGTCGATGTCGGGCGGCTCGCGCCGCTCCTCGGAGATGAAGCGGTCGAACAGCAAGTGGTGCTTGGCCGGATCGACCGCGGTGATCTCGAGGCAATAGCACACCGCCGAGTTGGCCGCGCTGCCGCGCCCCTGGCACAGGATCGGCGGGTCCTGGCGCCGCGCGAAATCGACGATGGTCTTGATGGTGAGGAAGTAGCGCGCCAGCGCCAGCTTGCCGATCAGCGCCAGCTCGCGCTTAATCGTGGTGCGAACATCTTTCGGCAACCCGTTGGGATAGCGCCGCTTTGCCCCCTCCCAGGTCTGCTGCGCGAGGTACGCATCCGGCGTCATGGCGTCAGGATAAATCTCCTCGGGGTACTCGTAACGCAGCTCGTCGAGGCTGAAGGTGCAGGCATCGGCGATGTCGCGTGACGCGCTGAGGGCGTGGGGCCAGCGATCGAACAGCACCGCCATCTCGGCCGGCGACTTGAGGTGCCGCTCGGCATTGGCGGCGAGCAGGAAACCCGCCTTGGCAACGGTGGTCTTGTGCCGGATTGCCGTCATCACGTCCTGCAGCGGGCGCCGCTCGGGCGCGTGATAATGCACGTCGTTGGTGGCGAGCAGCGCAAGCCCGGTGGCGCGAGCGAGCGTATCGAGCCGGTCGATCCGGGCCACATCGTCGCCGCTGTAGAGATAACTCGCGGCCAGGTGGCGTAAGGTGGGGAGTTGGCGGGTGAGGTGTTCGAGGATGTCCGCGAACGGGGCGGTTATTTCACGCGGAGACGCGGAGGCGCAGAGAAGTGAAGGTTTTTGTGAGCCCCCTCCTTCCCTCCGCGTCTCCGCATCTCCGCGTGATCCCGGAAAAGGCACCACGTTGCTCTCCACCGCGATCGTGAACTCGGCATCGAGGTTGCTCGGCGGAAGCAGGACCAGCTGGACGTCCCCCTCGCCTTGTTTGGTGCCATGCTCGGCGAGCATCGCCAGGCTGATATGGCACGCGCCCTTGGCCTGCCACTCGCCGCCCAGCGTGGTCATCCGCCCGGCCGAGATCAGCCGGCACAGCCGCCCATAAGCCGCGCGGTCCGTGGGATAGGCGAGGAACGCCAGCCCCTCGGTAGTCTCGATCCGGCACCCGATCACCGGCCGCAGCTTGAGCGTCTTGGCCTCGGCGTGCAGCCGCACCACCCCGGCCATCGAATTGGCATCGGCGATCCCGAGCGCGTCGTAGCCGAGCGAGCGAGCGCGCAGCACCAGGTCGACCGCGTCCGACGCGCCGCGCAGGAACGAGAAGCAGCTGACCAGCCCGAGCTCGACGAACGGGGCGCGCGCGGGCGGCTCGATCGGCCCGGAATGGAGCGCGATCCGGCGCTTGTCGGGGGTGAGCGCAGCTTCGGGCATGGACCCTACGTCATCCCCCGAAAGCGGGTTCACGCGGAGACGCGGAGGGTTGGCTCACGCGGAGACGCGGAGACGCGGAGAAGAGTTTTTCGCGCAGAGATCGCAGGGGACGCAGAGAGTCAGGAAGCGCCGCAGGCCCTTCGAGCCCCTCGAATGAGCCGCAGTCCGGCGGCAGATTTGAACAGCGGCTGCGCCGCGAGCACGCCATCTCTGCGCCCCCTGCGCACTCTGCGCGAACCCCCTTTCTCCTCCGCGGCTCCGCGTCTCCGCGTGAACCCCGCTTCCCCTGTGCCCCCGCACCTCGGCGAGCGTCCCTCATCACGCCGCGAAAAGGCGAGGATTTCGAGCTTTCGAGGACGCTGCGCTGGGGCATTTGTTCTTTATATGTTCCGATAATTGATTCGCCTAGCCCCGCGACGGCACGCGGCTTTACGTCAAGACGCTCGGCGAAGGCCGCCCGGTGGTGCTGATCCACGGCTGGCTGCTGTCCGCCGACATCTGGGATTCGCAGATGCTCTCGCTGGGCGGCGGAGCGATCCGCCGTCTTCTTTTATAGCTGTCAGAGGTGGCGGGTCTCGGCGGGCGGGTTTTGCCAGTTGTCGTGCAATCCATCCATGTAGTGGACCGGCGCTGCGATCAGGTCCGCGACCGGCAGATCCTCGAGGGCGGAGAGGTGGACGGTGAGGAAATCGCCACCCAACTGATCGATCGTCCCGTGCGAATGGGTGGCGATGCCGCACTTTGCGCAGAAGCGGTGATGGCCCTCGCCCCAATCGCCCGATTTGCCGTAGTCGGCGAGCGAATCCTCGCCCGAGAGCAGCCGGAAATCGTCCTTGGCCAGCCCGCCGGCAGTCCACATGCGCTGTTTCCAGCAGAAGGTGCAGTTGCATTTGCGGGTGCCTTTGGCGAGGTCGATGTCGGCCTCAAACGTCACCGTTTTGCAGTGGCAGCTACCGTGATAAGTCTTTTTCATCGTTGGCCCTCTATTAACGCAATCGCAGCGAGGCAGGAGCGGTTCCCATTCAGGCACAAAGGCCCTGCAGGAACCACTCGGGCAGGCCGCCCCGCCCGTCCCCGTGCAGGCCGAGGCGGTAGATCCAGTACCGGCGCCCGGCGCTGTCCTCGATCCGGTAGTAATCGCGGAGGCGCGCGGTGCCCTTCTCACGCCACCATTCGGGCGCGATTCGCTCGGGCCCTTCGACCCGGGTGACTTCGTGCACCAGGCCGCGCCAGCGGAATTGCCGCGGCTGCCCGCCGGGTGAGGCATAGAGCACCGCGATCGGCTCAGGCCGGTCGAGCAGCCTGAGCGGGCGCGTGTGGAATGCGAACTGCTCCTGCTCTGCCGGCTCGGGCTCGAGCGGGCCTTGCCAGCGCTGCGCGCGCTCGGGGATATGACTGGCGTGCGGCACCGGGCGGCGCACCGCGCCTGCCCCGAGCCGCACCGTCAGCCGGTCGATGCACACGGCGAGCACGGTGCCGTGGTCCTCCGCCGCGGCCTCCAGCTCGGTCTGCGCCAGCGCGAGCGGCTCGCTCCACGCGGCGCGCAGCCGCACCAGCTCGATCCCGAAGCCGGCGTCGATGTGGTCGAGCCTAGCCGCCAGCAGCCGGGCGATGTGGCCCGCGTCGCGCGTCGCCGCGGCCAGCTCGAGCGAGCGAACCAGCGCGTCGCCATCGACCCGCCACAGTCCCAGCTCGAGCCGTCGGGCGCCCTCCCCGCGCAGCTCCAGCTCGCGCGCCAGGTCGGCGGCGAGATCGGCCACTACGCGGCCGAGCAGCTCGCGGTGGCGGATCGGTTCGAGCAAGCGCCGCTCGGCCAGCGCGGGAGGCACGGGCACCACCGGCAGCAACGGTTCGGGCACGCGGCCGAGCAACTGGTCGAGCCGGTGGAGCGGATTGGCGGCGGGCGCGCGCTGGCGGAACCGGCGGTGAAGCGCGTCGCGTCCGATCCCCGCCCCAAACCCGAAAAGATCGCCGAGCCGCTTGAGCCCGAGCCGGCGCAGCACCACCAGCACCGCGGGATCGAGCCGCAGCGCCGCCACCGGCAACGCGGCCAGGCGCGCCTCCAGGTCGTCGTGAGGCGCCAGAATCGCCCGCTCCGGACCATAATGCGCCAGCGCCCACGCGGACCCGGCGGTGGGCGCGATCGCCAGCCGGGCGGTCAGCCCGCGCGCTTCGAGCCGCGCCTGGGCATCGGCCAGCAGGCGCGCCTCGCCGCCGAACAAGTGCCCGGCGGCGGTGACATCGACCAGCAGCCCGCCGGGCGGATCGAGCGCGGAGAACGGCCCCCAGCGCTGCGCCCACAGCGCCAGCCGCGCAAGGAACGCGCGGTCGCCGGCAGGATCGCTCGGCCGCACCGCCAGCTGTGGGCACAGCGCGCGCGCATCGG
>JBDSDC010000010.1:0-3813 GCA_039920725.1 Croceibacterium sp. | reverse complement strand
CGGCGGCGCGCGGCGGGGCGGGTTATGTCCGGCTGCTGACCGATGACGGCGATGCGCCGCTGAGCCATGCGATTGTGCGCCGGAACGGGCTCGATTTCGGCCGTGCAAAAGCGGTTCTGGTCGGTCCCGGACTTGGCCGCGATGATGGCGCCCGGACACGCCTCACGGCGGCGCTGGAATCGGGCGTGGCGGTGGTCGCCGATGCCGATGCGCTGGGGCTGCTTGCCGATCGCAAGTCCGGCTTGCCGCTGCCCGCGATCACCACCCCGCACGCCGGCGAATTCGCGCACCTGTTCGGTGACAGCCCCGGCAACAAGATCGACCGCACCCGCTCTGCCGCGGCGGGAAGCGGCAGCGTGGTCGTCCACAAGGGTCCCGATACCGTGATCGCCGCGCCCGACGGGCGGGTCGCCGTGGCGCCGGCGGCCTCGGCCTGGCTCTCCACAGCGGGCACAGGCGATGTCCTTGCAGGGCTGTGCGCGGCGCGGCTGGCGGTTACCGGCGATCCCTTCGGCGCGGCCTGCGAAGCGGTGTGGCTGCACGGCGAGGCTGCTAGGCTTGCGGGCCAGGCGTTCATTGCCGACGACCTGATCGCCAGGATCCCCGCGGCGCTCGCGCAGTGCCTGTGAGCGACACCGTGATCCGCGTTGCCGCGAAGGGCGACGGCGTCACGGCATCCGGGCGCCATGTCCCGCTCGCTGCGCCCGCGGACGAAGTAGCCCTTGACGGGTCGGTCGCAGCCGGCCCGCACCACGCCGACCCTCCCTGCCGCCATTTTCCGCGCTGTGGCGGCTGCCAATTGCAGCATCTCGACGAGGAGACGCTCGCCCAGTTCGTGCGCGACCGCGTGGTCCACGCCGCCGAGGGGCAGGGGGTGGTGGCCGAGCGGGTCGCGGAGGTGCACTTGTCCCCCCCGCGCACCCGCCGCCGCGCCAGCTTGCGCGCGATCAACGGCGGCGGGCGGCCCTTGATCGGGTTCAGCGAGGGCGGATCGCACAAGGTTGTCGACCTGCGCGAATGCCACATCCTCGAGCCCCAGCTGTTCGCGCTGGTCGAGCCGCTACGAGAGCTGCTGCAGCCCCGCCGTGATCGCTACGCGGCCGAAATTACCCTCACGCTGACCGACCAGGGCATCGATTGCGCGTTCAAGGGGCTTTCGTTCGACGGCCTCGAGCCGATGGAATCGCTGCTCGAGTTTTGCCGCGTGCACGGCCTTGCGCGGATGACTCTCGACCAGGGTTACGGGCCCGAGGCGCTGTGGGAACCGGTTCCGGTCACCGTGGGCCTGTCGGGCATGGCGGTTGCGTTTCCGGCCGGCGCGTTCCTTCAGGCGACCGCCGACGGCGAGGCCGCGCTGGTCGGGGCCGCACGCGCCTGGCTGGAGGGCGCGGCACAAGTTGCCGACTTGTTCGCTGGGCTTGGCACATTTGCCTTCGCGCTGGCGGGTCCAACCAAAGTGCTGGCGGCGGAGGCGGCGCGCGATTCGCATCTCGCTTGCCGGGCTGCCGCCCACCGCGCGCACCTGCCGGTCGAGGCGGTTCAGCGCGACTTGTTCCGCAATCCGATGCGCGCCGACGAACTGCGCGGGTTCGATGGCGTGGTCCTTGATCCGCCCCGCGCCGGAGCGCGCGAGCAAGTGCTGCAGCTGGCGGCGAGCGAGGTGCCGCGGATCGTCTACATCAGCTGCAACCCATCGAGCTGGGCGCGCGACGCGAAGTTGCTTGTGGCGACCGGTTATCGCCTGGCGGAGGTGCGTCCGGTCGGGCAGTTCCGCTGGTCGACCCACGTCGAGCTGGCGAGCCTGTTTGTCCGCTAGCGCCGCGACGAGCTGGCCGAGCCGGCAGTGCCGATCACCGGCCCCGTTTGGCCTCGACGAAGCGCCGCAGCGCGCCGTAGCTTTCGAGCATCTCGCCATCGACCTCGTCATCGTCGATGACGATCCCGAGGCGGTCCTCGATCTCCGTCAGCAGACCGGCGACCACCATCGAATCGAGTTCGGGCAAGTGGCCGAATAGCCCGGTATCGTCGTGGAACCCGGCAACGCGCCTGGACGACAGGCCGAGCACGTCGTGCAGCACCTCGCGCAGGACGCGGTCCGTTTCGCTGCTTTTGCGGCGATGGCTGCTCATCTCGGCCCCTGTTCGCGCGCGCTCTAGCCAGCGCGGCCGGGCGAAACAAGCTGGCGGAGCAAGGCGGCGAGCGACAGCGCTTGCAGATCGCTGACCGTGCCGTGATAGCTGACTGCCGTCACTCCGCCCGTGTCCTTCGAAAGCCTCATGCCACCCGCGCTCGATCCCGTTCCGCAACCGCTTGACCATCTCGCGCTCGGCGGCGCGGATGCAGCCCCGGCGCTGGTGCTGCGCGGCGAGACGCTTAGCTGGCGGGACCTGAGAACCCGTGTCGCGCGGCTGGCGGGGTGGTTGCAGGCCTTGCTCCCGGAGCCAGGCGCGCGGGTGGCGAGCTGGGCGGCGAAAGGCGAGCTGACTTGCTTGCTGCCGCTGGCCGCGGCGCGGGCGGGCTTGGTCCACGTTCCGATCAACCCGCTGCTCAAACGCGCCCAAGTGGCGCATATCCTGGCCGATTGCGGCGCGAGCTTGCTGGTCGGCACCGGCGCGCGCCTGGATACGCTCGAGCTGAGCGATATTCCCGAAGGTTGCGCGGTCGTTCCGGAAGGAGAACCGATGGCCGGCCCCGAGCTGCCGCCGTCGTCGGCCGATCCCAATGAGCTTGCGGCGATCATTTATACCAGCGGCTCGACCGGGCTCCCCAAGGGCGTGATGCTGAGCCACGCCAACTTGTGGCTCGGCGCGGTCAGCGTGGCGCATTATCTTGGGTTGGAGAGCGACGACGTGGTGCTGGCGGTGCTGCCGCTGAGTTTCGACTACGGCCAGAACCAGCTGCTATCGGCGTGGCGGGCCGGCGCTTGCGCGGTCCCGCTCGACTACCTGACCGCGCGCGATGTCATCAAGGCGTGCCAGCGGCACGGCGTCACCACGCTCGCCGCGATCCCGCCGCTGTGGGTCCAGCTGGTCGAACACGTGTGGCCGGTCGAAGCGACCCAGGCGATGCGCCGGCTGACCAATAGCGGCGGGCCCCTGACGGTCGATCTGGTGAGCAAGCTGCGGGCGCTGTTCCCGGCGGCGCAGCTATTCCCGATGTACGGGCTGACCGAGGCGTTTCGCTCGACATATCTTGACCCGGCGCTGGTCGATGCCCACCCGACTTCGATGGGCCGGGCCATTCCTTTCGCCGAAGTTCTGGTTATCGACGAGACATTAAATGACGGCGCTGAGGGCGAGCTGGTCCATTGCGGGCCCTTGGTCGCGCATGGCTACTGGCGAGACGCGGCGCGAACCGCCGAGCGCTTCAAGCCCGCGCCAGCATGCTCCCGCTATGGCGGGCTGGCGGTCTGGTCGGGCGACCGGGTCAGGCGCGATGCCGCGGGCTTGCTCTACTTCTCCGGCAGGCGCGATGCGATGATCAAAGTCGCGGGCAACCGCATCAGTCCGCAGGAGATCGAGGAGGCGGCGATGGCGACGGGCCTCGCCAGCGAAGCCGCGGCGTTCGGCGTGCCCGACCCGCGCCTGGGCCAAGCCATCCATCTGGTCGTGCGCGGTACCGGCGACGGTCCGGCCTTGCGGACCGCGCTCAAGCGCGATTTGCCGGGCTTTATGCAGCCGCAAGTCGTGCGTTGGGTCGAGCGGATGCCGCTCACTCCCAACGGCAAGATCGACCGAGCGGCGTTGCAGGCGCAAGCCGCGTGAAGCCGCTGGGACCGATTCCGGAGGGTTACGCGGCGATCGACGGCGAGCT
>JBDSDC010000009.1:0-9669 GCA_039920725.1 Croceibacterium sp. | reverse complement strand
GGCCCGGCAGCGACCAGTTGAGCCGGACCGTATTTCTGCCGACCGCGCCCGGCGCCTGCTGATCAGTGCACCGTGGCGTCGGCGGCCTTGTCCGCAGGCCGTTGCAGAAGCGCCGCCGCGAGGAACGCCCACCCGGCGCCTCCGAGCCAGCCGGCGAGGACATCGCTCGGATAATGGACCCCCAGCCACACCCGGCTCCAGGCGATTACCAGGCTCACCGCAATTGCCGCCCCCACTATCGTGTAGCGCACCGAGGCGCGCGCGGTCAGCGTCGCGAACGCCAGCGCGATGGCCAGATAGACCACCGCCGCGTTGAAGCTGTGCCCGCTGGGGAAGCTCGACCCGCCAGCGTCGGTCAGGTGCGGCACGAGCGTCGGCCGCGCGCGGCCGACCAGGGTCTTGATCGCGGTATCGACCGCCCATCCGCTCACGACCGTCGCCGCCAGCAGCACCGCCTCGCGCCGCAGCCGCACGAACAGCAGCGCCGCGACCGCGCCCAGCGCGATCAGATTTCGCAGCAGCACGCCGCCGAGCGCGGTCACGTCGCGCACGCCTTCGAGCAGCCAGGCGGGGCCGGCAGGGCGCAAGCCGGGCGCCGCGCGCCAGAACATCAGGCCCAGCCGGTCGAGCGCGGCGCTGTTGCCGCTCTCCACCAGCCACACGATCACCGCAAAGCCGAGCCAGCACAGCGCCCCGGCGACCGCCGCCTTGCGCCGGTTGATCCGCCAGCCGCGGGCGGGCAGGGTCACTTGTTCGGCGGGGAGCACCATGGCGAGGCAACCGTTGCCGAACAGGCTGGTTCCTGCGCTCAAGCCTTGAAGCGCGCCCGCCGCGCGGTCATATTCATGCCATGGATGGGGAGGGCGCACCACGAGGTCATGTGCTGCTTGAGGCCGGCAGCCGCTTTGGCGCGCGTCCCGGCTTGGCGGCGCGGTTGTTCGCGCCCGGATTCCGCAAGTTTATTGAGCGGCTCGACGCCGGGCTGGAGAACGGTGCGTTGCGCGCGCGCTTGCCCGACGGGACGCGCCGTCGCCTGGGCGGCCGGGCGCCGGGCTTCCAGGCCGAAATCGATCTCGCCGACTGGCGTGCGCTGATCCGGCTCGCGACCGCGGGCTCGGTCGGCTGGTATCAAGCGTGGGAGGCGGGCGAATGGTCGAGCCCGGACCCTGTCGCGCTGTTCGCGCTGATTGCCGCCAACGCCGCGTCGCTGGGCGAGACCGCCCGCGCCAAGGGGCCGTGGCGATGGGCTGTGCGCGCGCTTCACTGGCTCAATCGCAACACCCCCGCGCAGGCCGCAAGGAACATCCATGCGCATTACGATCTGGGCAACGATTTCTACAGCGCGTGGCTCGATCCGACGCTGAGCTATTCGAGCGGCTACCGCGTCGCCGACGACCCGCTCGAGGCCGCGCAGCAGCGCAAGTGGGGCCGCCTGGCCGAACGGCTCGGCAAGCCGGCTACGCTGCTCGAGATCGGCTGCGGGTGGGGCGCGCTGTCGGGCGATTTGGCGGCGCGCGGCGCTCGCGTCACCGCGATCAGCTTGTCGGACGAGCAATTGGGATGGGCCCGCGCGCATCATCCCGCCGCCATGTTCCGCAAGCAGGACTACCGCGAGGTCGCCGGGCAGTTCGAGGCGATCGTCAGTGTCGAGATGGTCGAGGCGCTGGGCCGCGAATACTGGCCCGCGTTCATGGACTGCATCGCCCGCAATCTGGCGCCCGGCGGGCGCGCGGCGCTCCAGTTCATCGCGATGCGCGACGATGTGTTCGAAAGCTACGCCCGCAATGCTGACTTCATCCAGGCGTACGTGTTTCCGGGCGGGCTGCTGATCAAGACCAGCGAATTCCGCGCGCTTGCCGCCGAGCGGGGCCTGGCGTGGCACGACGAGGAGGAATTCGCGCTCGACTATGCCGAAACGCTGAAAGCCTGGCGGCTGCGCTTCGATCAGGCGGCGGCGCAGCGGCGGCTGCCGGCAGGCTTCGACCGCCGGTTCTGCGACCTTTGGCGCTATTACCTGATGTACTGCGAAGGCGGCTTTCGCGGCGGCACGGTGAGCGTCCGTCAGGCGACGCTTATCAAGCGCTAACGACCGCGAGCGTCAGCCCGCGCCTCGGCGGAAGCGGGCCAGCATGTTATCGTGCACGATCGGGCTGAGCAGATTGACGAAGGCGCACCCGGTCAGGTTGTTTTCCCACCACACCACTTCGGCCTGAAGCGATTCGAGCCCGGGCAGCGTCAGCCAGCACACCGCGCCTGGGTGCATCCGGGTGATCGCCGTGGCGGAAAAGCCCGACAGCGACAGATCGTTGACCACCGTCTGAAACGACCGCGCGCCCGAGGCCCGCAGCTGCGCCGGGATCGCGAGCTTGGTGCGCGGGGCGGAGCGGTCTTCCTGCGCGGCGAGCTGGTAGCGGTCGGGTGTTTGGTGGAGCGTCATCGATCCGGAGCCTTTGCGCGCCTAGTTCCGCCGCAGGATCGCTGCGTTCGGTAAAGGGCTCGCTTAGGAACGCGGTTAATAGCCGATTGTCACGTTCGGACGCATACCGTTGCTCGGCCAGCAACCGCAAAGCGAGAGCTTGGTGAGCCCAAGTTGCCGGTCGGCGGTAGGCTGGCTTTCGGTACTCGATGTGGCGTTTCCAAGTCGCGAACATTAAATTGCGGGCAGAATTGACTTAGGGATTTTTTCCGCGAAAGTTCGTGATATACGCGCGGTGTGCTCGACTCCGTTGGGAGCGTGGCGTTAACAGGAGAGGCCGGGGCTCGTCCCGTCCCGCAAATTAAGGGGGAATACCGATGAGTAAGTTTCTCGATGGCCGCTTCGCGGCTCTGTCGCTGACTGCATCAGCTACTGCGCTCGCGATTGCCGGCGGAATGATGATCACCGCCGCGCCGGCTTCGGCCGCGGAGTGTATCCTCGACACCAACAACAACGGCGTGGCCGACCCGCTTGACACCGACGGCGGCGCGACCTCGCCGAACGCCTTCTCGCTGGCTTGCGGTACCGGCGCAGTCGCTGCGAACACTTTTGACGTCGCGGTCGGCCGCGGCGCTCAGGCGACAGGCGGGAATTCGACGGCCGTGGGCGACGCCGCGCGCGCGACGGCCAACAGCGCGGTTGCGCTGGGTGCCGACACGCTTGCCAGTGGCGCCTTCTCATGGGCCTCGGGCGAAGGTGCCGTCGCCACCGCTTTACAGGCATCCGCGCTTGGCGCGTTTTCGGGAGCGACGGGCGCCGCCGCCACTGCTGTGGGCTCGCAGGCCACTGCCTCCGACGCTCAAGCAAGCGCTCTGGGTAACTTCGCGACCGCCAGCGGCCTCGCCAGCACAGCCGTAGGCTCACTCGCCAACGCCACGGGTGCCAACTCGCTGGCGGTCGGTCTTCAGGCGCACGCCAACAACGCGCAGGCGAGCGCATTCGGCAACGTCGCGACAGCGACCGGCCTGGCCAGCACCGCGCTGGGATCGTTGTCTGTCGCAAGCGGCGACAACTCGCTCGCGGCAGGTGTTCTTGCAACTGCCACCGGGGCAAGTTCAACTGCACTCGGCCAGCGCGCCAACGCGAGCAACACTTACGCCTCCGCATCAGGCTACACCGCCAATGCCACCGGCCGCTCGGGCTCGGCGTACGGTGCCGCCTCGCAGGCGACCGGCGACTTCTCGACCGCGCTCGGCAATGCCGCCGTGGCGTCCAACTTGCGGGCAACCGCCGTCGGCGTGCTCTCCACCGCGAGCGGCGCGAGCTCGACCGCGCTTGGTGAGCAGGCCAACGCCAGCAACACTTACGCCACCGCCTCTGGCTACACGGCCAACGCGACTGGTCGCTCGGGTGCGGCTTACGGCGCCGCTTCGCAGGCGACCGGCGACTTCTCGACGGCGCTCGGCAACGCCGCGCGCGCCACGGCATTGCGGTCCACCGCGGTTGGCGTCCTGTCCAACGCATCGGCCGAGAGTTCACTCGCGGTAGGCGAACAGAGCGCCGCGTCTAACGTGTACGCTTCCGCGTTTGGCTTTCAGGCCAATGCGAGCGGCCGCTCGGCCACGGCCGTCGGCCCGGCGTCGCTGGCTAGCGGCCAGGCGTCGATCGCGCTCGGCAACGTCGCGGTCGCGACGGGTGTTCGGGCTGCTGCGCTTGGCACGCTTGCGACGGCCTCGGGGGACAACTCGACAGCAATCGGTACGGGAGCCACTGCATCGTTCGCGAACTCGACGGCGATCGGCGCGAACGCCACCACCACCGCGGCCAACCAGGTCGCGATCGGCGGCGCGGGCAGCAGCGTCCGCTTGGGTGGCTACACCACCGCCGGGGTGCTGGTGAACGATGCCAGCGGTAACGTAACCACCAACACCTCTCTGTTGGGCACGGTGGCCACCAACACCACCAACATCACCTCGCTGCAGACGCTGACTTCGGCGCACACCGCTCAGCTTAATTCGCTGATGACCACGGTGAACAATGGCAACCGCAAGGCTGCCGAGGGTGTGGCGATGGCGCTGGCGATGGAATCGCCGATGCTTCCCGCCGGAACCCGCTTCGGCTTGTCGGGCGGCGTCGGCTACTATGACGAGCAGGCTGCCGGGACGATCGCCATGTCGGCGCGGATCGGCACCAATGCCGCTCTGTCGGCTGGTGTCGGCGTCGGCTTCGACAGCGGTGAAGTCGGTGCTCGTGGCGGCTTCCAAGTCGCCTGGTAAGTCGTTAGAGGAACGGGCATGAAAATGTCCGGCCTATTTAATCGGATGCCGGGGCCCAGTGCCCCGGCATTCTCTTTTCTGCTTCTGGCCAGCGTGCTCGCGCCGCAGAGCGCGGACGCTCAAGTCGCCCCGCAGGCCCAGCCACGGCCAGCCGCGCCGCAACAAGTTCTGCAGCAGCCAGCGCAGCAGACCTTGCAGCCGCCGCCATCGGTGCAACCGGTGCCCGGGTCGCTCGAGCTGGCCAAGCTGATCTGGTCGACGATGGCCGCGGTCGATCACGCCAACCGTTCGGGCAATTATTCGGTGCTGCGGGATATTTCCGCGCAAGGCTTCCAGATCAACAACAACCCGTCGCGCCTGGCTGAGATCTTCTCGGGCCTGCGCAACGCGCGGATCGACTTGTCCGATGCGCTGCTGGTGGCACCGACTTACCTGCAGGCGCCGGCCCAAGTCCGGGCCGACATTTTCGAGGTCAAGGGCGTGTTCCAGCTGCGGCCGGTGGCGATCTATTTCGACTTGTTCTTCCAGTGGGAACAGGGCCGATGGAAGCTGTTCGGGATCGACTTCCAGCCCGCGCCGATGGCCAATACGATCGGCCCCAACGGTCAGCCCGCTGTCAGCAACGCCGCGCCGCCGCCACCCCCCACACGCCCACGCTGATCCGGGCGCGGTCGCCCCGGCGGCGATTTCCCTGGCGGTTGGCCCGGCCTTGGCCGATAGCGCCGCCGTGCGAGGTGGGACGCCATCCGCAGTTTCGCAATGCTTGCAGTCCAGGGGTCCGGCATGAGTGTTCTGGTGACGGGCGTTGCCGGGTTCATTGGTGCGGCGGTGGCCGAGGCATTGCTCGACCGTGGCGAACACGTCGTCGGCATCGACAACCTCAACGACTATTACGCTGTCAGCCTTAAGCGCGACCGGCTGACCCGGGTGGCCAAGGGACGGGCGGACCGGTTCGTGTTCATCGAACAGGATTTCTCCGCCAGTGACGGTTTAACGCGAGTTCTGCACGAGCATTCGTTCGACCGTATCGTGCATCTCGGGGCACAGGCCGGGGTACGCTATTCGCTGGCGAATCCCCACGCGTACCTCAAATCGAACCTGCAAGGGCATCTCAATCTGCTCGAACTGGCGCGAGCGCGAACGGTCAGCCACATGGTCTACGCCAGTTCGAGTTCGGTCTACGGCGGCAACACAAAATTGCCGTTCGCGGTCGAGGACCGGGTCGATCACCCGCGCTCGCTCTACGCGGCGACCAAGAAAGCCGACGAGTTGATGAGCGAGACTTATGCTCACCTCTTTCGCATTCCGCTGACGGGGCTGCGCTTTTTCACCGTCTATGGGCCGTGGGGCCGCCCGGATATGATGTTGTGGATATTCACCCGCAAGATCCTGGCCGGAGAGCCGATCCCGGTGTTCAATCGCGGCGAGATGGCGCGCGATTTCACGTATATCGATGATATCGTGGCCGGAACCGTGGCCTGCCTCGATTGTCCGCCGGCGGACGACGGCATGCAGAAGGCCGGCGGCAGCCATGGCCCGCACAGTATCTACAACATAGGCAACAACCGCTCGGAACCGCTGTTGAAGGTGATCGGGCTGATCGAGGACGCCTGCGGCCGCAAGGCCCAGCTTGATCTGTTACCGATGCAGCCGGGCGATGTCGCAAACACATATGCGGATATCGCCGCCATTCACCGCGAACATGGTTACAGTCCGACCACGGCGATCGAAAGCGGGGTGCCGCGCTTCGTTCAATGGTACTGCGATTACGTCGCCGGTAACTGACTACGTTGCTATGGCCGTGAGCTAAGGCGGTTTTGGCGGAGATTACCGTTGTCGCGCTGAAGCAGACCGGTTAGCGCCCCGGCCGAGCCGCGCCGTGGGTACGCATTGATGTGAGGCCAGAACTTGTCAGTCGATCAGAGAAAAGTAGCCCTTATCACCGGCGTTACCGGGCAAGACGGCGCGTACCTTGCCCAACTCCTGCTCGACAAGGGATACGAGGTCCACGGCATCAAGCGCCGCTCCTCCTCGTTCAACACTGGGCGGATCGAGGACATCTACCAGGATCCGCACGATCCCGATCAGCGCTTCGCCTTGCACTACGGCGACCTGACCGACGCCACCAACCTGATCCGCATTGTGCAGGAGACCAAGCCGCACGAAATTTACAACCTGGCCGCGCAGAGTCACGTGGCGGTCTCCTTCGAGACGCCCGAGTACACCGCCAATTCGGATGCCTTGGGCACATTGCGGCTGCTCGAGGCGATCCGCATTCTCGGAATGGAGAAGACCACCCGGTTCTACCAAGTCTCGACCAGCGAGCTTTACGGACTGGTGCAGGAAGTGCCCCAGCGTGAGACCACGCCGTTCTACCCGCGTAGTCCTTACGCCGCCGCCAAGCTTTATGCATACTGGATCACGGTCAATTACCGCGAGGCCTATGGCATGCACGCTTCGAACGGAATCCTGTTCAACCACGAGAGCCCGCTGCGCGGCGAGACGTTCGTCACCCGCAAGATCACCCGTGCGGCGGCGGCCATCAAGCTTGGGCGGCAGGACAAGCTCTACCTCGGCAATCTCGGCGCCAAGCGCGACTGGGGCCATGCCCGCGAATATGTCCGCGGGATGTGGTTGATGGTGCAGCAGGACGAGCCCGACGATTACGTGCTGGCGACCGGCGAGACCACCGAGGTGCGTGAATTCACGCGCTGGGCGTTCGAGGACGTGGGCATACCGATCGAATTCCGCGGTCAAGGGATCGACGAGAAAGGCTACTGCCAGGCGACCGGCAAAGTCCTGATCGAAGTCGATCCGCGCTATTTCCGGCCGACCGAAGTCGAGTTGCTGATCGGCGATCCACGCAAGGCCCATCAAAAGCTGGGCTGGCGGCATGAGACCTCAGTGCGCCAGCTGGCGCGCGAAATGGTCGAGGCCGATCTCAAGGTCATGCTCGACGCACCGATCCTGACGGGGGCGTGAGGTTGAAAGTGACCGAGCTGGATCGCAAGTTCAATCTCGCGGGGCGCCGGGTGTTCGTCGCTGGGCACGGCGGGATGGTGGGGTCTGCCGTCGTTCGGCGCCTTCAGACGCTGGACCTTGAAGTGCTTGTCTCTCCGCGCAAGGACGTCGATTTGCGTGAACAGGCGCAAGCGCGCGACTGGTTTGCGCGCCACCGGCCCGACGTCGTGATCCTGGCGGCGGCGAAAGTGGGGGGTATTGTTGCCAACAATGCATTTCCAGCCGATTTTCTGTTCGACAATCTGATGATCCAGTCGAACATCATCGAGGCCGCCTCCCAGTCTGGCGTGGCCAAGCTGCTGTTCCTGGGTTCTTCGTGCATCTATCCCAAGTTCGCAGAACAGCCGATCATCGAGGAAGCGCTGCTGACTGCACCGCTCGAACCGACCAACGAATGGTACGCCATTGCCAAGATCGCGGGGATCAAGTTGTGCCAGGCCTATCGCCGCCAGCACGGTTGCGATTTTATTTCAGCCATGCCGACCAACCTTTACGGACCAGGCGACAACTTCGACTTGGAGTCGAGCCACGTCATCCCTGCGCTCATCCGCAAGGCGCATGAGGCGAAAGAAGCTGGCGCCCGGACGATGGAAATCTGGGGGAGCGGCACGCCGCGGCGCGAGTTCCTCCACGTCGACGATCTCGCGGATGCGTGCGTCTACCTGCTTGAGAATTACTCCGCCGAGATGCAAATCAACGTCGGCTACGGGCGCGATGTGACGATTGCGGAGCTTGCAGGACTGGTGGCCGAAGTAGTCGGTTTCGGCGGAGATCTCACGTTTGACGCCGCCAAGCCGGACGGCACGCCGCGCAAGTTGCTGAGCTCGGCGCGGCTCAATGCGCTGGGCTGGCGCGCGCGCATCGATCTTCGCGACGGCCTGGCCGATGCCTACGCGCACTACCTGCAGAGCGCCGGCGGGCGGCGGCGCGTTCTGGCTTGAAGAACGCGGCACTACCCCATTGGGATTTCGCCATTTTCGTTTAGTTCTCGCCATGAACGCGCCGGGCACAAGGCAAGGGGAAGTCGATTGAAGGGCATTATCCTGGCAGGCGGCAGCGGCACGCGGCTGTATCCGGCCACACTGTCCATCTCGAAGCAGCTGTTGCCGGTCTATGACAAGCCGATGATCTATTACCCGTTGTCGGTGCTGATGCTGGCCGGGATTCGCAAGATCCTGATCATCTCGACTCCGCGCGATTTGCCGCTGTTCCGCGCCCTGCTGGGTGACGGTTCGGCATTTGGCGTCAGCTTCACCTATGCCGAGCAGCCGCGGCCCAACGGCCTTGCCGAAGCGTTCGTGATCGGGGCGGACTTCGTGGCAGACGGGCCCAGCGCACTGATCCTGGGCGACAACATCTATTACGGCGACAGGATGGGCGAGAAGTGCCGCCAGGCCGCTGAAGAGGCGGAAAGCGGCGGAGCAAACGTGTTCGCCTATCACGTCGAAGATCCCGAACGCTACGGGGTGGTAGCATTCGATCCCGCCACCGGCCGGGCGACCAGCGTGGAGGAAAAACCTGCCCGGCCGAAGTCCAACTGGGCGATCACCGGCCTTTATTTCTACGACCGCGACGTGACCGAGATCGCTCGGTCGATTCGGCCCTCGGCACGCGGCGAACTGGAGATCACCGACGTCAACCGGGTCTATATGGAGCGCGGCGACTTGCATATCACGCGGCTCGGGCGCGGCTACGCCTGGCTCGACACCGGCACCCACGACAGTTTGCACGAGGCGAGCAGCTTCGTACGCACCATCGAGCATCGCACCGGGGTCAAGATCGCCTGCCCCGAGGAAGTCGCGCTGGTGCAAGGGTGGCTCGACGACGAGGCCGTGCTGCGACGTGCGGACGCGCTGGGCAAGACCGACTATGCGCGCTATTTGCGCCGGCTTGTGGAAGCTGGTGAGTGACCACATTCCGCCGCCTAGCCATTCCCGACCTGATCGAAGTGATCCC
>JBDSDC010000008.1:0-9483 GCA_039920725.1 Croceibacterium sp. | reverse complement strand
ACTTGACCGGCGGCGCGAGCATGCGCCGGGGGGGACGGGGTATGGGGCGTTCTCCTATAGCTGATACGCGGCGCGTTCCTTAGTCAGTATCGGCGAAACGCGCTAGGTCTGAATCCCGCTCCTCCCCCAGCGGGGGAGGGGACCGCCGCAGGCGGTGGAGGGGTGCGGGCGCGAGCGGTTACACCCCTCCGTCAGCCCAGACGGGCTGCCACCTCCCCTTGCAGGGGAGGATCCGGGAAACAATGATCCGGCCTGTTCGGCGCTCGGGGTGGAGGGGCCGATGCAGGTCAGGCCGCCCGCCACAGCGGGAACTGCACCAGCTTGCCGCCCGCCGGCAGCACCGCGTCGATTGCGCTCGCCGGTTGTAGCGCGGCGAGAATCGCGGGATCGGCCGCGTCCATACCCCCGGTCAGCGCGCCGAACGCCGGCAGGATCATCCGCCCGCCTTGATTGCCGTTGCGGCTGACCACCGCGCACGGGCGGCGGATCCGGCGGTGATGCACGGTCAGGTGCAGCCGCGGGTGAAAATGCCCGCTGAGCTCGGGCCGGGTCTCGCCCGGCTTGGCCCGGTGCCGCAGCACCATGCCGGCGATCTCCAGCTCTTCGGCCAGCGTGCCGCCGACCTCCGCTTCCATCCGGGCATCATGATTGCCTGTCAGCCACACCCAGTCGACCGCGCGGGTCAGCGCCGCGAGCATCCCCGCGGCGTGCGGCTCGAGCCGCTCGGGCCCGGCCGAATCGTGGAAATTGTCGCCCAGCGTATAGACCCGCTGCGCGCCGGTCTCGCGGATCGCCAGCGCCACCCGCTCCAATGTCTCGCGGCTGTCATAAGGCGGCAGAAATTGTCCGTGGCCGGCAAAGAAGCTCGCTTTCTCAAGGTGCAGGTCGGCCACCAGAAGTGCCCGCTCGCGCGGCCAGTACAGCGCGCGGCCGGTGGTCAGGCGGAATTCCTCGCCACAGAAGTCGAACGTGAACGAAAGGGGAACCATGGCGTTCACTTGCCGCCTGCCCGGGGGTTTGGCAAGGGAGCTTGCGATGGATTGGAACGAGCACACCCAGCAGGCGCGCGCGTGGTTCGAAGCCTTGCGCACGCGCATCTGCGACGGGTTCGAGGCGATCGAGCGCGAGGCCGGGTCCGACGCGAGCTTCGACTACCTCGCCTGGGACCGCGACGAGGAAGCCAACGTTAGCCCCGGGGGCGGGGTGCGCGGGGTGATGAAGGGCCAGGTGTTCGAGAAAGTCGGGGTCAACGTCTCGACCGTCTCGGGCCAGTTCTCGCCTGAGTTCGCGGCCACCATCCACGGGGCGGACGAGAGCCCCGGGTTCACCGCCACCGGGATCAGCCTGGTCGCGCACATGGCCAATCCGCATGTGCCCGCGGTGCATATGAACACCCGCTTCCTGGTCACCGGCAAGGCGTGGTTCGGCGGCGGCGCGGATCTCAATCCGCCGCTCCCCTATCAGGCGGACACCGACCAGTTCCACGCCGCCTTCCGCGCGGCGTGCATGGGCCACAACCCCACTTACTACGATAAGTTCAGCAAGTGGGCGGAAGACTACTTCTACATCCCCCACCGCGGGGTCCACCGCGGGGTCGGAGGGATATTCTATGATCACATGGAATGCGCCGACGAGGCCGAATTCGCGCGCAACTTCGCCTTCACCCGCGACGTGGGCGAGGCGTTCCTCGACGTCTATCCCAAGATCGTGCGCCAGCGGATGGGCGCGGAATGGACCCCGGCGGACAAGCAGCGCCAGCTCGAATGGCGCGGGCGTTATGCCGAATTCAACCTCGTCTACGACCGCGGAACCCTGTTCGGCCTCAAGACCGGCGGCAACATCGACGCGATTTTGATGAGTTTGCCGCCCGAAGCGACGTGGAGCTAGTGGCGTCGCGCGGCAAGATAGGTATCATACGAAACCATCATCGCGAGGACTTCCCATGCACCGCCTGACCCTCTCCCAGTCCAACGCCCTGATCGACGCTGCGTTCGCCAAGGGCGCCGAGCTCGGGCTCAAGCCGCTGACTGTGACCATCCACGATCCGGGCGGGCACCTGATCGCGTGCCAGCGGCAGGACGGGGCCTCGACCATGCGGGTCAAGCTGGCGGGCGGGAAGGCGTGCGGGGCGCTGGCGCTGGGCGTCTCGAGCCGCAAGATCGGCGACATGGCGCTCGAGCGGCCGCACTTCATCGCCGCGGTCGATATGATGGCCGAGGGCGGGATGGTCCCGGCCGCGGGCGGAGTGATCGTGTGCGACGGTGATGGCATCATCGGCGCGATCGGGGTTACCGGGGACACCAGCGACAACGACGAAGCCTGCGCACTGGCCGCGATCGAAAGCCAAGGGCTGACGGCGCTGAATTGAGGGGGGACGCGGCCGGGTCCGCGCGTTCGCGGGGATGACGACGAAGGGGAAAACTACTCGTCCGGCTCGTCCTGGCGCTGGGTGGCCCGGGTCACGGTTTCGTCATGGCCGCTCTTGTCGCTGAAGAAGGCGAGCGCGAACAGGCCGGCGCCGAGCAGCATGGCGAAAAACACCCCGAAGATCGTGGCGATCGCCATCGCGGCGCCGAGCACGCCTTCGCTCGCTTCGTAGCTGAGCGCGGCGACGACCATGAGGATCGCGACGATGACGATCCACACCATCATGCGGCGGAATTCGCGCGCCGCGTCCTGCTTGCGGTTGGGCATAGGGCCGGGCCCTAGGCCGACTTCACCCGTTTCGCGCCCTAAATCGCGCCAGCTTGTCGATCGCGGCGTCCAGCGTCGCATTCTCCTTGGCGAAGCATAGCCGCAAATAGCCGCGTTCGGGATTGTCGCGGTAGAACGCCGACAGCGGGATCGCGGCCACGCCGGCTTCGCGCACCAGGCGGTCGGCGACCGCTTCGTCGCCCGGCGCGAGGCCCGAGGCGGCAAGATCGACGGTGACGAACCACGTGCCGTCCGCGGGCAGCAGGGCGTAGCCCGCCGCCGCCAGCCCGCCGACCAGCCGCGCGCGCGCCGCCTGGTAGCGCGCGCGGTGGGCTCGGTGCCATTCGGCAGGCAGCGCGAGCCCTTCGGCGACCGCCCATTGCAGCGCCGGGGGGGTGGTGAATGTCAGGAACTGGTGCTGGCGGGCGATCGCTTCGGCGAGAGGCGCGGCGGCGACCGCCCACCCGACCTTCCACCCGGTGAGCGAGAAGATCTTGCCCGCCGAGCCGATCTTGACCGCCCGCTCGGCGAGGCCCGGCACCGCGAGCGGCGAGACATGGCGCGCGGTTTCGAACACCATGCCTTCCCACACCTCGTCGCACAGCAGCACGATATCGTGCGCCGCGCACAGCGCGCCGAGCGCCGCGATCTCGGCGCGGCTGGTCACCGTGCCCGCCGGGTTGTTGGGCGTGTTGAGCACGATCAGCCGGGTGCGCGGGCCGATCGCCGCGGCGATCTCATCCAGCGGCAGCGTCCAGCGCGGCGGTACCACGCTGACGGTCCGCGCGGTGCCCCCCGCGCGTTCCACCAGCGGCAGGTAGGCATCGTAGAACGGCTGAAGCAGGATTGCCTCGTCGCCCGGGCCGACGAAGGCGAAGATCGCCGCCGCCAGCGCCTCGGTCGCGCCCGAGGTGACGATGACTTGCGCCGGGTCGAGCGTCAGCCCCTGCTCGCGGGCGTAGTAGCGGCACACCGCCTGGCGCAGCTCGGGCAGCCCGCGCATCGGCGGGTACTGGTTGGATTTGTCTGCAAGCGCGCGCTGGGCCGCGACGAGCAGCTCGGGCGGCTCGGGCAAGTCGGGGAAACCCTGGCCGAGGTTGATCGCCCCCAGCTCGCGCGCCAGCGCCGAGGTTCGCTCGAAGATCGTGGTCGCGGCGTCGGGCGGCGTGCTCATGGCCGGTGTGTGAAGCCCGCCCGCGCTCACCGCAAGCCGGCGCGAGATACCGCGTTCCTACACGCCGCGAACTCGCCGGCTATTGTTTCACCGCCGCGCAACAAGATTTCTAATTTTCTGCTCCGCGCGCGCGCCCCTTTTCGGTCCTATGCCACTGCTTTAATTAGCGGAAACTGGCCGTTGCACCGACTGTGCGAAGGGTGCCTTGTGTAACCCTTAGTTGGATTTCGCGGCTCCTGGCAGGCCCTTCCAGGGTCCGCCTGGCGAGACGCGGCGCGCTTTTGCCTTGCCGCATCCTGCGCTGCACCGCACATTTGCGCGCGATGCTGCGCCAGTACGAACTTGTCGAACGGGTCAAGGCCTACGATCCGGACGCGGACGAGGCGCTGCTCAACCGCGCCTACGTCTACACGGTGCAGAAGCACGGCAGCCAGAAGCGCGCCAGCGGCGACCCCTATTTCAGCCATCCGATCGAGGTCGCGGGGCTGATGACCGATCTCAAGCTCGACCAAGAAACTATCGTCACCGCGCTGCTCCACGACACGGTCGAGGACACGCTGGTCACGATCGAGGACATCGAGAAGAACTTCGGCCCGAACATCGCCAAGCTGGTCGACGGGGTCACCAAGCTCAGCAAGATCGAGCAAATGCCCGAGGACGAGCGGGCGGCGGAGAACTTGCGCAAGTTCCTCCTCGCGATGAGCGAGGACATCCGCGTGCTGCTGGTCAAACTGGCCGACCGGCTGCACAACATGCGCACGCTTCATTTCATCAAGAGCCCCGACAAGCGCCGCCGGATCGCGCGCGAGACGCAGGACATATACGCCCCGCTGGCCGAGCGGGTCGGGATGTACGAGTACATGCGCGAGATGCAGCTGCTGGCGTTCGAGCAGCTCGAGCCCGAGGGCTATGCCACGATCACCGGCCGGCTCGAACAGATCCGCAGCTCGGACAGCGGGCAAGTCGATGCCATCGCGCTCAAGATCAAGCAGGCGCTGGCCGAGGCGGGGGTTAAGGTCGAGGTCACCGGGCGCGAAAAGCACCCCTTTTCGATCTGGAAGAAGATGGCCGAGCGGCACATGCCGTTCGAACAGATCACCGACATCATGGCGTTCCGCGTATTGGCCGAGGGCGCCGACGAGTGCTACCGCGCGCTGGGAGTGCTCCATCAGGCGTGGCAGTTCGTGCCCGGGCGGTTCAAGGACTATATCTCGACGCCCAAGATCAACGGCTATCGCTCGCTTCATACGACGCTGATCTACGAGAACAGCCAGCGGGTCGAAGTGCAGCTGCGCACCCGCGACATGCACAGTACCAACGAGTTCGGCCTTGCCGCGCACTGGGCTTACAAGCAGAACGGGGCCCGGCCCGACGGGCAGGTCGGGTGGCTGCGCGACCTGATCGAGATCGTCGATGCCAGCCACGATGCCGAGGAACTGCTCGAGCACACGCGGCTGGCGATCTACCAGGACCGCATTTTCGCGTTTACCCCCAAGGGCGCGCTGTTCCAGCTGCCCCGCGGCGCGACTCCGGTCGATTTCGCCTTTGCGGTCCACACCGACCTCGGCGCGCGCACCGTCGGCGGCAAGATCAACGGGCGGCACATGCCGCTCAGGACCCAGCTCAACAACGGCGACGTGGTTGAGATCATCAAGGGCGCATCGGCCGAGCCGCAGCTGTCGTGGCTCGGGTTCGTCGTGACCGGCAAGGCGCGCGCCGCGATCCGCCGCGCGGTGCGCAACAAGGAACGCGCCGAGATCGCCACGATCGGCCGCAAGCTGTTCGACGAGATCGCCGACCGGGTGCCCGCCAAGATCGGCAAGAAGGCGCTGCGCGAGGCGATCGTCCGGCTCGGGATGGAGGATGACGAGGACCTGATGTTCGCCATCGGGGCCGCCAAGATTACCGACCGCGCGGTGATGGAAGCGCTGGTGCCGGGGTGCACCGCCGACTTGCCCGACGAGCCGGGTCAAACCAAGGCCATCTCGATCAAGGGGCTGACCCCGGGGGTCGGGTTCACGCTCGCCCAGTGCTGCCACCCGGTGCCGGGCGACCGCATCGTCGGGCTCCGGCGCCCGGGCGAGCAAGTCGAAGTCCACGCCATCGACTGCCTCGAGCTGGCCAACGGGGTCGATGCCGACTGGGTCGACTTGTCGTGGGGCGAACGCTCGCAAGGGGCGCTCGGGCGACTGCGGGTGGTGGTCTATCACCGGCTCGGCACGCTGGCGGAAATGGCCGGCATCTTCGCCAAGAACCACGCCAACGTGGTCACGCTCAAGCAGACCCAGCTCGACGATCCGTTCCACACTTACGAGGTCGAGCTGGAAGTCCACGACCTGGCGCACCTGACGCGCATCGTCAGTGCGCTGCGCGCGAGCGACGCGGTGGCGGAGGCGGAGCGGGTTTAGTGTAGTTCCAGTTCGACCGCGAGCGTATCGCCGTAGTCCAGCCGCTCGGCCAGACGGACAGGCTTCTTGACTGGCAGGAACCAGCCGCCGCCCTTCTGCGGGAACAGCGAGGTCTGCCAGCGGGTGTCGCCGAGCCGGACCGTGACCTTGACCGAGCCGAACCCGCGCCGCTGGCCCAGCTGCAGCCGGCGGGCAAACTCGTGCGCGGCAACGGCCTCGGCCGCCGCGCCGGTGACCGCGACGAAGCCCATCGGATCGTAGCCTTCCTCGATCACCACGGACAGCAGCGGACCACTGAAGCTCACGGTGTCGCCCACAGGCCCGCTCATTGCGGCACGCGCCGGATCGGCACTTTGGCATTGCAGATGTCGATCCCGCCGGCCGGCACTTTGTAGAACGGATCATGGCGGTTGGCGGAAACATTGACGTAGCGGGCGAAAGTGGCGCCCGCGGTGTCGAGATACTCGAACCGGGGCGGCTCGGGCAGCTCGTTGCCGAGGCGGACCGAGAGGATCGGCACGCGCAACCTGGGATCGTCGTACACCCCGGCCGCGCCTTTGCCGCGCGGCAGCGTGGAGAGGTTCTCGATCCCCTCGATCACCCGGCCGACCACGGCGATATTGCGGTCGAGCTGGCGCGGCGCCTGCCCGATCACCGCGTAAAGCTCGGCGCCCGTGCCGGTACTGTCGAGGTCGCGGGCGACGCCGACGGTGCCGTAGCAATGGATCGGCCAGTTCTGAACCACTGTCCCCGGCCCACCTGGATAGGTGCGACCAAGGGGCCATCCGTGCCAGAATCGACCAATGGCGTAATTGTCATCGATTACCGGGTCGCCATCGGTCCAATCGTCGAAGTTCGGTTCAGTCGCTATCGCCGCTATCGCATATTCGCTCTCCGGGACCACTTTCAGCCCCGCCGGCAGCGGCTTGGCCTTGGCCGGATTGTCCTCGCCGTCGCCCCATTGCGTGACCCAGTTGTCGACCACGCGGTAGACGCTGGTCCCGTCCCACCAGTGCGCCTTGGCGAGGCGGCGGATGTTGCCGGTCCAGCCCCGGCTGAACGGCGGCGGGATGAGCTGGATCGTCACCGTGCGCGGTTGGCCCGCCGCATCGGGCGCCAGGGTCATCACCAGCAAGTCGGCCGGGTCGATCGCCTTCCACTCCGCTGTCGGCGCGGCGGCGACGATCGAGGTTGGAGTCAGGGGTGTGGGCGGCGCTTGCGCGGCGGCGGGGGCGGCCAGCAGGGCGAGGGAAAGCAGGCGCTTCATCGCGTTCCATCCTGCTCCGCCGCGGCCGCATCCTCAAGCGCGTGCATCGTCTCGTCCGACAAGCCGAAGTGGTGGCCCACTTCGTGGATCAGCACGTGCGCCACCAGCGTCTCCAAAGTCTCGTCGCCGCGCGCGATCCACTCGTCGAGGATGGCGCCGCGGAACAGCCGGATGCGGTCGGACAGGCGGCCGCTGTCGGACACGCTGCGTTCGTGCAGCGGTACCCCCTCGTACACCCCGCTCAGCTCGAACGGATCCTCTAGCCCCAGATCTGCCAACAGCTGCCTGTCAGCGAAATCCTCGACCTGCAGCACGACATCGCCGAGATGCGCCGCGAACACCTCCGGCAAGCGGGCCAGCGCGGCGCGCGCCAGCGCCTCGATCTCCGCCGCCGACGGGGCCACTCCGAACCTGCGCGTCATCGCTTGGGCCTATGCCGACAAGGCGATGGGGGCAACCGCTTGAATTGGCAGGTCGGCCCCGCTAGGTGCGCGCCCTTGTCGCCGCGCCGGATCGCGCCGTGCGGCATGCGGAGCGGTGGCCGAGCGGTCGAAGGCGCACGCCTGGAAAGTGTGTATACGTCAAAAGCGTATCGAGGGTTCGAATCCCTCCCGCTCCGCCACTTCCGGATGGAAGACTGAACCGGCCCCACTCGGCTCTCAGCATCTGATTTTACGCGACAAATCAGCTCGGCAGCGTTCGTGCCCCCACCTTCCAGCGCAACTCCTTTGCTCCCAACCACGACCCGCGACACGAAAGCCCGTACGTACCGTTTGCGAATCTGGATCGGCGCCTGGCGCAGCTTAGAGTGCAAAATTGCACAGCGTTCGGCAGCCTCGTTAGTGGTCAGCCCCGAGAGGTCCACGTCCTCCGAGGCCTTCTTGGCGGAGATCAGCGAACACACCCGCCCGAACCGGTCTTCGAGGTCGTCTTGCGATTGTCGCACAGAGGGAGTGGGCGTGAGCGTTCCGTCGACGATGGCGCGGATGAGGCGGTCTAACTGCCTCTGAATTGACCTTTGCTCTTCCTGGAGCTGAGCGAGCTCTCCCGACCGCTTTGTCGTTTTCTCCTTACGCCGCTTCCTCACCCGAGTGAGGATGTCACTCATGCGCGATGGGACCAAAAGCTCAGAGCAAAGAGCTTCGATGACGAGATCGTCCAGACGGTCTTGACTGATGCTTACCGGGGCAGCGCACGCGGAGCGCCCGCGACCTTTCCTAGAGGAGCAAACGTAATAGTCGTACACCTTGACACGCCCTGTGCCGCTCGCACTGACCAAGGGATTCTGACAATTTTGGCAGAAGCAAAGTCCAGACAAAAGTACGTCGTTTGTGATCGTCCTTGGTGGGGTTACGTGTGGGCGGCACGCTGCCAAAATAACCTGCACCCTTGCGTAATCCTCTTCGCTGACGATGGGATCGACGGGCGTCAGTATCCACTCTTCCTTTGGGCGCACCCTCCCAGTCTTAGTGATTTTGCGGTTGCTCCAATATCGCCCAGCGTAGACCTCGTCGGTAAGGATCCGATGGACGAAGCTGTTGTAAAAGAGCTTGCCGGATCTGGTTCGATGGCCATGAGTGTTCAGCCACTCGGTGATCAAATTCGTCCCGAGCGGGCCGCGCTCGCCGTCGCCTTCCAGCCGCAGGCGAAAAATTTGCTCAACTCGTTGGGCTTCGAGCGGATCGGGCTCTAACCGTTTCCGCACTTTGTCGCCCGTGACGTGACCCCCGTTTTTCATCCAGTTGGAGCTAGAGTCCGACCCATCGAAGGGACGGACAGATGAAGCGGAAGCAGTTTACGGAAGAGCAGATCATCGGCATCTTGAAGGAGGCCGAGGCGGGCGCGGTGGTGACGGAGCTGTGCCGCAAGCACAGCCTGTCGAGCGCGACCTACTATGCGTGGAAGGCCAAGTTCGGCGGGCTGGAAGTGTCGGACGCGAG
>JBDSDC010000007.1:0-5602 GCA_039920725.1 Croceibacterium sp. | reverse complement strand
GCGCACGGCCAGAACAGCAGCCACCAGCCGATCGGGCGGTCGAACCGCGCCAGCTGCGCCAGATCGCGCAGCCTCTGCGGCAGCCGCGCGACCAGCCCGCGATGCTGGGTGTCGGGGACGATGGTCTGATTCACCGGTACGCCCTAAACTCATCGTCATTCCCGCGAAAGCGGGAACCCAGAGCAGCGCCGCACTGGGTCCCAGCTTCCGCGGGGATGACGAACTGGGTACAGCCGCGCTTATGCCCGCGACCCCCGCCTGGCCCCCGCGCAGCGCGCCGCGGCTATTCGTCAGCCAGCGTCTCGGCGCGGGCGAGGCGGTCTCGCTGGACGGGCCGCAGGCGCATTACTTGCTGCGCGTGATGCGCGCGGCGCCGGGCACCGCGGTGGTGCTGTGCGACGACCAGACCGGCGAGTGGGCCGCCGAAGTGACCGAGGCGGGCAAGCGCACACTGACTATGCGCCTCACCCTGCAGCTCCGCCCGCGCGAGCCGGTGCCCGACGTGTGGCTGTGCGCCGCGCTGCTCAAGAAGGACCGCTTCGACCTGGTGCTCGAAAAGGCCAGCGAGCTGGGCGTGGCGCGGATCCAGCCGCTGCTGACCCGCCGCTGCGTGGCCGACAAGCTCAACCTCGAGCGCGCGAGGGCGATCACCGTCGAAGCGGCCGAGCAATGCGCGCGCACCGCGCTTCCCGAGCTGGCCGAGCCGGTCAAGCTCGGCGCCCTGCTGCAGGCGTGGCCGGCGGAGCGCGCGCTGTTCTTCGCCGACGAGCAGGGCGGCGCGCCGGCTGCCCAGGCGTTCGCCGCGGCCACCGGGCCGGCCGCGCTGCTGATCGGCCCCGAAGGCGGCTTCGATGATGCCGAGCGCGCCGCGATCCGGGCGCTGCCGCAAGCCCGCGCGATCACCCTCGGCCCGCGCATCCTGCGCGGCGAGACCGCCGCCATCGCGGCCACCAGCCTGTGGATGGCGGTGGCCGGCGACTGGTAGCGTTTTGTTCTAGCGCACCCCGCGTGTTGCCTCTAACGGCGCGCTCGATGAGTACGCGCAAGGCGACCGAGGGGACGGAGCCGCCGATCGAGCGGCGCGAGCAGCTGATCGCACCGATGCAGGCGGGCGAAAAGCCGCGCGCGGCGTGGCGGATCGGCACCGAGCACGAAAAGCTGGTCTATGCCCTCGGCGATCATCATGCGCCGTCCTACGAGGAAAAGGGCGGCATCCACGCGCTGCTCATCGCGCTTACCCGCTATGGCTGGCAGCCGGTGTTCGAAGGCGGCAATGTTATCGCGCTGGCGGGCCCCGACGGCAACGTCAGCCTCGAGCCCGCGGGGCAGCTCGAGCTGTCGGGTGCGCCGCTCGAAAGCCTCCACCAGACCTGCGCCGAAACCGGCCGCCACTTGCAACAGGTCAAGGAAGTCGGCGACGCGCTGGGCCTGGGCTACCTCGGCCTGGGGATGTGGCCCGACAAACGCCGCGATGAGCTGCCGGTGATGCCCAAGGGGCGCTATGCGATCATGCTGCGGCACATGCCGCGGGTCGGCACGATGGGCCTCGACATGATGCTGCGGACTTGCACGATCCAGACCAACCTCGACTATGCGTCCGAGGCCGATATGGCCAAGAAGTTCCGGACCAGTCTGGCGCTGCAGCCGCTCGCCACCGCGCTGTTCGCCAACTCGCCGTTCACCGAAGGCCGCCCCAACGGGTTCCTCAGCTATCGCAGCCACATCTGGTCGGACACCGATCCGCACCGCACCGGGATGCTGCCGTTCGTGTTCGACGACGGGTTCGGCTACGAACGCTACGTCGACTACATGCTCGACGTGCCGATGTACTTCGTGTTCCGCGACGGCCAGTACATCGATGCCGCCGGGCACAGCTTCCGCGACTTTCTCGCCGGCAAGCTCTCGGTGCTGCCGGGGGAACTGCCCACGGCGGACGACTGGACCGACCACCTCTCGACCGCCTTTCCCGAAGTCCGGCTCAAGAGCTTTCTCGAGATGCGCGGCGCCGACGGAGGGCCGTGGAGCCAGATCTGTGCGCTGCCCGCGCTGTGGGTCGGCTTGCTGTATGACGACACCGCGCTCGGCGCCGCGTGGGACCTGGTCAAGCACTGGACCATGGACGAACGCGAGACGCTGCGCGGCGCGGTGCCCAGGCTCGCGCTCGATGCGCCGGTCCCGGGCGGCGGGACCTTGCGCGACGTGGCCCGCGAGGCGCTTGCGATCGCCCGCGGCGGGCTGGCGGCGCGCGCTCAGCTGGATGCCGCGGGCGACAACGAAGTCGGCTATCTCGAGCCGCTGCACGAGATCGTCGCCAGCGGCAAAGTCCCCGCCCAGCGCCTGCTCGACAAGTTCCACGGGGAATGGAACGGCGACATCTCGCGGGTTTACGAAGAGAGCTTCTGAGCGCCTCGCAAGCAAGCGCGGTTCGATATTATTTCCTCCGGCCCCTTGCTCCCGCAGCGACCTCAAGATAGCTTGAGGTTAGGGAGAGACGGCCGTTATGCTCGCGGACCCGACCATTACCATCGGCCAGCTGTCGTCGCGCAGCGGCGTCGCGGTGTCCGCGATCCGGTTCTACGAGGACAAGGGCCTGTTGCGACCGCTGCGCAGCGCGGGCAACCAGCGGCGCTTCCTGCGCTCCGACCTCCGCCGGGTCGGTTTCATCGTCATCGCCCAGCGGCTTGGGCTGGCCCTGCACGAGATCGAGACCCAGCTCGCCTCGCTCCCCCACGGCCGCGCGCCGACGCTGAGCGACTGGCAGCAAGTCAGCCGGCGGATGCGGTTCGAGATCGACCAGCGGATCAACCTGCTCAGCCGCGCGCGCAACCAGCTCGACCAGTGCATCGGCTGCGGGTGCCTGTCGCTGAGCAAGTGCCAGCTCTACAACAAGGACGACAGGATGGGCGCGAAGGGTTCGGGGCCGCGGGCGATCTTGGGCTAGCGATGGGGCATCTCAAGGGCAAAGCCTACGACAAGGCGATCGAGCCGATGCAGCGCGAGCTGGTCGAGCTCGCCCGCTGGGCCCAGGCGACCGGCACGCGCATCGTGGTCGTGATCGAAGGGCGCGACAGCGCGGGCAAGGGCGGGGTGATCGAGGCGATCCGCCAGCACCTCAATCCACGCCAGGTCCAGCACGTCGCGCTCGCCAAGCCGACCGAGCACGAGACCGGGCAATGGTACTTTCAGCGCTACATCGCGCAACTGCCCGGCGCCGGCGAGATCGCGCTGTTCGACCGCAGCTGGTACAACCGCGCGGGCATCGAGGCGGTGATGGGCTATGCCAAGCCGGCCCAGGTCGCCGCCTTCCTAAAGGCCGCGCCGGTGTTCGAGAAGCTGCTGACCGACGACGGCGTGCTGCTGTTCAAGTACTGGCTGTGCTGCGACCAGTCGAAGCAGGAGAAGCGCTTCGCCGAGCGCCGCGACGACCCGCTCAAGGGGTGGAAGCTCTCCCCGATCGACCTCGCCGCGCGGACCAAGTACGACGCCTACACCCAGGCGCGCGAAGCCATGCTCAAGGCGACCCACACCCGCAACGCGCCGTGGACGCTGGTCGACTTCAACGACCAGAAGCTCGGCCGCCTGACGCTGATCCGTGACTTGCTCGACCGGGTGCCCGACAAGGAGGTCAAGGAAGACCCTGTAGAGCTGCCGCCGCTCGGCCAGGAGCCGAGCGAGGAGAGTTACGGCGTGCTGAAGCCGATTGCGGATTTCGAGGGCTGAACGGCTACTCCGCCGCGAGCAATTCCTCCGCCGCGCCCAGGTCGACGCTGACCAGCCGGCTGACCCCGCGCTCGACCATCGTCACGCCGAACAGGCGGTGCATTCGGCTCATCGTGACCGCGTTGTGAGTGACGATCAGGTAGCGGGTGCGAGTTTCGCCGACCATTGTGTCGAGCAGGTCGCAGAAGCGCTCGATATTGGCGTCGTCGAGCGGCGCATCGACTTCGTCGAGCACGCAGATCGGCGCCGGGTTGGTGAGGAACAGCGCGAAGATCAGCGCGATCGCGGTCAGCGCCTGCTCGCCGCCCGACAGCAGCGTCAGCGATTGCAGCCGCTTGCCCGGCGGCTGGGCGTAGATCTCCAGCCCCGCCTCCAGCGGATCGTCCGAATCGATCAGCGCGAGGTGTGCCTGGCCGCCTTCGAACAGGCGGGTGAACAGGCGCCGGAAATGCCGGTCGACGTCTTCGAACGCGGCGCGCAGCCGCTCGCGCCCTTCGCGGTTGAGATTGCCGATGGCGCCGCGCAGCCGGTTGACCGCTTCGGTCAGCTCGGCCCGCTCGGCGGTGCTCGTGCCATGCTCGCTCTCCATCCGCGCCAGTTCGTCAGCGGCGACCAGGTTGACCGGGCCGATCCGTTCGCGGTCCGCCAGCAAGGCTTCGTGGGCGGCGGATTCCTCGGCGTTGCCCGCCACGCTGCCCGGCGCAAAACCGAACTGGTCGGACAGCAGCGGGGGCGGGCACTGGAAGCGTTCGCCCGAGATGCGCGCCATCTCGGCGCGGCGGGTCTCGGCGCTTTCGGCGCGCGCGGCGGCTCCGGCGCGGGTCTCGCGCGCCGACGCCAGTGCCTCGCTGGCTTCGGCCAGCACCTCGTCCGCCGCGTGAGCCTCGGCTCCGATGGCTTGGACCGCCGCTTCGGCTTCGGCCAGCTCGGCGGCGATCCGCCGGCGCACTTCGTCGCCGCTCTCGATCTCGCGCAGCAGTGCGGCGGGCTTGGCGGCAACAACCGCGCGCTCCTCGGCGATCTCCTCAAGCCTCCGCGCGGTTTCGGCGAGCCGGCCGGCGGCATCGCCGGCGCGCGCCTGCCACCCGGCCATGTCGGCGCGTTGCGCCCCGGTCCGCTCACGCGCCACCGCGAGTGCCTGGTCATGGGCGGCAAGCGCGGCGAGCGCTGTCTGGTAGCCAGTCCGCGCGGCGTCCTGCTGCGCCTGCGCCGCAGTGAGCGCGCCGCGTCCGGCCTGCGGATCGGGCAGCGCGGCGCGGCGCTCGTGCGCGGCGGCCATGTCGGCCTCAGCGCCGGTCCGCTGTTCGGCGAGCGCGGCCAGCGCGGCGGCCAGCTCTTCGGCCCGCGCGGCGCGCCGATCGCGCTCGGCTTCGGCCTGGTCGAGCGCGCGCAGAGCCTGGCGCTCGGCCTCTCCGGCCAGCGTGACTTCGCGCTCGTCGGCGACCAGCGCGCGCTGCAGGTCGGCCAGCTCGGCCTGCGCGGCGGCTTGCGCGGCCTCGGCCGCCTGCGCCGCCTGGCGTTTGCCGGGCAGCTCCGCGTCGAGCGCGGCAAAGCGGTTGTCGGCTTCGAGTCGCGCGGCCTCGGCGGCGCCTTCGCCGTGCGCGACGAACCCGTCCCACCGCCTCAGCCGTCCGTCGCGCGTCACCAGCCATTCGCCGGGGCCCAGCGCGCGCCCGTCGTCGGCGTCCACGACGTGGACCAGCGCTAGCCGCGCGGCAAGTTCGGGCGGGCATTTCCCGACGTGTGCGGCGAGCGAGTCGGTGACCGCCGCGGGGGTGGCGGCGCCGGTCCAGAACCGGCCGGACGCGCCCGCCGCGGGACTGCCGAGCGGCGCCCTCGCATCGCGGCCGAGCACCGCGGCAAGCGCGCGCTCGTAGCCGGG
>JBDSDC010000006.1:0-12522 GCA_039920725.1 Croceibacterium sp. | reverse complement strand
GCGCTGCCCGCCGAGACCGCAAACCCCAGCGCGTCGAGCTTGATCAGTAGCACCGGCGCGGTGAAGCGATGCGAGGCCACCGCGATGATGTGTGAGCATTGCGGCCCCGGGCTGAGCAATTCGCCGTGGCAATCGAGCGCGTCCTTGAGCTCGTAACGCTGGATGTAAGTGGTCGCCCAGTGCTCGACCCCGCCGGCTTCGAGCGCGGCGGCGAAGCCGAGCGCGGCGGGCAGGTTCTCGGTGCCGGGGCGATAGCCGCGCTCGTGCCCGCCGCTCGGCTCGAGCATCGCGAAATCCTTGACCAGCAGCGCGCCGATCCCGACCGGTCCGCCCAGCTTGTGCGCCGAGACGACCGCCATGTCGGCATCGGGCAGCTGCACTTTGCCGGCCGATTGTGCGCAATCGGCGAGGACCAGGCCGCCCGCCTCGCGGACCATGTCGATCGCCGGATTGGGCCCGAGCGGCAGCAGCAGCAGCGTGCCGGTTTCGGAATTGACCGACTGGACCGCGACAATCGCCCGGCCGGGCCGACGCAGCGCGGCGGACAGCGCGTCGAGATCGAGCGACCCGGCCTCGCCCGCCGCGCGCGCCACCGGCAGCACTTCGGCATCGGGCGCGGCCCGAAACACCGCATCGTGCTCGACCGCCGAAACCAGCCGTCGATCCGCCTTCGCCCGCCCCAGCCCGATCGCCAGCGCCTCGCTCGCCCCGCTTGTCAGGATCACCTCGCCGTCCCACCCGAGCGCCGCCTTGATGCGCGCCCGGGCGTCCTCGAGCGCGGCACGCGCGGCTCGCCCTTCGCCGTGCGGGCTCGACGGGTTGGCCCACATGGCAAAGCCGTGTGCCATTGCCTCGGCCGCCTCGGGCCGCAGCGGCGTGGTGGCCGCATGATCGAGATAGACTCGGGTCATCGCGCGGGAATTGCGAAAATCAGCACGAACCCTATATAGCCGGCCACGTCAGGCGCGCCACCCGGGCGCCGATCCCGCGATCAAGAGCTAGCCCATGCCCTCTGTTATCTTTCCCGGCCCCGAAGGCCGCCTCGAAGGCCGTTATGCCCCCGCCCCGCGTCCGCGCGCACCGGTGGCGATGATCCTCCACCCGCACTCGCAGGGCGGGGGGACGATGAACGACCGCATCGTCCAGCGGCTCTACAAGACCTTCGCCGACCGCGGCTTCGCCACGCTGCGGTTCAATTTCCGCGGCGTCGGGCGCAGCCAGGGCAGCTTCGACAACGGCATCGGCGAATTGTCGGACGCCGCCAGCGCGCTCGACTGGGTCCAGTCGATCCACCCCGAGGCGCAGACCACGTGGGTCGCGGGGGTCAGCTTCGGGGCGCTGATCGGGATGCAGCTGCTGATGCGGCGGCCGGAGATTCGCGGGTTCATCTCGGTCGCCCCGCCCGCCAACATGTACGATTTCTCGTTCCTCGCCCCGTGCCCCGCCTCGGGCATCTTCATCCAGGGGAGCGCGGACACAGTGGTCCAGCCAAACTCGGTGCTGAAGCTGGTCGAAAAGCTGCGCACCCAGAAGCACATCACCATCCACCACGAGGAAATCCCCCGCGCCAACCACTTCTTCGAGAACGAGACTGACGAACTGATGCGCGCGGCCGACAACTACCTCGATTTCCGGCTCGATCCGGCCTGCCCGATCCGCTGAAGTCGCGGGCAGCGCCGACTTCGACCGCCAGACGTGCCTGAAGTTGGACATTCCCGCCGATTGCGCGCGATTGCGCCCACTCGGCGTGGCCCTTTTTCCGCGCCGGCCGTTTAGAGGCCGGGAGGCAGGAGATCAGCCATGGGAATTTTCAGTTCGATCCGCGACGCCATCTTTGGCCACAAGGCCGCCGCGCAACCTATCCCGCAAGCCCAAGCCGGCGCCCCCGCGACAGCACCGCAGCCTCAGCCGGGCGCGCCGGTCGATGTCGAGGCACAGCTCGATGCGATGCCCGGCGCCGACAATCTCAACTGGCGCACCTCGATCGTCGATCTGATGAAGCTCGTCGGGCTCGATTCGAGCTTCGCGCACCGCCAGGAGCTGGCGAAGGAGCTGGGGCGGACCGACTATTCGGGTTCGGCCGAGGACAACATCTGGCTTCACAAGGCGACGATGCAGCAACTGGCCGACAACGGCGGGAAGGTGCCCGCATCGATGCTCGCTTGAGACCGCGCGGCCGCGGGCGGCTGCGGCCGCCGACGGCCGACCGCTGAATGGTTACCGGCGGAAGCGTCAGGCCGCTTGCGGGGCGGCCTGGCGGACGCTTTCGTCGACGTGGGCTTCGAACTGGGCGAAATTGTCCACGAACAGTTGCACCAGCCGCCCCGCGGTCGCGTCGTAGGCATCTTTGTCGGCCCAGGTCGCCCGCGGATCGAGGATCGCGCTGTCGACCCCCGCCACGGTAACCGGCACGTCGAACCCGAAATTGGCGTCTTTGCGAAACTCGGCATCGTTGAGCGACCCGTCGAGCGCGGCATTGAGCAGCGCGCGGGTGGCCTTGATCGGCATTCGCTTGCCGGTGCCGTACTTGCCGCCGGTCCACCCGGTGTTGAGCAGCCAGCACTGGACCCCGCCCTTGGCGATCCGTTCCTTGAGCAGGTTGCCATAGATCGACGGGTGGCGCGGCATGAACGGCGCGCCGAAGCAAGTGCTGAAGGTCGCCTCGGGCTCGGTTACGCCGATCTCGGTGCCGGCGACTTTGGCGGTGTAGCCCGACAGGAAGTGGTACATCGCCTGGTCGGGCGTCAGCCGCGCGATCGGCGGCAACACCCCGAACGCGTCCGCGGTCAGCATGACCACATTCGAGGGCACCGGGCCGAGGTTCTTGTCCGAGGTGTTGGGGATGAACTCGATCGGATAGGCGCCGCGGCTGTTCTCCGCGAGCGAGTTGTCGTCGAAGTCGAGATCGCGGGTCTCGGGGTCCATCACCACGTTTTCGAGCACGGTCCCGAACATGCGGCTGGTGGCGTAGATCTCCGGCTCGGCCTCGGCCGACAGGCGGATCATCTTTGCGTAACAACCGCCCTCGAAATTGAACACCGCGGTGTCCGACCAACCGTGCTCGTCATCGCCGATCAGCGTGCGACTGGCATCGGCCGACAGGGTAGTCTTGCCGGTTCCAGATAAGCCGAAGAACACCGCGGTCTTGCCGTCAGGCCCGATGTTGGCGCTGCAATGCATCGGCATGACGCGCTGCGCCGGGAGCAGGTAATTGAGGATGCCGAACACGCTCTTCTTCATCTCGCCGGCGTATTTGGTGCCGCCGATCAGGATCAGCTTGTCGGTGAAGTTGACCGCGATGACGGTCTCGCCGCGGCTGCCGTGGCGCGCCGGATCGGCCCGGAAGCTGGGCAAGTCGATGATCGTGTATTCCGGCTCGAACCCCGCCAGCTGCTCGGCGCTCGGACGCACCAGCAGCGTGCGGATGAACAGGTTGTGCCACGCCAGCTCGTTGATCACGCGCACATTGACGCGGTGCTCGGGCTGCGAGCCGCCGAACAAGTCCGCCACATAAAGCGTCGGCTTGTCCGCCAGCGCGGCCATGAAATCGGCCTTGAGCGCGGCGAAATGCTCGGGCGTCATGGGTACGTTGGTCTTGCCCCACCATACCGTGTTCTCGGTCTCGGCGTCGCGCACGATGAACTTGTCCTTGGCCGACCGCCCGGTGTGCAGGCCGGTCTTGACCACCAGCGGGCCATGCGCCGCGAGCGCGCCCTCGCCATTGCGCACCGCCTCTTCGACAAGCGCTGCGGTGCCGAAATTGGCGTGGATCCGTGCGCGGGTGTCGATCCCCTGCGCGGAGAGCGGTACGCGAAGTGAAACGGTCACCAGGTGGTCTCCCAAGGCTGCACGGAAAGCAGGCACCGCTCTGAGGCGCGTCCGTACTTTGACGGTGGTCCGCATAGGCGGGCGCCAGTCCGCCGTCAAATGAACCTGCTTGCGCGCGCCGGCCCGCCACTTTCCCGTGCATCGACAGGCCTTTAGATGGCGACCGCGGGGCCCGCCCACGGCGCTAATTGTGCGCCGCCGGGTAAGCGGGTAGTCCGGGCCGGGCATGACCCGCGACGAAACCGTGCCCAGCGCCCCCGGCGAGCAGCCGCGCAGTATCGCGCTGGTCGACGACGACCGCAATATCCTGACCACGCTGTCGATCGCGCTGCAGGCCGAAGGTTATGCCACGCGCGTCTATTCCGACGGCGAGGCGGCGCTCAAGGCGCTGACCGAGAATCCGCCCGACCTGGCCGTGTTCGACATCAAGATGCCGCGGATGGACGGGATGGAGCTGCTCCGGCGGCTGCGCGAAACCTCTGACCTGCCGGTGATCTTCCTGACCAGCAAGGACCAGGAACAGGACGAGGAAGCCGGCCTGGCGATGGGCGCCGACGATTACATCGCCAAGCCGTTCAGCCAGCGGCTGCTGCTTGCGCGTGTGCGCGCGATCCTACGGCGTGCCGGCCCACTGCCCGAAGCGGGCGCGGACGAGGCGCGCAGCGCCGGGCAAAGCCCTGCGATCGACCGCGGGCGATTGACGATGGACCCCTCGCGCCACCGGGTCACGTGGGACGGGCAGAACGTCTCGCTGACGGTCACCGAGTTCCTGATCCTGGAGGCGCTGGCCCAGCGCCCAGGCGTGATCAAGAGCCGCAACCAGCTGATGGACGCCGCTTATCCCGACGACGTGTTCGTCGACGACCGCACCGTCGACAGCCACATCAAACGCCTGCGCCGCAAGTTCCGCGCGGCCGACCCCGAGTTCGGCGGGATCGAGACGCTCTACGGCGCGGGCTACAGCTTTTCCGATGGCTGAGGACGACGCCGCCGGCGGACGCTTCGAGCGGCTCGTCTTCCCGCTCAATACCTCGCTCACGACCCGTATCCTGGCGGTCAACCTGATCCCGCTGATGCTGCTGGCGGGCAGCCTGTTCTTCCTCGATTCCTATCGCCGGCAACTGCTGTCCGAACGTTACAAGCTGGCCCGCATCGAGGCGCAAATCACCGCCGAGGCGCTCGCCGGGGCGACCCTTCAGCGCCAGGCCGCGGTGATGGTCCAGATCGGCAAGGAACAGCATATGCGA
This sequence comes from Croceibacterium sp., assembly GCA_039920725.1. Classification (GTDB taxonomy): domain Bacteria; phylum Pseudomonadota; class Alphaproteobacteria; order Sphingomonadales; family Sphingomonadaceae; genus Croceibacterium_A. The sequence continues at coordinate 7,447 of JBDSDC010000006.1, read as the reverse complement.
GTGCGCATGTTCGACGCCCACGGCAAATTGCAGGCGGACAGCTTCGTCCTCGCCTCGCCCTCGTTCCAGTTCGACGATCCGGCGAGCCAGCCGTGGCCGCAGGACCTGGCCCGGGGCCTGGACCGGGTGGTGGACTTCCTTGTCGGCGCACCGTCGCCGCCGTCCTATCGCGAACCCGGCAAGCACGATGCCAGCGGCTGGCCCGAGGTCGCGCGCGCGCATGAACAGCAGCGTACGCAAGTCGAGCTGCGCCGCGCGCCCGACGGCAGCCCGGTGATCACCGCCGCGGCGCCGGTGGGGATCAAGGGCGCGACTTTGCTGACCACACGCAACGCAACCGACATCACCCAGGCGGTGCGCGATGCGCGAACCTCGCTGCTGACGATCATGGCCATCGCCCTGGCCTTGTCCACCGTGCTTTCGCTCTATCTGGCGCGCACGATCATCGAGCCGTTGCGCCGCCTTGGACGCGCGACGGTGCGCGTGCGGCTGGGCCGCGCGCGCGAGGTCGAAGTGCCGCGTATGCAGGAGCGCCGCGACGAGATCGGCGTGCTCGCCCGCGCGGTCAGCGACATGACCGCGGCGCTGCGGCAGCGAATCGACGCGGTCGAAAGCTTCGCCGCCGATGTCGCGCACGAAATCAAGAACCCGCTCGCCTCGCTGCGCAGCGCGCTCGAATCACTCGCCCGCGTGCCCGACGGCGAACTGCGCGCGCAATTGACTGAGATCGCCAGCCACGACGTCCGGCGAATCGACCGGCTGGTCAGCGAAATTTCCGAGGCGAGCCGGATCGAAGGCGAGCTGAGCCGGGCGACATTCGAGCGCATCGACCTCGCCAGCCTGATCGAGAACGTGGTCCGCGCGCGCGACGACCGCGGCCTCAACGCCGGCCATGCGGTGGAACTGGTCCGCGAAGGCGGCTCGACCCGGGTCATGGGGGCACCGATCAGGATCGAGAGAGTGGTCGACAACCTGATCGACAACGCGGTCACATTCTCGCCGCCGGACGGGCAAGTCACCATCGCGGTGCGGCGCCAGTCCGACCGGGTGGTGGCGAGCTTTTCGGACCACGGGCCGGGCATCCCGCCCGACGAACGCGAAAAGGTTTTCGCCCGGTTCCACTCGGTACGCCCCGAGGCCGAAGGGTTCGGCAATCACAGCGGGCTCGGCCTCGCCATCGCCCGCGCGATTGCGGAGGCGCATGACGGTTCGCTCAGGGTGGCCGACCGCGGCGACGGCGATGCCGGCGCGTGCCTGGTGCTCGAGCTGCCCGCGGCATGACCTTGCACCAGGCGAGCTGCGTTGCGATCGGTGGCCGCGGAGTGCTGATCGAAGGCCCCCCGGGCTGCGGCAAGTCGAGCCTGGCGCTGGCGCTGATCGACCGCGGCGCGGCGCTTATCGGCGATGACGGGGTCGAACTGGAAGCGCGCGCCGGATGGCTGTGGGCGCTGCCTCCGCCGAACATTGCCGGGCTGCTCGAGGTGCGCAACGTCGGGCTGGTGCGGTATCCCGCCACGTCGGCGCCGCTCGCACTGGCCGTGCGGCTCGATCCTCAGGCGCCGCGCTATCCCGAGACGATCGAGCTCCAGGCACTGCTCGGCCGCCAGTTGCCGCTCGTGCGGCTGTGGCCGGGCAGCCCGGTGCTGGCGCTCCGCGTCGAGCACGCGCTGGCGCGCCACGGATTGAGCTGAGCACCGCGCACTTCACATTTATCAGGCGCGGCGGCAAACCACGCGCCGATGGCAAGCGAATCGCCCCCTGCCCGCCCCCCGGCCCGTCAGCGCATCCTGCTCGTCACCGGAATGCTCGGCGCGGGCAAGACGACCGCGTTGCACGAGCTTGAGGACCTCGGCTGGGAAGCGATCGACAACTTTCCGGTGCGGCTGGTCGGGCGGCTGGTCGGCGGCGACGGGCCCGATCACGCACTGGCGATCGGGTTCGATTGCCGGACCCGCGGGTTCGTGCCCGACGAGGTGATCGAGCGGGTCAAGAAGCTGGGGGCACGCGGCGACGTGATGGTGACCACGCTGTTCCTCGATTGCGCGGGGCACGAGCTGGAGCGCCGCTTCAACGAGACCCGCCGCCGCCACGTGCTGGCGCAGGACCTGCCGGTCGCGTCGGGAATCCAGGCGGAACGCGAGCTGCTGGCGCCCTTGCGGGGGTGGGCCGACGTGCTGATCGACACCACCTTGTTCACCACCAACGATCTGCAGCTGCGCATCCGCGAGCTGTTTGCGCCGAGCTCGCCTCAGCCGATGACGGTCACGGTAACGAGCTTCGGGTTTGCGCGCGGCATGCCGCCGGTGGCGGACCTGGTATTCGACGTGCGCTTCCTCGACAACCCGCACTGGGAACCAGAGCTGCGCGACCTGACCGGGCTGGAAGCGGGCGTCGGCGCGCGTATCGAGCGCGACGCGGCATTCGCCTCGGTGTTCGCGAAGATCAGCGACTTGCTGCTCGAGCTGCTCCCGCGTTACGCCGCGCAGGGCAAAAGCTACGTCAACATCGCCTTCGGCTGCACCGGCGGGCGGCATCGGTCGGTGTACATGGCGGAGCGGATCGCGCAGGCCTTGCGCGACGGCGGATTTTCGCCCACGGTCCTCCACCGCAACCTCGGGTCGCGCGCTGCCGAACTGATCGAAGGGCCGCAACAGCCGTGAACTGCTCCCGATTTGACCCGGCGACTGGTGACGCCAGACCTGCAGGCCCGCTTTGACGAGTAGTTCAATTTCATGATCGGCATGATCTTGGTCACCCACGGCCGCCTGGCCGAGGAATTCGTCAATGCAATGGAGCATGTGGTCGGCATCCAGAGCGATGTCGCCACCGTGTGCATCGGTCCGCATGACGACATGGAAGCCCGGCGCAAGGAAATCGCCCAGGCGATCAAGAAGGTCGACAGCGGCACCGGCGTGGTCATTCTGACCGACCTGTTCGGCGGCACGCCCTCCAACCTGGCGATCTCGCTGCTCAAGCGCGGCAAGACCGAGGTGATTGCCGGCATCAACCTGCCGATGCTGATTCGCCTGGCCGGGGCGCGCAAGGACATGGAGCTGGCCGCCGCCGCCGCCGCCGCGCGCGATGCGGGGCGCAATTACATCACGATCGCGTCCGAATTCCTCGGGCAGGAGGCATGAGCTCGAAAGCTGCGGGAGAGACGGCTGTGGGAGAGGCCAGCCGGGATATCGTGATCGTCAACAAGCGTGGCTTGCACGCCCGGGCGAGCGCCAAGTTCGTCAACGCGGTCGCGGCTCTCGAAGGGTGCGAGGTGCGCGTGGCCAAGGACGGGCACAGCGCCGCGGGCGGCTCGATCCTCGGCCTGATGATGCTCGGCGCGGCCATGGGCGACACGATCGAGCTGACCGTCACCGGCGAGCAGGCGGAGCGCATGCTGGCGGATCTCGCGGCGATGATCGAAAGCGGCTTCGGCGAAGACTGACGCGCCCTTCGAGACGCTCCCAGCGGGAGCTCCTCAGTCGTTCCTCAGGATGAACGGAATTAGAAATTGACCCGCTCGTCCTGAGGAGGGACTGAGCGTAGCGAAGGCCCGTCTCGAAGGACCGACATGCGCCGCACGATCACCGGCTTTTCCAACGAAACGGTCAAATACTTGCGCAGCTTGCGCGACAAGAAGCATCGCCGGCGCGAGCGTAAGTTCCTCGCCGAAGGGCTGCGGCTGCTGACTGACGCGCGCGCCAGCGGCCGCTTGCCCGAAGTGCTGGTGATGGCCGCGGAGCGCGAGGCGCATCCGCTGCTGAGCGAGCTGGAGGCGGCGGTCGAGGACGCGGGCGGCGAGGTGATCGAGACCAGCGCCGAGATCCTCTCTAAAATCACCGGTAAGGATAATCCGCAAGCGGTCGCCGGGGTGTTCGCCGAGTTCGACACCTCGCTATCCGCGCTTGACCGCGGCGCCGCGCCGATCTGGCTGGTGGCGCAGGCGGTGCGCGATCCGGGCAACCTCGGCACGATGCTGCGCACCGGCGATGCGGTCGGCGCGGGCGGGCTGATCCTGATCGACGAGTGCGCCGACCCGTTCAGCGTCGAGGCGGTGCGCGCGAGCATGGGCGCGGTGTTCACCCAGGCCATCGCGCAGGCCCGGTGGGACGAATTCCTGCCATGGCTGCGCGGCGGCCCCGATCAGCAGCGGGGCCAGCTGGTCGGCGCCAGCTTGCGTGAGGCGGTGCCCTATCGCGGCGCGCCTTATGCCGCACCGTGCTTCATCCTGGTCGGCAACGAATCGCGCGGGTTGCCCGAAGACTACGAGGCGGCGTGCGACTTGCGCGTGACACTGCCGATGAAGGGCCGCGCCGACAGCCTCAACGCCGCGATGGCGAGCGCGGTGCTGGCCTATGAAGTGCTGGCCTCGCTGAGCTAAATCCTCCCCGCGCCGGGGAGGATTCAATCGCCGCTGACCAGCGCCTCGATCCGCCACTGGCCGCTCCTGCGCGAGGCGAGCAGGCGGTAATCGAGCACGCTGCGCAGCTTGTCGGTGGCGACCCAGCCGTCCCGGTTGAGCGGGAAGGTCACCCGCTGGTACGGCTGGGTTCGGTCGATCCCGTTCGCGGCGCTGACGAAATCCCATGAGATTGTCACAATCGGGGCCGCGGAGGCGCGCGGAGCAGACAGGACCGGCACCTCCTCGCCGATCACCAGCAGCGCGGAATTGGCGTCGATCCGGCCGAGGTCCTGCGCGAACAGCCACGGCATCACCAGATTGCCACTTTGATCGACCGCGCAGCCGAGCTTGGTCAACTGGTCGAGCGACAGCCACAAGTCGCTCCCTTGCCCGAGCCGCTGCTTGAGAGCGGCGAGCCCGCCGCCGCCGCCGAAGTCGAGCTTGACCGCGGGATCGGCCAGGTTCGCCAGCGCGTCGGCGTCGCGCAGCTGAACCGCCTCGACCAGCCGCTGGCGGAAATCGGCGGAACCGGGCAGCTTTGCGCACTCGTCGCGCGGCGCGAAGCGGCCCTTGGGCGCGGCCTTCGCGGGCGCGGCGGCCGGCGTGGCCGCGGTGTCAGGCTTGGCCGCAGGGGCGGTGTTCTGGCCGCAGGCGGCACACACCGCCGCCAATGCGAGGATAGCGAGACCCTTCATCCGGCGTTTCGTGCGTCCGCCTCGCCTTCGCTGTCAACCAGCCGCGGGGTCGGGCGGACGCCCGTATCGGCGGGGGTTTCGGCGGGGGTGTCGGCGGGCGCATCGACTGCAGTGTAGCGCGGCGCGCTTTCGACCAGCGGCACGTCTTCGATCTCGCGCTTGCCGATCTCGATATGCTTGTCGCGCAGCTTGCGCCCGGAGGAGAGCACGTTGCGCTCGAAGCTGCCGACGAACTTGTTGTAGTTGCCGACCGCGCTTTCGAGGCCCGAGCCGACGCGCTTCAGATGCTCGGCCGAGACCGCCAGCCGGTCATAGAGCTCGGCGCCCATGCGCCCGATCTCGCGCGCTTCGGTGGCCAGCCCATCCTGCCGCCACACTTGCGCCACGGTGCGGGCGATGGCGACAAGGTTGGTCGGCGTCGCCAGCAGCACCTTGTTGCGGAAGGCGAAGTCCCACAGTTCGGGATCGTGCTCGAGCGCGGCGGCGACGAAATGCTCGCCGGGCACGAACATGACCACGTAATCGGGCGCGTCCTCGAATTGCGACTGATAGGACTTCGCGCCCAGCGTCTGCACGTGGTTGCGCATCGAGCGGGCGTGGAGATCGAGGTGGCGCTTGCGTTCGGCATCGTCGTCGGCCTCGAACGCCGCCTGATAGGCGTTGAGCGAGACTTTGGCGTCGATCACCAGTTGCTTGTTGCCGGGAATACGGATGATCGCGTCGGGCCGCAGCCGACCCTCGTCGGTGTCGATCGAGTGCTCGGTGATGAAGTCGGTATGCTCGGAAAGCCCGCATTGCTCGAGCACGTTCTGCAGCGCCCGCTCGCCCCACCGCCCGCGCGCCTTGGGCGCATTGGTCAGCGAATTGCCGAGCCGCTGCGCCTCGCGCCGCACTTCTTCCTGTCCGACGCGCATGCCTTCGATTTGGGCGGTCAACTGACTGAAAGCATCGGTCCGCTTGGCCTCGAGCGCGCCGACCTGTTCTTCGTAACTCTTGAGACGCTGGTGAACAGGTTCGAGCAGTGACTTGACCGCCTCCTTGTTGGCCAGCTCGGCATGACCGAACCGCTCGGCCGCGGCCTTGAGGAACTGGTCCTGCGCCTTCGACAGCACTTCCCCGCCGGTCGCCTTGAACTGGGCCAGCAAGTCCTCGCGCGCCTGACGCATGGCCTCCAACTGCTTGTCGAAGTTGTCGGCGTTGGCCTTGTGCGTCGCCAGCTCGATATGCGCCTGGCCCAGTTCGGCGATGGCCTGTTTGAACTCGCCATCGCGCTCGGCATGGCGCGCCTTCCACTCGGCCACCGGGCGCCCGCCGAGGAACCACCCGGCGGCGAGGCCGAGCAGCACGGCGGCGGCGACGATGACAAAGCCAAGCGGGTCCAAGCGGCCTCTCCACGAACGGAACGAAGCGCGAACTTACCGCCGGCCTGCGCCGCGCACAACCCCGACTCCGGTCCTATCCCCTGCCCCCGCGCGCTCCCCACCCGCGAATCACTCTTGAGCGGAGCGCCCAACTAGGGTTATGGGCGGTGAGAAAATTCGTGATCGCGAAGTTTTCAAGATTGCGAAAAAATCGCCAGTAAAGAGGACGCCCGATGGCCAGTGATATCGAGATCGCCCGCAAAGCCACGATGAAGCCAATCGGCGAGATCGCCAAGCGCCTCGGCATCCCCGAAGAATCGCTGTCGCCGTACGGCCGGTTCAAGGCCAAGATCGCGATGGACTGGATCAACCAGCAAGCCGGCCGCCCCGACGGCAAGCTGATCCTGGTGACCGCGATCAACCCGACCCCGGCGGGCGAAGGCAAGACCACCACTTCGGTCGGGCTGACCGACGGGCTCAACCGCATCGGCAAGAATGCCGCGGTGTGCCTGCGCGAACCTTCGCTCGGCCCGTCGTTCGGGATGAAGGGCGGCGCGGCCGGAGGCGGCTTTGCGCAAGTGGTGCCGATGGAAGACATCAACCTCCACTTCACCGGCGATTTCCATGCCATCACCAGCGCGCACAACTTGCTCAGCGCGATGATCGACAACCACATCTACTGGGGCAATGCGCTCGAGCTCGACACGCGCCGGATCACCTGGCGCCGGGTCATCGACATGAACGACCGCGCGCTGCGCCAGGTCGTGGTCTCGCTTGGCGGGGTGTCCAACGGCTATCCGCGCGAAGCCGGCTTCGACATCACCGTGGCGTCGGAGATCATGGCGATCCTGTGCCTCGCGACCTCGCTCGAGGACCTCGAGGAGTCGATTGGCAAGATCATCGTCGGCTACCGGCGTGACAAGACCGCGGTCACCGCGCGCGATATCAAGGCCCACGGGGCGATGGCGGTGCTGCTCAAGGATGCGATCCAGCCC
>JBDSDC010000005.1:0-17722 GCA_039920725.1 Croceibacterium sp. | reverse complement strand
TGGCAGCTGGCGCCGGTGATCGATCCGCAGACCCGCCAGGGTATCGCCCGCGTCGCGCTGCCGTACGATCCGGCGATCCGGCCTGGCGGGTTTGCCTCGGCTCAGATCGCGCGGGGCGCGATCGTCGCGCCGCAGCTGCCCGAAAGCGCGGTCATGAACGACGACAAGGGGAGCTTCGTCTATGTCGTGGGGGCGGATAACAAAGTGCGCCGCCGCGACGTGAAGACGGGGCTGGTGACTAATGAAGGCGTCGCCATCGTCGCCGGCCTGTCGGGCAACGAGCGCGTGGTCGAGCGCGCGGGCGGGTTCCTCAATCCGGGCGACAAGATCAAGCCGATGGCCGCAAGCGGGGGCCGCCGGGTCGCGGAGAAATGAATTTCCGCAACATATCCGCGTGGTCGATCCGTAACCCGGTCGTCCCGATCGTCTTTTTCATCGGGCTGACGCTGGCCGGCTTGCTGTCGTTCAACCGGATGGACGTGAACGACAACCCGGATATCGATTTTCCCGCGGTCGTGGTGCAAGTCAGCCAGCCGGGCGCGGCGCCAACCGAGATCGAAACCCAGATCACCCAGAAGATCGAAGCGGCCGTCCGCTCGGTCAACGGGGTCGACGAGATCCAATCGTCGGCCCGCGAAGGCAGCAGCCAGACCACCGTCCAATTCCAGATCGGCCTCGACTCCGACCAGGCGGTCAACGACATCAAGAACGCGGTCGACCAGGTCCGCGGCGACTTGCCCGACGGTATTCTCGAGCCGCGCGTGACCAAAATCGAAATCGGCGGCAACGGCCCGATCGGGTACTTCGCGGTCGCCGCCGACGACATGACGATGGAGCAGCTCAGCTGGTTCATCGACGATACCGTCTCGCGCCGGCTGCTGTCGATCGAGGGCATGGCGTCGGTCAGCCGGGCGGGCGGGGTCGACCGCGAAATCCGCGTGGTGCTCGACCCGGCCAAGATGCAGTCGTTCGGAGTCACCGCCAGCGCGGTCAACCAAGCGCTGCGCCAGGTGAACAACGATTCAGCCGGCGGCTCGGCCGAAATTGCCGGCTCGCGCCAGTCGGTCCGGGTGCTCGGCAATGCCCGCACGGCGCTGCAACTGGCCGATACGCGCATCAGCCTGGGCGGCGGGCGGACAATCCGGCTCGATCAGGTGGCCCAGGTCTTCGACGGATATTCGGAACAGACCTCGATCGCCAAGTTGAGCGGCCGGCAGGTCGTGACCTTCGGCATCGAGCGGGCCAAGGGCGCCTCCGATGTGACCGTTTACGACGCCGCGATCGCCGAGATGAAGAAGGTCGAGGCGGATAATCCCGGCATCCATTTCACCCAGCTCTACACCAGCGTCGATTACACCAAGAAGCAATACGAAAGCTCGATCGCGGCGATGGTCGAAGGCGCCATCCTGGCGGTGATCGTGGTGTTCCTGTTCTTGCGCGACTGGCGCGCGACGGTGATCTCCGCTCTGGCGATCCCGCTGTCGGCGATCCCCACGTTCTGGTTCATGGACTTGTTCGGATTCACCCTGAACCAGCTGTCGCTGCTCGCGCTCAGCCTGGTGGCGGGGGTCCTAGTCGACGACGCGATCGTCGAGATCGAGAACATCGTCCGGCACATGCGCATGGGCAAGAGCGCGTATCAGGCAGCGATCGACGCGGCGGACGAGATTGGTCTGGCGGTGGTCGCGACCAGCCTGTCGATCGTCGCGGTGTTCCTGCCAGTCGGGCTGATGCCGGGCATTTCGGGCCAGTTCTTCAAGAACTTCGGCCTGACGGTGGTCGCCGCGGTGCTGGTCAGCCTGGCGGTGGCGCGCACGATCACGCCGATGATCGCGGCCTATTTCCTCCATGCAAAAGGAAGCGCCTCGCACGGCGAAGGCCGCCTGATGGACCTCTACATGCGCGTCCTGACCTGGACGCTGAATTCGAAAAAGGTCGAGGCCTACAAATCACGGCTGACGCCCGCGCGGGCGCACCCTTGGTACGGGTGGGCGGAGACCGCGTTCGTGATCGCGATCGCGCTCGCCGCGCTCGCCACTTTCGGCATCGCCGGCAAATTGCTCGCCGCCGCGCATATGACCGGTTCGCTGGCGCTGGTGGTTCGCCTGATTGCCGCGCTGCTGGCCGCCCTCGCGATGCGGGCCGCGATCGACCGCGTCGCGGTCGATTCGCTGGGCGAGGAGTTCCGCGCCTGGCATCGATACTTTCGCGGGCGCATCGCGGCTCGCTACCGCGATCACCGGTTCTGGATGTTCCTGCTCGGCGCGGGCGCCCTGGGGTTGACCGCCGCGCTGCTGATGAACCTGCCGCAGCAGTTCCAGCCGACCACCGACCAGGACACCAGCCAGCTCCAGATCGAAATGGTCCCTGGGACCACCATCGACCAGACGCGGATAGTGGCCGACAGGGTCACCGCGATCATGGAGCGCCAGCCGGAAGTGGCGCGCATCCTCGAGCGCATCAGCGAAGGCAATGCGCGGCTGTTCGTGGTGCTCAAACCCGACCGCAAGGTGACCAGCGACAAGTTCCAGCGCCGGGTCATGCCCGAATTGCAAACGGTGGCCGACGCGCGCGTGACTTTCTCCTCGCGCACCAACGGCGGCGGCGGGGGCGGCGGCCGCGACATCTCGGTCATGCTGACCGGGTCCGATCCCGAAGTCCTGCGGAAGAGCGCGGTCGCGCTGGTCGAACAGATGGGCAGCCTGCCGGGTGTGGTCGCACCGCGCATCGCCGCCGACTTGCAGCGGCCCGAGCTCCTGATCATCCCGCGCCTGGACCTGGCCGCGCAGCTCGGGGTCACGACCTCGGCGCTGAGCCAGGCGATCCGCATCGCCACGCTGGGCGAAATCGACCAGAGCGCGGCCAAGTTCTCGCTCAGCACGCGCCAGGTGCCGATCCGGGTGGTGCTCTCGAAAAGCGCGCGCCAGGACATCGCGACGATCGAGAACCTGCCGGTCCCGACGACCACCGGCGGCGCGGTCCCGCTCAAGCGAGTCGCCGAAATCAGGTTCGGCGCCGGTCCGACGCAGATCCAGCGCTTCAACCAGTCGCGCCGCATCATCGTCGGCGCCGATCTTGGTCCGGGCCAGATCAAGGGCCCGGTGATGAAGCAGATCCAAGCGCTGCCGATCATGAAGAACCTGCCCGCGGGCGTGTCCAACAAGCCGGTCGGCGACGAGAAGTGGCAGCAGGAGCTGATCCAGAATTTCATCATCGCGGTGATCAGCGGCATCCTGATGGTGTTCGCGGTGCTGGTGCTGCTGTACCGCCGGTTCGTCTCGCCGCTGGTCAACATGACTTCGCTGCTGCTGGCGCCGCTCGGCGGGCTGCTGGCCCTGGTGCTGGTCGGGCTGGTGGTCGACGGCCAACCCAAGCCGGTCTCGATTTCGGTCTATATCGGGCTGCTGATGCTGCTCGGCATCGTCGCCAAGAACTCGATCCTGCTGATCGATTTCGCGATCGAGGAGATGGAGCGCGGGGTGCCCAAGTTGCAAGCGATCATGGATGCGGGGCACAAGCGCGCGCAGCCGATCCTGATGACCACCGTGGCGATGGTCGCGGGCATGATCCCGACCGCTGTGTCGATCTCGGGCGATGCCGCGTGGCGCGCGCCGATGGGCACCACGGTTATCGGCGGGCTGCTGCTGTCGACGCTGCTGACGCTTGTGATCGTGCCGGCGGGCTTCAGCTTGGCCGATGGGCTCGAGAAGCGGCTCGGTCCGTGGCTCCGCACCCGGATCCTGACTTATCGGCCCGAGCACAAGCTGCCGCCCGCGGAAGCCCTTCCGGCCGAATGACTCCGTCCCGCCGAATCACCGGGGCCGCCCCATGACGGGGCTGCCGGCGCCGCGCGTTCCGGGCGCGGTCGATCGGGCCCGGCGGATGCGGCTGACCGCCACCGCGCTGCTCGCGGTCATGGCCGGAGTCTACGTCGGAGCGCGTCAGCTCGAGGGCCTTCACCCGGCGTGGAGCTATCTGCGCGCGTTCGCCGAAGCGGCGATGGTCGGCGGTCTGGCGGATTGGTTTGCGGTCACCGCGCTGTTCCGCCATCCGCTCGGCCTGCCGATCCCGCACACCGCCATCATCCCCGAGAACAAGGACCGCATCGCCGACACGATGGCGGGCTTCCTGCGCGAGAACTTCCTCATTCCCACGGTCGTGGCGCGGCGGCTGCGCGACATGAACCTGGCGCGCGCCGCGGGCGAGTTCCTGTCTCAGCGGCGGAGCGAGGGTCCGGGCCGCTTGCAGTCGGGCGCGGCGGGGCTGCTGGCGGACTTGCTCGAATCGCTCGACCCCGACCGGCTGGGCCGGCAAGTGCGCGGCGGGCTCGCCCGCCAGCTGGAGAAAGTCGACCTCGCCCCGCTGCTCGGCTCCGCGCTCGGCGCGGCGATCGCCGAAGGCAAGCACCGCCCATTGCTCGATGCGATGGTGCGCTGGGCCGGCCACTCGCTCGAAGCCAACGAAGACCTGGTGCGGACGATGATCCACGAGCGCGCCAACGCGCTGCTGCGGTGGACCGGCCTCGACGAGCGGCTCGCCAACTCGGTGCTCGACGGGCTCTACCGGATGCTCGCCGAAGTGCTGATCAATCCCGATCATCCGCTGCGCCTCAAGATCGAGGAAGGGCTCGCCAAGCTGGCCCACGATCTGCACCACGATCCCGCCACGCGCGAGCGCGTCGAGGCGTTCAAGCGTGACCTGCTGGCCAACCCGGCGGTCGGCGAGTGGTGGATGGGGGTGTGGGAAAAACTGCGCCGATCGCTGATCGACATGGCGCGCAATCCGCACTCCGCGCTGTCCGGCCAACTGGGCGAGAGCCTCGCCGATCTCGGGCGCGCGCTGCAGAACGATCCGGCGCTGCAGTGGCAGATCAACCGTTTCGCCCGGCGGACGATGGTCGGCGTGGCCAGCCGCTACGGCGGGCAGATCGTCACCCTGGTGTCGGAGACGGTCAAGCGGTGGGACGCCGGGACCATTACCAACCGGCTCGAAAGCGCGGTCGGCCGGGACCTCCAGTTCATCCGCATCAACGGCACCGTGGTCGGCGGGCTGGTCGGCGTGCTGATCCACGCCCTGTCGCCGTGGCTGTGAGCGCGGCGCCGCTGGTGGTGACCGAGCGGCTCGAGCCGTGGCACCCGGTGAAGCGCGGCACGCCTGGCTAGTTCTACCTAGCGGCGGCGCGAGCCCTTGTTCAGCGAGCCAACCTAAAACGCGCGCATGATCAAGGCGTTGCGTTCGAACGACTCGGTATCTCAAAGCCTGCTCGACGGCCCTGCCCATGGCCTGCGCCAGTTACCGAGCCCGGCGCGCCAGTTGCATTACGTGAGCCTGGCGGCGCTGGGCGGAGGCAATCCGGAGCTGGCCGAGCGCACCGCCATGGAGACGCTCCTGGCGGAAGTGAACGGCCGCCAGCGTACGGTGCACGGCCAAGCGAATTGCGCGCAGTTCGCGGCGGCGCTCAGGCGCGGCGAAACCGACGGCATGCTGGCCGCATCGCGCCGGCTGGCCGAGCGCGAAGAGTTCGCCTTGTCGAAAGTGCGCGGGTAACAGCCGACGTGCGGCCGGTTAGCCCTCGCCGCCCGGCACCCCGCTTCCAGCGCCGCCCGGCCCGCGCCCGCGCGGCGGGGGTCCGAGGAGCAAGGGGCTCCCGATCCAGTAGCTGGCGACCGCCTGCCCGGCGGCGTTCTTGCCCTGCACGAATTGTCCTTTGCTCATCACCAGGCCGCAGATCTTGTCATTGAGCGCCTGGGCCAGGGTCGGCTGGTGGACCTGGCACTTGGTCGGCTTGCCCGCGGCATCGACCATCACCCGGATCTGGTTGGCCCCGCCGCCCAGCTTGGCGAAATCGGTGAACGGGATCGTGCCCTGCGGCAGCAGGCCGGGGCCTTGCGGCAGCGCCATGGCCGCCTGGGGATCGATTCCCCAGCTCTTGACCAGATCGTCGGCGCATTCCTGCAGCACTTTGACCGGCGCGCCGAGCTCGCCGGTCTCGATCCGGACCGGGCTGGTCAGCCCCTTGGACAGCGCGATCGCGGTCACCCCCTTGGCGACCGCCTGCTCGGCGGCGCGGTCGTACTTGGGTGGGGCAGCGGGACGTGCGCCGGGCACGGGCGGTGCGAAAGGCGTCAGCGTGATCGTTCCGAGATTCAGGTACTGCTTGCCCTCGGCGGTTTGCGAGCGGACGTAGCGCGCCTCGCGCTCGGCGTGCGCGGGCGCCAGCGTGTAGCCCAGCCGGTCGGCGCCGCGGAACGTCCTGATCCCGTTGCCGACCAGGACGAACCCGGTCTGCGCCCCGGGCCGCAGGCGCTCGAACGCCAGCGAGACTTGCTCCGGCCCATTGCTGAAATTACGGCTCAGGCGGCAATAATCGTCACCGAAATCGGCGACCCAGTTGCCCGCCGGTTTGAACACCGCCGCGCCGTCCTGCGCCTGCACCGACGCCACCGGGCCGAGCGCCAGCCCGCCCGCCGCGAGAATCGAAACCAGTGTCTTCATCGAGCCAACCCTCTCCAATCCCACGCCAATGCTATTTCAGGCGCGCGAGGGGGGCAAGCGGAGTCGGCGCGGCGCGACAAAGCGCGACAAGACTCTGTCCGAGCTAGGGATTCGGCCGATAGATCACTGTGAGGTGACAGGCATCGGCGAGGGGTTTGCCGGATTGATCGAGAGCCGGAGGAACCGACTTGAATCCTTCGTGCACCGCGGGTCTTGACAAGTTAGGGGCCTGGCAAGGCGCGACATTCAGAGCTTCCCCGTCAGTTCCGGCACGATCTGGAACAGGTCGCCCACCAGGCCGATATCGGCGACCTGGAAGATCGGCGCGTCGGGGTCCTTGTTGATCGCGACGATGACCTTGGAATCCTTCATGCCCGCGAGGTGCTGGATCGCACCCGAGATGCCGATGGCGATGTAGACTGCCGGAGCGACGATCTTGCCGGTCTGGCCGACCTGGTGATCGTTGGCGATATAGCCCGCATCGACCGCCGCGCGGCTGGCGCCCACTGCCGCCCCGAGCTTGTCCGCGAGCGGGACGATAAGTTGTTCAAAAGTGGCCGCATCCTTGAGCGCGCGCCCGCCCGAAACGACGATCCCCGCGCTGGTCAGCTCGGGCCGCTCGCTCGGGGTGGAATCGAGCGAAACGAACGACGACAGGCCCGCGTCGCCCTCGCCGCCCACCTCCTCGATGGGCGCGCTGCCACCCTCGGCCGCGGCCTTGGCGAAGGCCGTGCCGCGCACGGTCAGGACCAGCTTGGCGTCGCGCGATTCGACCGTGGCGATGGCGTTGCCGGCATAGATCGGGCGAGTGAAGGTCCTCGGCCCTGCGATCCCGATCACTTCGGACACCTGCATCACATCGAGCAGCGCGGCGACGCGCGGCGCGAGGTTCTTGCCGGCGGTCGTGGCGGGGGCAACAAAGGCGTCGTAATCGGCCATCAGCTTGGCCGCGAGCGGAGCGACGTTTTCGGCCAGCGCATGGGCATAGGCCGGATCGGCCGCGAGCAGCACTTTGTCGACCCCGGCGATCCTGGCCGCGGCTTCGGCGGCCTGGCGCGCTTCGGCGCCCTCGCCCGCCACCAGCGCGTGGACCGCGCCGAACTCGGCGGCGGCGGTCACCGCGTGGAGTGTTGCTTCCCTGACCGCGCCGCCGTCATGCTCGACCCACACCAGCGCGGTTTGTGGCGCGGTCATGCCGCCACTCCCAGCGCTTTCAATTTCGCGATCAGCTCGTCGACCGAGCCGACCATCTCGCCCGCCTTGCGCACCGGCGGCTCGGACACTTTCAGCACGGTGAGACGGGGGGTCAGGTCGACGCCGAACTCGTCGGGCTTGCGCATGGCCAGCGGCTTGCCCTTGGCCTTCATGATGTTGGGCAGCGAGGCATAGCGCGGCTCGTTGAGTCTGAGGTCGGTGGTCACGATCGCCGGCAGCGTCAGCCGCACCGTCTCGAGCCCGTCGTCGACTTCGCGAGTCACGGTGACCGCGCCGGCTTCGACTTCGACCTTGCTCGCGAAGGTGCCCTGCGGCCAGTTCAGCAGCGCCGCGAGCATCTGGCCGGTCTGGTTCGAATCGTCGTCGATCGCCTGCTTGCCGAGCATGACCAGCCCCGGCTGCTCCTCATCGACGAGCGCCTTGAGGATCTTGGCCACGGCCAGCGGTTCGACTGCTTCATCAATCTCGACCAGGATCGCGCGGTCGGCGCCCATCGCCAGCGCGCTGCGCAGCGTCTCGGCGGCCCTGGCCGGCCCGATCGAGACCGCGATCACTTCGCTCGCCGCGCCCTTCTCGCGCAGCCGCAAGGCTTCTTCGACCGCGATCTCGTCAAACGGGTTCATGCTCATCTTGACGTTGGCGAGATCGACCCCGCTGCCGTCGGCCTTGACCCGCGGGCGCACGTTGTAGTCGATCACCCGCTTGATGGGGACGAGGACTTTCATGCCGCCACCTTCACTTGCGCGACGATCTTGCGCGCGGCGTCGCCCAGGTCTTCGGCCGGGATGATCGGCAGCCCCGAACTGGCGAGGATGGCCTTGCCTTCGGCGACGTTGGTGCCTTCGAGGCGCACGACCAGCGGCACGCCGAGCTTCACGTCGCGCGCCGCGGCGACGATGCCTTCCGCGATCACGTCGCAGCGCATGATCCCGCCGAAGATGTTGACCAGGATGCCCTTCACCGCCGGATCGGACAGGATGATCTTGAACGCCGCGGTCACCTTTTCCTTCGAGGCGCCGCCGCCGACGTCGCAGAAGTTGGCCGGGAAGGCGCCGTTGAGCTTGATGATGTCCATCGTCGCCATGGCCAGGCCCGCGCCGTTGACCATGCACCCGATGTTGCCGTCGAGCTTGATGTAGGCGAGGTCATGCTTGGCCGCCTCGACTTCCATCGGGTCCTCCTCGCTCTCGTCGCGCAAGGCTTCGATGTCGGGATGGCGATAGAGCGCGTTGCCGTCGAAGCTCATCTTGGCGTCGAGCACCAGGACCTTGCCGCCCGTCGTCTCGACCAGCGGGTTGATCTCGAGCATCGCGCAATCGAGCGCGACGAACGCGTCGTAAAGCTGCTTGGCCAGTTTTTGCGCCGCCTTGGCTGTGTCGCCCGTCAGCTTGAGCGCGAACACCACTTCGCGGCCGTGGTGGGGCATGAACCCGGTCGCCGGATCGATCGTCAGGGTGGTGATCTTGTCGGGCGTGTCGTGCGCCACGTCCTCGATGCTCATTCCGCCTTCGGTCGAGACGACCAGCGCGATGCGGCCGCTCGCGCGGTCGACCAGCAGCGCCAGGTAGTATTCCTTGGCGATGTCGACCCCGTCGGTCACGTAGAGCCGATTGACCTGCTTGCCCGCCGGCCCGGTCTGCACGGTGACCAGGGTCTTGCCGAGCATCTCGCGCGCGTTGGCCGCGACTTCCGCGACCGACTTGGCCAGCCGCACGCCGCCCTTGGCTTCGACCGGCAGCTCGGCGAACTTGCCCTTGCCGCGCCCGCCGGCATGGATCTGCGCTTTCACGACATAAAGCGGCCCGGGCAGCTTCTCCGCGGCGGCGACCGCTTCCTCGGCGCTCAGCGCGGGGAAACCAGCGGGCACCGCAATGCCGTATTTGGCCAGCAGTTCCTTGGCCTGGTATTCGTGGATGTTCATCGAAAGTTGCGCCTTGCGGGGGATCGGGGAATGCGCGGCGCTTAAGCACAGCGCGCCCGGCTTGCAAACCCCGCCCTTGGCGGCCAACTGCGTCGCCACGATGATCGACCGTCAACGCCTCGAAGCGATCGGCCGCGAGGCGGGCGAGATGGCCTTGCGCCGCTGGCCCGGTCACGGCCACGCGCTCACAAGCTGGGACAAGACGCCCGGCAGCCCGGTGTGCGAAGCCGATATCGAGGTCGACGAGTTCCTCAAGCGCGAGCTCGGGCTGTTGCTCCCCTCCGCCGGCTGGCTGTCGGAGGAGACCGCCGACGACCCCGCGCGGCTCGAGCGCGACCTGATCTGGGTGGTCGACCCGGTGGACGGCACGCGGGATTTCATCCGTGGGCGCGCCGGCTGGGCGGTGTCGGTCGCGCTGATCAGCGCTGGGCGCCCGCTGATCGGAATGCTGGAAGCCCCCGCGCGGGGGGAAAGCTGGTGCGCGGTGGCCGGGCAGGGCTCATGGCTCAACGGGCGGCCGCTGGCCGTGAGCGGCCGGGCCGAGCTGAGCGGGGCGAGAGTTCCCACCGACCAGCTCCCGCCCGAGGACCGCGACTTGACCACGGTCGAGAAGCCCAACTCGATCGCCCTGCGCGTGGCGATGGTCGCAGACGATCGCGCCGACCTGGTGGCGACCTTGCGCTGGGGCTTCGAATGGGATGTCGCCGCCGCCGCGCTGATCGCGCGCGAGGCGGGCGCGGCGGTGAGCGATGCCTTCGGGCAGCCGCTGGTGTTCAACAAACGCGACCCGCGTGCCTTCGGCCTGCTGGTCAGCGCCCCGGCGATCCACGCCGCCGCGGTCGAGCGATTGGCGGAGCGGGCCGCGGCGTTCAGCCGCGATGCCCGCCCCGCCTGATCGTTGGCGCCTGAGCGTTACTGCCCCGCCCGGGCGCGCGCCACGTCGTCCTGCGAAACCGGGACGACCTTGATTTCGACCCGGCGGTTGAGCGGCTGGTTGACGTTGTCGCCGGTCGCGACCTTGAGCTGGGTCTCGCCGAAGCCCTGCCAGCGTACGCGGCTGGATGCGACGCCGCGGCTGATCAGGTAATTCGCGACCGTGCGGGCGCGCTCCTCGGACAGGCGCTGGTTGCTGGCGGTCGAGCCGACCGTATCGGTGTGGCCATAAACGTCGATCAGGCTGTCGGGATACTGGACCATGCTGGTCGCGACCTGGTTCAGCGCGGTCTGGAACGACGGGCTGATCACGGTGCTGCCGGTGGCGAACGTGACGTCGGGCAAGTTGACCAGGAAGGCGCTGCCGTTGTCGGTCTCGGTCACGTCGATGCCCGATCCGGCGGTGGCTTCGCGCAGCTCCTTGATCTGCTTGTCCATCTGGTAGCCGACCACGCCGCCCGCCACGCCGCCGATGCCGGCGCCGATGATGCGGCCGGTACGCCCGCCGATCAGGCCGCCGAGCAGACCGCCGGCGATTACGCCGCCGACGCCGCCGATGGCGGTCCGGGAAATCTTCCGCTCACCGGTGTTGGGGTCGGTGACGCAGGCCGAAACGCCGATCAGCGACACGGCCGCGAGGCTGGAGACGAAAATACGCGATGTCTTCATCGGATGAATCCTCAAATGGTTGGTCCGGCTCTGTAAGGGGATCGTGTGTGGCAATAACGCCTCGTCCCATGCAACGTTCCGAACGGCCCTTCGACAGGTATTTCGACAGCGGCCGGCAAAGCTGCTAGCGGCGGCGGCGAATGACCCCGTTTCCGTGGCTCAAATTTTCCGTCCTGGTCGCGCTGATCGTGCTCAACGGCGTGTTCTCGATGTCCGAGTTGGCGATCGTTTCGGCTCGCACCGCGCAGCTGCGCATGGCGGCCGAACGCGGCAGCAAAGGCGCGCGCACCGCGCTGTCGCTGGCGGCCAATCCGGGCAAGTTCCTCTCGACCGTCCAGATCGGCATCACCGGCGTCGCGATCATCACGGGTGCTTACTCGGGCGCCACTCTGGGCGGTCCTGTCGGTGAACGGCTCTCGGCGCTGGGCGTGCCGGGCAACTACGCTGAAACGGCTGGCTTCGCGCTCGCCATCGCGCTGACCACTTATCTCAGCCTGGTGGTGGGCGAGCTGGTGCCCAAGCAGGTCGCGCTGCGCGCCGCGCTGCCGATCGCGGTGACCATGTCGCGGCCGATGGCGCTGCTCGCACGGGTCGCCGCGCCGCTCGTGTGGCTGCTCGATTCCTCGTCCGACGCGCTGATGCGGCTGTTCCGCATACGCCACCGCGGCGATCACAAGCTGACCGCCGAGGAACTGCACATGATCTTCGCCGACGCCACTCACTCCGGGGTGATCGAGGAAGAAGAACGGGCGATGATGAGCGGCATCATGCGCCTGGCCGAACGCCCGGTGCGCGAGCTGATGACCCCGCGAATCGAGCTCGACTGGCTCGACCGCGGCGCGGGCGAAGCCGAAATTCGTGCAGTGATCGCCACCTCGCCGCATTCGTGGCTCCCGGTGGCCGACGGCAGCACCGACAATGTCGTCGGCGTGGTCAAGGTCCGCGACGTGCTGGCGCGGCTGCTGGCCGGCGAGCTGGCGAACCTGGATGAAATCCTCCGCAAGGCGGAAGTCGTCCCCGACCAGCTCGACGCGATGGATGCGCTGCGGCTGATCCAGGCCTCGGGCACCGGCATGGCGATGGTGCACGATGAATACGGCCACCTCGAAGGGATCGTCACCGCCGCCGACCTGCTGGCCGCGATCGCCGGCACGTTCGTCAGCCACGGGGACGAAGGCGACGAGCCGCAAGTGGTCGAGCGCGAGGACGGCTCGCTGCTGGTGTCCGGCGCGCTGCCGGCCGACGCGCTGGCCGAGCGGCTCGGGATCGATTTGCCCGGCGACCGCGAGTTCGCCACCGCTGCCGGTTACGTGCTGTGGATGATGAAGAAGCTGCCGCAAGAAGGCGAGCACTTCACCGACCAGGCGTGGCGCTTCGAGGTCGTCGACATGGACGGGCGCAAGATAGACAAGCTGCTTGTCAGCAGTATTTGATTTGTGCCTCAAGCGCCGGCGGGGCCATCCGGCCCCTTAGGCTTCCGCGCCATAAGGCGCGACGGCCGTTCGGCCTTGCGGTCCGCTGGTCGCGGACCGAATCGCTCGAATCATCTAGGCTTGGAATGGTCCGGGCTGCGACCAGCAGCCCGCAAGCGCGAACGCGCGCCCGAGCTTATGCGAGGAAAGCCAAGGGACGCGGATGCGGCCCGCCCGGCGCTTGAGGGCGCAAACAAAAGAGCGGCCCTACTTCCCCGGAATACTCGCCCGCGCGGCCTGGCCGTCGCCTTCGGGCGCGGTCACGATCGTGCGGGTGGTGGTGCCCTTGTCGACGGTGTTGGTCTGCGGGTCGCCGGCGGTGCTGCGGATCGAGGTGTCCGGCTGGCCGGCGCGCCGCAGCGTGCTGATCTCGAGCGCGCTGCGCTGGGTCTGGCCGCCGAACAGCGCCTGCAGCGCCTGCTCGGCCGAAGTGCCTTCGGTCGGGCGCGGGGCGCCGGGCGCGGGCGGGACGAGCGCGAAATCGGGCGGGACCACCAGCGGTGCCTGGCGCTGGACCGCGAACTCGTCCGGCCGCGCGCGGTCGCCGCCCCTGCCGCACGCCGCCAGCGCGGTCGCGCCGAGGGCAAGAAGGACGAAACGGGTCACATTACGCATCACGAAATCTCCGCGGGGTTGTCCGCCTGGTCGCCGCCCTGCGGGGCGTGTCGCTCCCCCTGCGGGGCCGGCGGTTTCTCGCGCATGAACAGCGCGCGGGCAAGGATTATCACCACCCCGATGCTGATCGCGGCGTCGGCGAGGTTGAAGATCAGGAACGGCCGGAACTCGCCGAAATGCAAGTCCGCATAATCGATCACGAAGCCGTAGCGGGCGCGGTCGAGAATATTGCCGAGCGCCCCGCCGAGGATCAATCCGAGCGCGGCAATATCGAACCCGCGCCGCTCGCGCAGCAGCCACACCAGAACCGCGCCGGCGATCAGCGACAGCCCGCCGACGAGGAGCCAGCGCATCTCGGGCGAGGTCGCCTGCAGCATCCCCAGCGAGACGCCGAAGTTGTTGGCCCGGGTCAGGTTGAACACTGGAAACAAGTACACCGATTGGCCCGGCGTGGTCAGGCCAAGCGTTACATCGATCAGGTACTTGAGCCCGCGGTCGAGCGCGAACACCAGCGCGGCGAGCGCGAGCCCGGCGAGGCGCAGCAGGCGAACGCTCATGCCGCGGCGTCCACTTGGCCGACCACGGCTTCGCACCGGTGGCACAGCGCGCCGTCCTCGGGAACGTCGGGCAGCAGCCGCCAGCAGCGGCCGCACTTGGCGTCGGACGACGGCCGCACGGTCACGCCCGCGCCGGTGGCGCGCGACACCGCCGCGCTGATGAACAGCTCGGCAAGCTGCGCGTCCTCGACGCCCGCGGGGATCCCGTCCGCCGGAACCGAAACTTGGGCCTCAAGGCTCGAGCGCACCCGCTTGTCGCGGCGAAGCGGCTCGATCGCTTCGGTGACTTGCTGGCGCAGTTCGCGCAGCGCGGCCCACTTGGCGCCATCGGCATCGGCTGCGGGCACCTCTGGCCATTCGAGCAAATGCACGCTGCCTTCCTCCGGATAGCGGCTACCCCACACTTCCTCGGCGGTGAACACCAGCACCGGCGCGGCGTAGCGGACGAGCGCGTGGAACAGCGTGTCGAGCACCGTGCGGTAGGCGCGCCGCGCGGGATCGCCGGGCGCATCGCAATAGAGCCGGTCCTTGCGGATATCGAAATAGAACGCGCTGAGGTCCTCGTTGCAGAAATCGATCAGCGCGCGGGTGTAGCTATTGAAATCGAAGTCGGCGACCGCCTGGCGCAACGCCGCATCGAGCTCGGCCAGCTTCGCCAGCATGTAGCGCTCGAGCTCGGGCATCTCTGCCCCGTTGTGCACCCGTTCTGCATCGTCAAATCCGCCCAGCGCGCCGAGCAGGTAGCGGAAGGTGTTGCGCAGTTTGCGGTACTGGTCGGCCACGCCCTTGAGGATCTCGGGCCCGATGCGGTGGTCCTCGGTATAGTCGACGGTCAGCGCCCACAACCGGATGATGTCGGCGCCGTAGTCGCGCATCACGTCCAATGGGCTGACGGTGTTGCCCTTCGATTTGGACATCTTCTCGCCCTTGGCATCCATCGTGAAGCCGTGAGTCAGCACCGCCTTGTACGGCGCCCGCCCGCGCGTGGCGCAGCTTTCGAGCAAGCTCGACTGGAACCACCCGCGGTGCTGGTCGCTGCCTTCGAGGTACAGATCCGCCGGCCACTGGAGGTCGGGCCAGCGCCGGCTTTCGAGCACGAACGCGTGGGTGCAGCCGCTGTCGAACCACACGTCGAGGATATCGACGATCCGCTCGTAATCGGCGGCATCATACTTCTTGCCCAGCAGCGCCTGCGCGGCCTCGTCCGACCACGCATCGACGCCGCCCTGGCGCACTGCGGCGACGATCCGGGCATTGACCTCGGGATCGACCAGGTATTCTCCGCTCTTGCGCTCGACGAACAGCGTGATCGGCACGCCCCACGCGCGCTGGCGGCTGAGCACCCAGTCGGGGCGCCCCTCGACCATCGAGCCGATCCGGTTGCGGCCCTTCTCGGGAACGAACCGGGTGTCAGCCAGCGCTTCGAGCGCTAGCCCGCGCAAGGTCGCGCCGTGGCCGATGGGGCCGCCTTCGTTTTCCCACCGCTGGTCGGCGCGGATCACGGCTTCGGTCCCGCACAGCGGGATTCCGGCCAGCTCGTCGGGCGCGAGCGCCTCGACCGGCCGATCCATCGGCACGAACCACTGCGGCGTGCAGCGGAAGATCACTTTGGCCTTGCTGCGCCAGCTGTGTGGATAACTGTGCTTATAATCTGTGGATGCGCTGAGCAAAGCACCCGCCGCTCGCAGGTCGCTGCACACCGGCCCGTCGGGGGCGTTGAACTTGGGGTTGATGACCGACGCTGATCGTTCGTCGGTGCGCGGCAGCCACGCCCAGTCCTCTCGGTAACGGCCATCGGCCTCGACCACGAACTTCGGGTTCAGTCCGTGTGCCTTGCACAGCTCGAAATCGTCCTCTCCATGGTCGGGCGCCATGTGGACCAGGCCAGTGCCGGTCTCGGTGGTGACGAACTCGCCCGGCAGGAACGGGCGCGGCTCGGCGTAGAACCCGCCGAGATGGTGCATCGGGTGGCGGGCGATGGTGGAGGCGAGCTCGGAACCGCGTCCCGTCCACAAAATGCGTTCATCGACGAGCATGTCCTCGCCGCGATCCCAGAAGCTCTGGAGAAGGGGCCGTGCGACCAAAAGCTTCTTGTGCACGAAATCGGTTCGACCAATCCTCGCGGCGAACATGACGTATTGGACCTCCGGCCCATAGGCCAAAGCCTGGTTCACCGGGATCGTCCACGGTGTGGTTGTCCAGATCACCGCATGAGCGCCAACCAGCTCGGGGATCGGGCTCTCGACGATCTCGAACGCTACATCGACTTGGGTCGAGACGATATCCTCGTATTCGACCTCGGCGTCGGCCAGTGCGGTCTTTTCGACCGGGCTCCACATCACCGGCTTGGCGCCGCGGTAGAGCTGGCCGCTTTCCGCGAACTTGAGCAGTTCGGCGACGATCGTCGCTTCGCTCTCGGCCTGCATCGTCAGGTAGGGACGGTCCCACTCCCCGCCAATGCCGAGCCGCTTAAGCTGCTCACGCTGCACCTCGACCCAGTGCGCGGCATAGGCGCGGCATTCGGCGCGGAATTCCCGTACCGGGACCTGATCCTTGTCGAGCTTCTTCTTGCGGTATTGCTCCTCGACCTTCCACTCGATCGGCAGCCCGTGGCAATCCCACCCGGGCACGTAGGGCGCATCCTTGCCGAGCAGCGTCTGCGTGCGCACGACCATGTCCTTGAGCACATGGTTGAGCGCGTGGCCGACGTGGATGTCGCCGTTGGCGTAGGGCGGTCCGTCATGGAGCACGAACTTTTCCCGGCCCGCCCGCGCCGCGCGCACCTGCTGGTAGAGCCCGGCGGCTTCCCAGCGCGCGAGCACGCCCGGCTCCTTCTCGGGAAGGCCGGCTTTCATCGGAAAGTCGGTCTTCGGCAGGAAGACCGTCTCGCGCCAATCTTTTTGTATAGCGTCGCGGGGTTCTGACATGGCCGTGCGCCGCTAGAGGAAAGCAGGCGGAGAGGAAAGTTTTTCAGGCGGACAGCAATTCGCGCGCTCGCTCGCAGTCCTCGGCCATCTGCGCGGTCAACGCGTCCACGCCGTCGAACTTCGCCTCGGGCCGCAGGAAATGGTGCAGCGCGACTTCGATCTCGCGCCCGTAAAGATCGCCGTCGAAATCGAAGAAATAGGGCTCGAGCAGTTCCTTGGGTGGCTCGAAAGTGGGGCGGATGCCGAGGCTGGCGGCGCCTCGCAGCGTCTCACCGGAGCCGACGATCCGCCCGGTCACCGCGTAGATCCCGTAGCGCGGGCGCAGGTACGTGCCGAGCTCGAGGTTGGCGGTCGGATAGCCGATCGTGCGCCCGCGCTTGTCGCCATGCTGGACCACGCCGCGCACCGCAAAGGGGCGGGTCAGCAGCCGGGTCGCGGTCTCGCAGTCGCCCGCCTTGAGCGCATCGCGGATGCGGCTGGAGGACACCGCCACGCCGTGATCGAGCACCGGGCCCACCGTGCGCGCGGTAATGCCGTGACGCGCGCCTTGCTCGGCGAGCAGCGCCACCGTGCCGCGCCGCGCCTGGCCGAAGGTGAAGTCCTGCCCGGTCACGACGTCCGCCGCGCCGAACCGCTCGGCCAGCAGTGTGCCGACGAAGCCTTCGGCCGAAGTGCTTGCCAGCTCGGCGTCGAACGCAAACACCAGCATCGCGTCCGCCCCGGCGGCGGCGAATAGCTCCTCGCGCTGCGCCAGCGTGGTCAGCCGGAACGGCGGCACGTGCGGGGCGAAGTGGCGCACAGGATGCGGATCGAACGTCGCGACGATCGCCGGGCGCCCTTCGGCCCGCGCACGCGCGACCGCGCGACCGACCACCGCCTGATGGCCGCGATGAAAGCCGTCGAAATTGCCGAGCGCGA
>JBDSDC010000004.1:0-10344 GCA_039920725.1 Croceibacterium sp. | reverse complement strand
GCAGCGGTGGGCAGACAGTCCGGCCAATACAGTCCGGCTGGCCGAAATGATCGGTGGTCGCGATTACCTCAAGGTGCCGGTCACCGACATCGCCGACCGGCTGCAAGGCAATTTCACGATGGGCGATGGGCGCATCTTCCGGAACGCCCCGTTCAAGATGAAGTTTTTTGCCGGCAATGCCTCGTTTCCTTACAAGAGCCACGATCTGTGGTTCCTGACCGAGGAGCAGCGGTGGGGCAAATTGCCCAAGTCGCTCAACAAGGCGGGCGTCATCGCCAAGGTCAACCGCTCCGATATCTGGCGGCAGGCCGCCGCGCTAGTCAAAGCCCCCGCGCCTGCGGGCGACAGCCGCGGCGTCGAGCGCTTCTTCGATGGCAAGGTCTTCAACCCCGGCAATCCGGGCGCGTATCTCGCCAGCCTTGGCATCAAGCGCATTTAGGCGGGGGCATGATGACGGCATCACCCAAAATATCCGCGGGGGAAAGGCCTGGCGGCCGGTTGCCGGAGAGCGGGGCTGCGGAGGTCATTCCCTATCCCAAGGCAGCGATTGCCCGCAAACAGTTGCCCGTTGCAGGGCGGATCCAGGGGCCCGTGGAAGAGCGGTTGCGGGGGATCGCCGCGGCGGTCTTGCCCACGGTGTTCATGCTGACCTTCCTGCTCGGCTTCTGGCAGCTTGTATGCGGGGCGGACTCATCGACGTTCCCGAGCCCGACCAAGGTGTGGGAGGTCAGCCATGACGTCATCGTTCACCCGCTCAAGGGCGTCACGTTCGATCTGGGCGGGGTTCATGTGCCGGACGGGGGTGACGTCGGCATCGCGGGCCATATTATCACCAGTCTCAAGCGCGTGCTGGTCGGCTATGGGCTGGCCGCGCTTGTCGGCGTCGCGCTGGGCATTCTCATCGGCCAGAACGTCATGGCCTACCGGGCACTGGATCCGCTGTTTCAGGTGCTGCGCACAGTGCCGCCGCTCGCCTGGTTGCCGATCAGCCTGGCCATTTTCCAGCAGGCGCAACCCTCGACCATCTTCCTCATTTTCATCACCGCGATCTGGCCGATCATCCTCAACACCGCGACCGGCGTGCAGACCATTCCCGAGACGTATCGCAACGTCGGCAAGGTCCTGGCGCTGACCCCGCTCGAATATTTCACAAAGATCATGCTCCCGGCCACCGTGCCGCACATGTTCACCGGGTTGCGGATCGGGGTCGGGATGAGCTGGCTGGCGATCGTCGCGGCCGAAATGGTCCAGGGCGGCACCGGCATCGGCTTCTTCATCTGGGACAGCTACAACAGCTCGCTCCTCACAGACACGATCGTCGCGCTCATCTGGATCGGCCTGGTCGGCTTCACGCTTGACCGCATCGTCGCCTGGGTCGGCCGCCGCGTCGCCCGCGCCGACTGACCGGAGACCAGCCATGAAACAACGCAGCTATCTCGCGCTCGAAAACATCTCGGTCGATTTCCCCACCCGCACGGGACCGTTTACGGCGATCGACACGATCAACCTGTCGATTGAAAAGGGCGAATTCGTGGCCCTGATCGGTCACTCCGGGTGCGGTAAGTCAACGCTGCTCAATGTTATCGCGGGCCTGGTTAAGGCAAACCGCGGCGTCGTCTTCCTGGACGGCGATGTGATCGACAGCCCGGGCCCGGACCGGGCGGTGATCTTTCAGGATCACTCGTTGCTGCCGTGGCTCACGGTGGAAGAAAATGTCCGCCTCGCGGTCGACAAGACGCATCGCGCGATGGCCCGGGCCGAACGCAAGGATTGGGTGATGCACAATCTGGAGCTCGTCCAGATGGTCCATGCCGCATCCAAGCGCCCCGGCGAACTCTCGGGCGGGATGAAGCAGCGGGCCGGCATCGCCCGCGCGATCGCGATGAGTCCGCGCGTGCTGCTGATGGACGAGCCGTTCGGCGCGCTCGATGCGTTGACCCGGGCCAGCCTTCAGGACGCGGTGATCAACATCCAGGCCCAGCTCAACAACACGGTCGTGATGATCACGCACGATGTCGATGAGGCGGTCCTGCTGGCGGATCGCGTGGTCATGATGACCAATGGCCCGGCGGCGCGCATTGGCGAGGAACTGTCGGTCGGGATCGCCCGGCCGCGCAATCGCCTCGAGGCGATCGATACAGCCGAATATGCCGCGGCGCGCCATGCCATCGTGCACTTCCTGCATCAGCGTTTTTCCAATCCGCTCGATCAGGTCGCCTGACGCAAAAAACAACCGGAGCGATGCCCTGAACGGCGAAATGATCACGCCATTCACGGGGGACTTCATGAACAAACTGCTTTTCGCCAGCACTTGCCTGGCGGCGGCGCCTGCCTTGGCCGACGTGGCCAAGATCAAGTCCATCGTCGACGCCCGCCTGCGCTATGAGAGCCTCGACCAGATCGGCAGGCCCAAGGACGCAGACACGTTCGCCGCCCGATTGCGCGGGGGCTTCGAAGCGAATTAGCCTTCCTGGCCGAAGCGACGCGGGCGATGGCGGAGAAATAGGCAGGCTGTCCCCTACTTCACCCTCCCGCTTGCGGGAGGGCGGGGGTGGGCCAGTAAACTCCCGGCCGCCCGTCCCATCGACAGCGGGGCACAAGATCTGTTCGCGCAAAGACACAAAGCCGCAATGACGCAGCGCCCGACCGTTTCGTGTCTCCATGTGGACCCCGCCGAGCCCGCCCGCAAAGGCCCTTTGCGCCTTCGCGCCTTTGCGCGAACAATCTCTCCGGTCGGCGAATTAGGTATAATGTCCCTGGAATTCCCTAGTCTAATGTCCCCGAACTTCCCGTGTCACCACCCACGCAATCTATCGCCGCTCGGATACTTCAACCAATAAATCATGTATGGAACAAATAGCCTGGCCAGTTTGGCAAACCCTGCCAATCTCCCAGTCAAGCCAAATTCGCCAGATCTTAGAATTATCGAAATGCGCCTTCTTGCGTTCAGATGACCGTTCGCTGCCGCTAAATTCCAGTAGCGTATCGATTCACCAATATCCTTGGAAACTCCAGTGCCATTGAAATACAATAGTCCCAAGCAGTATATCGAAGGGATGAAACATCCCTTGCTAAGGCTTGTCAAAGTTTCTAGGCACTCAGTGAACATTCCTCTGTGATAGTAAAAGAAAGCGACTCGATGAGCCGCCTCTATGGAGCCGGCGCCAGCTGCCTTTTGATACCATGAAAAGCCTAATGTCACGTCTCGGGTCACGCCACGGGCATTCGCAAATGTGTCCCCCAAATAGAGCATCGCTAGCGCCGATCCTTCAGCTGCCAAAGCTTCGAGCTGCCGCACCGCTAATACAGGTTGCAACTCGAGTATTCCCAATGCGGAAGAAAGCTCACGAGCCTTGGGCTCAGCGCACCATTCTCGATCCATATTTTCGACATAACTCATGAAAAAAGCTAACTCTATCAAGATTATTACTGTCACCTTTAGAATTCCGGGGACAGTATACCTAATTTGACACGCCGACTATTTTCGCGGTCACTACCCAAAACTCCAGCGCTACTTCCGCCCTCGCCCCTACCTCACTACCTTCAGCAGCCGCCGTTCGACCGGGGCGAGGACGCAAGCCAGCTCGTGCCCGCGCTTGAGCGCCTGGCCGTGCTCGCCGAACAACGTCCACATGCCCTGCCGCTGGCGTAGATCGGGGCGTTTCTCGACGCGCATCTGGGGGTGGTCGGCGGTGCGGCGGAAGGCCGAGAAGCTGGCGAAATCGCGGGTGAAGTCCATCGCGTAATCGCGCCATTCGCCCGCCGCGACCATCCGGCCGTAGAGTTGGAGGATGCGGCTAAGCTCGGCGCGCTCGAAGCCGACCTGCCGAGGCGTAGGCGGTAGTGCGAGCGGATGCGGAAACGGGAGGATCGTACCGCCGGCCGCCGGCCCGTGCATCAGCGCTTGGCGCTCCGCTTGCCCACCGCCTCAACAGTACTCGGCTCGTTGACGCGCTTGAGCGCATCGACTTCGGCGCGCAGCTCGGCCAACTCGCGCTCGAGCTGCTGGACGCGCTCGGTGGCCGAGCCGACGGCCTGCTCGCACGGCTCGTCGCACGGGGTGCCGTAAGGAATGAATTCGCGCAGCCAGGTTTCCGCCGGGACCAGCGTCGAGCGCGCCTTGAGCCCGACCATCGTCGCGCCCTCGGGCACGTCGTCGGTCACCACCGCGTTGGCGCCGATGCGGGCGCGCGCGCCGATCGTGATCGGGCCGATGACTTGCGCGCCCGAGCCGATGATGACGTTATCCGCCAGCGTCGGGTGGCGCTTGCCCCCCACGCCGTTGGTGGGGTTGGTGCCGCCGAGCGTGACGCATTGGTAGATGGTCACGTTGTCGCCGATCTCGGCGGTCTCGCCGATCACCGTGAAGCCGTGGTCGATGAAGAAGTTGCGGCCGATTTTGGCCCCCGGATGGATGTCGATCGCGGTCAGCCAGCGGGCCAGGTGATTGACCAGCCGCGCGAGGAAGTACAGCCGGCCCCCGAACAGCCAATGCGCCACGCGGTGGAACCCGAGCGCCCACACGCCGGGATAGAGCAAGATTTCAGCGCGCGAGCGCGGGGCGGGATCGCGCGCGCGGATCGAGTCCAGGTAAGCGGTCAACCGGTCGATCATGTTGCCCCCTTGTTCCACCAAGCCCCGCCTAAAGCAAGCGGGGTTCCTCCGGCCCGAGCACTGCTTCGAGCGCCGCGCGCCATACAGATTGGGTGGGCGCGACCATCCGTTCAAGGCTGAGACGGTCGATTTCGCGCACCAGCCGCTCGATCCCGGCGAACGAGCGGGGGGCGCGCGGCACCAGGTAGGCGGCCGCATCGGGGCCCAGCGGCAAATCGCGCTGCTCGGCCAGCGCCAGCAGCAGGTCCCCTGCCAGGGCATCATCGGGCGGCTCGATCTCGAGCTGGAGCGCGGCGCCGATCCGCGAGCGCAAGTCGGGCAGCGCGATCGGCCACGGCGGCTCGCCGCCGACGATCAGCAGCGGGGTGCCCGCCGCCTGCGCGCGGTTCCAGCGGTGGAATAGCTCGTCTTCGGGCAGCGCGCGGGCATCGTCGATGGCATCACCCCGACCATCCGCGAACCACGCTGCGAACAGCGACTTGCCGGAGCGCGGCGGCCCGGTGAGCACAGCGGTGCCGAATGGCCAGTTCTCGGGTGCGGCGAGCGCTTCGGCCACCCGCGCGTTGGCCTTGCCGAGCACGATCCGCGCCGGCCGGGCCGCACCGGGCATCAGCGGCAGGGCGATCTGCGACATTGCGCGCGCCTCAGCGCGAGATGGCCAGCGCGCTGGCGCCCTGGGTCACGGTCCACCCCCGCCCGCGCAACGCTGCCGCCAGGTCCGCCAGGCTCCCGGCAAAGGTGACCCGCAGCACCGAGGTGCCGCCGATCGCGATGCTGCTGGTCGCGACCGCGCGAACCCCCGGCGCGGCCCGCACCGAACCGAGCGCGCTGTCGATCGAGGCGGCATCGGGCGTCGTCACTTGCACGGTGTAGCCCGACACTTGCTGCGGCGCTTCGCTTGCCGAGGCGGACGCAGCGGGTGTCGCGCCGGGCGTTGTGATCACGGTCTCGGCCGCGCGCTCGGCGGCCTGCTGTTCTTCGCTGCGGCGGCTGGCTTCGATCAGCGCCGCGACTTCCGGCGCCAGCTGGACGTTGCCCACCGACAGCGTCTTGTCCGGCGCCAGCCGGCCGTCGGCGAGCGCCTGGGTGAACAGCGCGTCGAACCGGCGTACCGCCTGGGCCAGCATCGTATCGACCTGATCGGGATTGGCCGCCCGCAGCGTGAACCCGCCGAGGTAGCGATTGTCGGGACCGTAGCGGGCCGTGAACTCTCCCTCGACCGGACCGCCCGGATAGGACCAGCGCAGCCGCGCGATCGGGACGATCACGTCAGCCGCGCCGAACTGGTCGAGGATGTCGGCCCACCACAAGCGACTGCGGCGGCCGGTCTGGCCATAGGTCAGGAGCAGCGAATCGGCGCCCCCGCCGTTGGGCCGGACATAGTCGATCGAGCTGGCCCCGGCCTGGAATTCGGCCCACGCGCGCTGCCACGGGCTGCGCACTTCGAACAGCGTGCCGGTGCCGCCGGAGATCATCACCGGCAGCGTCAGCAGCGGCGCGGACCGGGCATGCTCGCCCTCGCCGCCGATCAGCGCTCCGGCGCGGGCGCGGTCGAACACCACGCCCAGCGTAGCGATATAGCGCCGCGGGCCGAGCTGTTCGCGCTCGATGATCACGGCGGAGACGAGGCCCGCGATCTGCCCGTCGGGCAGCGGCGGACCGTGGATCTGGGCCCACGCCAGCTTCTGCGCCTCGCGCCAGCCGTTCTCTCGCGCTTGCTGGGCGGTGTCGCCGGTCACGTTGACCGCGATCCCGTGGACTTCGATGTCGGTGCTGCTGGCGACCGGCGCTATCCCCCGATCGCCCGAGACTTGCGCCCACAGCACCGCGCCGCCGAGCACGAGCAGGAGAACCACGGCAAGCACCAGCGGGAGGCGGCGCGCGGCAAAGGCGGGAGGAAGGGGGACACTAGCCATCGGGGAAATCGAGCGCCTTTTGCCCAATGGCGGATGGAAATCCAAGCGTGTTGTCACTAGGCGAGGTGCATGAGCGAGGACCCGCGCCGCAACAGCCCGTACACGTATGCCGAGGCCGGTGTTTCGATCCACGCCGGCAATGCGCTGGTCAAGGCGATCGGCCCGCTGGTCAGAGCCACCCGCCGCCCCGGCGCGGACGCCGAGATCGGGGGGTTCGGCGGGTTCTTCGATCCGCGCGCGGCGGGCTACAGCGATCCGTTGCTGGTCGCCGCCAACGACGGGGTCGGCACCAAGCTCAAGCTGGCGATCGAGCACGGGCGCCACGACACCGTCGGCATCGACCTGGTCGCGATGTGCGTCAACGACCTGATCGTGCAAGGCGCCGAGCCGCTGTTCTTCCTCGACTATTTCGCGTGCGCGCAGCTCGACAACGGGGTCGCCGAGCGGGTCATCGCGGGCATTGCCGAGGGCTGCAAGATCGCCGGCTGCGCGCTGATCGGGGGCGAGACGGCGGAGATGCCGGGGATGTACGCCGCAGGTGATTACGACCTGGCGGGGTTCTGCGTCGGCGCGGTCGAACGCGGCGAACAATTGACCGGCGACAAGGTGGCGGCGGGCGACGTGCTGCTCGGGCTCGCCAGCTCCGGCATCCATTCGAACGGCTATTCGCTGGTCCGCCGGCTGGCCGCCGACAAAGCCTGGCGACTGGACCGCCCCGCGCTATTCGACCCCGAACAGCTGCTGATCGACGCGCTGATGGCGCCCACGCGGATCTATGTCCGCGCGCTTCTGCCGGTGATCCGCGCGGGGAAGATCGACGCGCTCGCGCACATTACCGGCGGCGGGCTGCTCGAGAACGTGCCGCGGGTGCTGCCCGGCGGCGCGCACGCGGTGATCGACGCCGACGCGTGGGACCAGCCGCCGCTGATGGCGTTCCTTCAGGCGCAGGGCAATATCGAGCCGGGCGAGATGGCGCGGACCTTCAATTGCGGGATCGGCATGGTCGCCGCGGTCCCGCCCGAGCTGGCGCGCGAGGTCGCCGCCGAGCTCGAGGCGGCGGGCGAGGACGTCATCCGCATCGGCGAGATCGTCGATGGCCCGCGCGGCTGCACCGTGCGCGGCGGTGCGGGCACATGGAGCACGCGCGAGGCGTGGGAAGCGCGCCACCTTGCCTGACAAAGCGAAAGTCGCCGTGCTGCTGTCGGGCAACGGCACCACGATGTCGGCGCTGCTGTTCCACTCGCGACTGCCCGGGTGCCCTTACGAGATCGTGCTCGTCGCCAGCAACGCGCCAGAGGCGCGCGGGCTGATGATCGCCGAGGCCGAAGGCGTGGCGACGTTCGCGCACGGCCACCGCGGGATGGCCCGCGCGGATCACGAGGCGCTGATCGAGGCTGCTCTGCGCGAGGCGGGAGCCGAATACATCGCCTTGTGCGGCTATATGCGCGTGCTGACCAAAAGTTTCGTCGAGCGGTGGGCGGGCCGGATGGTCAACACCCACCCCTCGCTGCTGCCCAAGTACACCGGCCTGCACACTCACAAGCGGGCGATCGACGCAGGCGACAGCGAAGGCGGCTGCTCGGTCCATGTGGTCACTGCCGAGCTCGACGCCGGCCCCCTGCTCGGCCAGATCGCGGTGCGCATCCTGCCCGACGACACGGCCGACACGCTCAGCCAGCGGGTCCTGATGGCCGAATATCAGCTCTATCCGCGCATGCTGGCCGACTTCGTCGCGCGCGAATCCTCGCCCGAATTCCTCGTCGCACAAGTGCGCGCGCGCGCGCTAGCGCTGCCGGCCAGCGACGAGATCGTGTCGCACGGAATGCCCTGCTTCGGAGTGACCAAAGGCAAGAAGTTTGCGTACGTCAGCCTCGATCACCACGGCGACGGCAAGACTGGGCTGCTGGTCAAGATCAGCGGGCCCGACGAGCAGGCCCAGCTGATCGACATGGACCCGGCGCGCTATTACCGCCCGGCCTATTTCGGCGATGGCTGGGTCGGCATCCGCCTCGATATCGGCGGCACCGACTGGGATCACATCGACGAGTGGCTGGCACGCAGCTGGCGGATGAGCGCGCCCAAAAAACTGACCGCACTGCTCGACGTCGCTGACGCTTTTTGAATCTCCGAAGCCAGTCAGGATGGCTCAGAAATCATAGCCAACAGTCACCCCATAAGTCCGCGGCGGCATCAACGTTCCGCCGATCGAGCGGCTGGTCGAAACCGAGAAACTGCCGGCATAAACCAATTCGTCGGTGATGTTCTTGACCCACAGGTTGACCGACATCTTGCCGTCGGGTGCCTCATAACGGACATTGGCGTCCCACAAGGCGTAGGCCCCTTGCGACAGGCGAAGGTCGTTGAACTCGGTGTGGAACTGCCTGCTGCGATAGGCGAGGTTGGTGCCAAGTGTCACCTTCCCGCCGTTCGACAGCCCGAGGTCGTATGTGGGATTGACGTTGAAGCTCCACTCCGGCGACATCCGGGTGAAATTCCCCGACAGATCCTTGACCAGCAGCGCTTCAACTGCCCCTGGAGCAAACAGCCTCGCATCGAGCGGGTCGGCGGCGGTGAAGTTGGTGAAGGTCGAGTGCAGGTAGGCCAGCGAGGCGTTGACATTTAGCGCCGGGGTCGGGCGCCACATCAATTCCAGCTCCGCGCCATAGGCTTCGGACACAGCCGCATTGGTCAGAGTCGAAGTAAAGAACGGCGGGCTCGGGATTGGCCTGGTGAGCGAGAACTGGCCGTTTTTCAGGCGCTGGAAAAAGATCGCCAGATTGAGCTTGAAAGCCCGATCATCGTACTTGGTGCCTAGCTCGAAAGCTTCGACCTTTTCGGGATTGACGAATGGCAACGGCTGAGTTGCCGAAAGACGCCGGGTCGACCCGATTTCAGCCGTCCCGCTCTTAAAACCGCGCGACCAGTTGCCATACATCATGACCGCTTCGCTTGGGCGGAATTCGAATCCGAGCGAAGGCGAAAAATCGTTCCACGACTTGCTGTCGTCCCACTGCAGCGGATCGAGAACCAGCCGGTTGAGCGCGGCCGAGCCCAATCCGGTATTGTTCTTGAGGTGCCGCTTTTCCCAGCTGTACCGACCGCCGGCCTTTAACGAGAGCTGGGATGAGAGGTCATAAGTCAGGTTGGCAAATCCGGCCACGGTCTCGATACCGAGACTGCCATCGAACTGCACGCGAAACGGATCGGTATTGGTCAGGACATCGAAACCGATGTGGTTTTCAACCCTGATCGTCTCATCGAGATAAAACAGCCCGAAGACCCCGTGGAAGCCTCCCCGTTCGATGTTGAACTGCAATTCGTCCGAGAACTGGTGCTCGAACACCGGCTGCCAGTGATTGGCACTGCTACGCGTCGGTCCGGTCTGCGCCAGCGGGTAGCCGAGGTACGACGACATGTCGAAATCTTGAAAGAAGATCGCATCGAACTTGCGGTAGCTGGTGAGCGACTTGACCGTGATTCCGGCCGCGGCGTCGAGCGTGATCACCCCGGTCAGCGCCCACTGCTTGCGATCGTTGATCGGGTCGAAGTTGGCCCGCAGGTTGCGCGGGTTGCTGGCGAAAGAGGCCTGGCTGCCATCGGCATTGGTGCGCTGTCCCAGCGCGCTCAGGCCGTCGTTGCTGGCAATGCCATCGGTGAGCACGCCGGGAAACGACACTTCGCGGAACTTGATCGCAAGCGAGCGATCGTCCTCTCGGTGATATTCGCCGGTCAGCAGGACCGACAGATTATTGGTCGGCAGGAACTCGAGGTGCGCCCGGGCGGAAAACTGCCGGGCATTGTCGATATCGTTGCC
>JBDSDC010000003.1:0-7688 GCA_039920725.1 Croceibacterium sp. | reverse complement strand
CTTGCCTACGACGTGCGCGATCTGCCGAGCGCATTCGCCCAGGTCCAGCAGGCGCGCGGAATCCCGGTCGTGACCTGGACGATTTCGGACCGGGCGAGGCTGCGGCGCGGCAAAAAGTTCGCGCAAGGCCTGATCGCCGAGGGCGAGGGCCTCGAACTTGCGCTCCGAACGCATTAGCTTGGGGCCATGGCGGACGGCGATCTGACGGCGCGAGTCGCCCCTTCGGTCGGCTCGCTCGCGGCGGCGGAATGGGACGCGCTCGCCGGCGGCGGCAATCCGTTCGTCAGCCATGCGTTCCTCAGCGCGCTCGAGGATTCGGGCAGCGTCGGGCCGCGCACCGGGTGGACCCCGGCCCCGCTGGTGATCGAGGACGCCCGCAGGCACTTGCTCGGCGCGCTCCCCGGCTATCTGAAGGATCATTCCCAAGGAGAATACGTGTTCGACCACGCCTGGGCGGACGCGTGGGAGCGGGCCGGGGGCGACTATTATCCCAAGCTCCAGATCGCCGCCCCGTTCACCCCTGCGACCGGCCCGCGTCTGTTGCTGGCGGACGAAGCTTATGCCGCCCCGCTGATCCGCGCCGCCGAGCGGCTGTGCGCGGCGCACGGGCTGTCGTCGGCGCACGCGACGTTCGTCGAGCCAGCACAAGTGCCGCTGTTCGAGCGGGCCGGCTGGCTGCCGCGCAACGACATCCAGTTCCATTGGCAAAACCGCGGCTACGCCACTTTCGAGGACTTCCTCGGCGCGCTCTCGAGCCGCAAGCGCAAGGCCATCCGCAAGGAGCGCGAATCGGCCCAGGCGGGGGTGACGATCCGTGCGCTGAGCGGCGCCGACCTCAAGCCCGCGCACTGGGACGCGTTCTGGTTGTTTTATCAGGACACCGGGTCGCGCAAATGGGGCCACCCCTATTTGACTCGCGCGGCGTTCGACTTGCTGGGCGAGCGAATGGGCGATCGGGTGCTGCTGGTCCTGGCGTATGCCGATGGGCTGCCGATCGCCGGCGCGCTCAACTTCATCGGCGCGGAAGCGCTCTATGGCCGCTACTGGGGGTGTCTGGCGGACAAGCCGTTCCTGCACTTCGAGCTATGCTATTACCAGGCGATCGACGCGGCGATCGAGCGCGGGCTCAAACGGGTCGAAGCGGGGGCACAAGGGGGCCATAAGCTGGCCCGCGGCTACGAACCGGTGCAGACCTGGTCTATGCATTACATCGCCGATCAAAGCTTTCGCGCCGCAGTGGCGGATTTCCTCTCGCGCGAGCGGCGCGGGGTGTCGCAGGATCAGCTATTCCTCGGCGAGCGGAGCCCTTTCCGGAAAGCGTGATCCGCTCAAGCGGCGCGGCGGTCACCGGCGGTGAGCCAGTGGCGCGCGCGGCGTTGTGCTTCGGCGATGTCGCGGGCGGTCATTTCCTCGGAGATGTCGGCCCGGCACCAGGCGGCTTCCTCGTGCCCGCTGACCGCGGCAAGGTTGAACCACTTATGGGCTTCGATCAGGTCGCAACCGGCGCCGTGGCTGCCGGTCGAGAATGCGATGCCCAGGTCGTAATAGGCGATCGTGTCCCCGGCCGCGGCAGCAGCCAGGCAGCGCGCCACCAGCAAGGCGGCATTGTCCGGCTCGACGGCCCGGATTTTCGCGAATTCCTCGATCTTGGACCATTCCATGATGTTCGTCCCCTGTTGCGCCTCGGTTCCCCCACCGCGGCCCTGGGACGAAGTTTTGACCATCGTGGTCAAGAAATGGTTAACGGCCGCGGTGATAAATCGCGCTGCGCCGTAAACCCCCGTCAAGAAGGCCTTAAGCGAGCGTTACCGTGGCCCGCATTGGCGCTTGTGCCGGATTCGGCGGACCCCTATAGGCGCCGCCAATCCCGCCCGGCGGCGCGCCTTGGCCGTGTTGGCCGGTGCTGGGAAACGGAGTCGCGTGAATGGCATCTGTTGCCGGTGACGACATCGATATCCTCGCCAAGGCGAAACGGGCGCTGAGCGCCGACTATACGCCGGGCGACAGCGACGAGTACATGTCGCCGCAGCAGCTAAACTACTTCCGCGTTCTGCTGCTCGAATGGAAGAAGGCCATCCTCAGCGCCGCCGAAGGCACGCTTCAGTCGCTGCAGGACGGGCCGATTCGCGATGCCGATCTCAACGACCGCGCATCGAGCGAGACCGATTGGGGCATCGAGCTCAGGACCCGCGACCGTCAGCGCAAGCTGATCGCCAAGATCGACGCCGCCCTGCGCCGCATCGATGAGGGCGAGTACGGCTGGTGCGAAGTCACCGGCGAGCCGATCGGGATCAACCGGCTGATCGCGCGGCCGATCGCGACGATGACAGTGGAAGCCCAGCAAGCGCACGAACGGCGCGAAAAGGTTTCGCGCGACGATTGAACCAAAGTGGGACGGTTCTGCGGGCCGGCTCTTTGTTAACCCGGCGTTAGGCATATTGCGGCAACCTGCCGTTCTAACACGCAGGCTGGCCGTTAGTGGTCGCGCCGCACCCAGGACAGGTTGATCGCAGCGATGAGCAACGTCGACACCCGCCAGGTCAATCGGGACAGCCTGTTCCTGCTCGCGCAAGTGCGCGTAACGGGCCAGGAAGACGCGGACCGGGTCAAGGTCCGTAACCTCTCGGCCCGGGGCATGATGGCCGAAGGCGAGGTCAAGGTCGCGCGCGGTGCGATGGTGCAAGTCGAATTGCGCAACATCGGCTGGGTTGATGGCTCGGTCGCGTGGACCCAGGGCGACCGCTTCGGGATCGCCTTCGTCGAGGAAATCGACCCGCTGCTCGCCCGCGCGCCGGTGCCCGAATCGGGCGTCTTTTCCAGCCCGCGCTTCACCCGCACGCCGGCGGCGCTCGCGCCCGCGCTCGACCCCGCGAAAGCGCGCAAGGTCTGACCGCCGCGCCCGGTTGAAGGCGCTTCCTCGCGCGCGTACCACGCCGGCATGGTCGGGCGTTTTCCTTTGTTGCTGGCAGCTCTTGCCATGGCCGGCTGTTCGGGGCGCGGCGCCGGGTCGCTCAGGGTCGCGGTGATCGACAATGGCGCCGATTTGTTCGCGGCCGGAAATCGCCTTTCACCGGGTGCCCAACTAATTCGCGCGGCGACCCGCT
Organism: Croceibacterium sp.; assembly: GCA_039920725.1. Lineage (GTDB taxonomy): Bacteria > Pseudomonadota > Alphaproteobacteria > Sphingomonadales > Sphingomonadaceae > Croceibacterium_A. Next base: position 4,584 of record JBDSDC010000003.1, on the reverse strand, counting down.
CGGGCCTCGTCGCGCTCGATGAAAAGGGCGATGTCGTGCCCGCGCTGGCCGATCAGTGGACCGTCACCGACGACGGTCTCAGCTACATCTTTCGGTTGCGCGAGGGGAAGTGGCCCGACGGGCGCGAGATGACCGCGCAAAGCGTGCGCAGCACGTTGGGCGACGCGATTCGCGGATTGCGGGGCACTTCGCTCGGGCTCGATCTGGCTTCCATTGCGCAAATCCGCGCGATGGCCGGGCAAGTTATCGAGATCCGCTTGTCCCGGCCCGCGCCCTCGCTCCTTCAAGTGCTCGCGCAGCCTGAACTGGCGCTGCAGCGCGGAGCACCAGGGAAGACCGGCGACACCGGGCCGATGTTGCTCGAGCGGCGCGGCATAGCCGCGGTTCTGCAGCTCAAGCGTCCCGCCGACCGGGGACTACCAGAGGAAGCCGACTGGGGCCGCTATGTCCGCCCGGTCGAGTTGACGGCGACGAGCCCGGCGCGCGCGATTGACTTATTCGGTCAGGATGCGGTCGACGTGGTGCTCGGCGGGACGCTGGCCTGGCTGCCGCTGGCGCCCTCGGGCCCGCTGTCGCGCGGCACGGTCCAACTGGATCCTGCTGTCGGCTTGTTCGGCTTGCAGGTTCGCACTGGAGGCGGATTTCTCGGCGAGGTGCGTAACCGCGAAGCCATCGCCATGGCTCTCGACCGGGCGGCGCTGATCGCGCCATTCAACATCGGCGGGTGGGCGCCCGCAACCCGGATTGTCCCCCCGCAACTGCCCGGCTCCCGGGAAGCAGGCACCCAACGGTGGGCGGGTCAACCGATCGACGCCTTGCGCGCCGCCGCCGCGCGCCGGGTGGCGGGCTGGCGGGCGGCGCATGGCGGCGCGCCGGTGCGGCTGACCCTCGCGCTCGGTGACGGACCCGGAAATAGGGCCCTGATGCGTGAACTGACGAGCCAGCTCGCGGGCATCGGGATCGTGCTCGAAGCCGTGCCCGAGGCTGCTCCCGCCGACCTCGTTCCGGTCGACCGGGTGGCGCGCTATGCCGCGCCCCAGTGGTTCCTCGACCAGTTCAACTGCGCGCTGCGCCAGGGCCTGTGCGATCCCGCGGCAGATGCCCTTGTGGCGGAGGCGGCCGCCGCGCCCGACCCGGCGTCGCGCGCGGCCAAGCTGGCCGCCGCCGACGCGCACCTGACCGAGGCCAACCTCTATATTCCGTTCGGCTCGCCGATCAGGTTTTCGCTTGTGCGCAGCAATGTGACGGGGTTTGCCCCCAATGCGTGGGCGTTCCATCCCTTGCCGCCTCTCGCGGCGATCCCCAAATAACCCGGCGATGGACCCGGCAACGACTTCCAAGCGCGCGCGCCGCATGGACCTGCCGGTGGGCCGCGATCCGCATTCGGTCCGCCGCCGGGTCGAAACTCTCGAACGACTGCTCGAACACTCGATCCCGGTCCCCGGCATGGGCCGTTCGGTCGGGCTCGACGCGGTCGTTGGACTGATCCCGGTCGCGGGCGATATTTTCGGCGCGGTGATGGGGGCCTATCTGGTGTTTGAGGCGAGCCTGCTCGGCCTGCCCAAATGGAAGCTCCTGCGAATGGCCGGCAACGTTGCGTTCGACAGCGCTGTGGGCGCGATCCCGATCGCAGGCGATGTGTTCGACTTCGTGTTCCGCTCCAACAGCCGTAACCTGGCGATAATTAAGCGCCACCTCGACAAGCACCATCCGCTGATCGAGCAATAGCTTTTGCGCAGGGTTCTGCGCGCGGGCGATGACTCGCGGCGCGCAGCTAGGCTAACGCCCGAGCCGCATGTCCGCCGCCCCGACCCCGATGATGGCCCAATACCTGGCGCTCAAGCGCGAGGCCGGGGATTGCCTGCTGTTCTACCGGATGGGCGATTTCTTCGAGCTGCTCTTCAACGACGCCAAGGTTGCCTCACAAGTCCTCGACATCGCGCTTACCAGCCGCGGCGAGCACGATGGTTCGCCGATTCCGATGTGCGGGGTGCCGGTCCATTCGGCCGAAGGATATCTGGCGCGGCTGATCAAGGCCGGGTGCCGGGTGGCCATCGCCGAGCAGACCGAAAGCCCCGAGGAAGCGCGCAAGCGAGGCGGGTCCAAGACACTGGTCGCGCGCGACATCGTGCGCTTCGTCACCGCAGGGACGCTGACCGAGGAAGCGCTGCTCGAACCGCGCCGCGCCAACGTGCTGGCGGCGGTGTGCGAGGTGCGGGGCACGTGCGGGATCGCCGCGTGCGACATCTCGACCGGGCGCATGGAACTGGAGGAATGCACGCCCGAAGCGCTCGGCGCGGCGCTCGCCCGGCTGGGACCGAGCGAGCTGGTATCGCCCGAGGGCTGGAACGGGGCACCCCCTGAAGCGATCGTGCGCCCGCGTGCGGACTTCGCCAGCGATCCCGGCGAAGCACGGCTCAAGGCGGTGCACAACGTCGCCACGCTTGATGGCTTCGGCCAGTTCAGCCGCGCGATGCTGGCGGCAGCCGGAGGGCTGATCGCCTACCTCGACCATGCCGGACGCGGCACGCTGCCGCTGCTGCTGCCGCCGGTCGCGTTTGGCGGCGCCGGGCGGCTGGCGATGGACGAGGCGACGCGGGCAAGCCTCGAATTGCTCACCGCACACGGCGGCGGGCGGGAAGGCAGCTTGCTCGCCGCGATCGATCGCTGCGTGACCGGCGCGGGCGCGCGCCAGCTGGCGGCGGACTTGTCAGCCCCGCTCGCCGAGACGCCGGGGATCGATCAGCGGCTCGATCTGGTGCACTGGCTGCATGACGATCCGCTCGGGCGTGCCGACTTGCGCGATGCCTTGCGCGCGTGCCCAGACATCGGCCGCGCGCTCGGGCGCGTGGTTGCGGGGCGGGGCAGCCCGCGCGATCTCGGGCAGATTCGCGACGGGCTGGGGCAAGGCCGCCGCCTCGGCGATTTCCTTCAAGCCCGGCTCGACCGGCCGCGCTTGCTGGAAGACTTGCTGCCGAGCCTGAGCGGGCACGGCGCGCTGACCGATTGGCTGTCCCGCGCGCTGGTCGCAACCCCGCCGACCGAGCGGGGCAGCGGCGGGTTCATCGCCGAGGGGTACGATCACGCGCTCGACGAGCTGCGCGGCATTGCCAGCCACTCACGCCGCGCGATCGCCGCGCTCGAAGCTGCGTACCGCGCCGAAACCGGCGTCGCCGCGCTCAAGATCCGCCACAACGGGGTGCTCGGCTATTTCATCGAAGTGCCGGCCCGCCATGCCGATGCGCTGATGGGGCCGGACAGCGGGTTTACCCACCGCCAGACGATGGCCGGCGCGGTGCGCTTCAACTCGCTCGGCCTGCACGAGGAAGCGACCCGCATCGCCGAGGCCGGCGGCCACGCTCTGGCGGCCGAGGAAGCCCACTTCGAAGAACTGGTCGGGGCGGTGGCGGCGGCGCGCGAACCGATTGCCCGGACCGCCGCCGCGCTCGCCCGGCTCGACGTCGCCGCCGGCCAGGCCGAGCGCGCGGCGGAAAGCGGCTGGTGCCGGCCCGACGTGGTCGACCGGCCATGGCTCGAGATCGAAGGCGGGCGGCACCCGGAGGTCGAAGCGGCGCTGGCGCGAGGGGCCGAGCGCTTCGTCGCCAACGACTGCCGGCTGGCGCCGGAGGATCGGCTGTGGCTGGTCGGCGGGCCCAACATGGGCGGCAAGTCCACATTCCTGCGCCAGAACGCGCTGATCGTGGTGCTCGCGCAGGCCGGCGGGTTCGTTCCTGCCCAGCGCGCGGTCGTGGGCTTGGTCGACCGCTTGTTCAGCCGGGTCGGCGCGTCCGACAATCTGGCCCGCGGACGCTCGACCTTCATGGTCGAGATGGTCGAGACCGCAGCGATCCTCGCCCAGGCGAGCGAGCGCAGCTTCGTGATCCTCGACGAGGTCGGACGCGGCACGTCGACTTACGACGGGCTCGCGCTGGCGTGGGCGGTGGCCGAGGCGATCCACGAGACCAACCGCTGCCGGTGCCTGTTCGCGACGCATTACCACGAGCTGGCGCGGCTGGCCGAGAGCTGTCCGGCGCTGTCGCTCCACCATGTCCGGGCCAAGGAATGGAAGGGCGACCTGGTGCTGCTCCACGAGGTTGCCGAAGGCGCCGCGGATCGCAGTTACGGTCTGGCGGTGGCGCGGCTGGCGGGGGTGCCCAAGCCGGTCATCGCGCGCGCCAAGTCGGTCCTCGAGCGGCTTGAGAAGGGCCGGGCGGAAACCGGCGGCTTGGCGGCCGGGTTGGGCGAGCTACCGCTGTTCGCTGCCGCGGCCCAAGTCGAAGACGTGCGGCGCGACGGGTTGCGCGAGCGGCTCGAAACGCTCGACCTGGACTCGCTCAGCCCGCGCGATGCGCTCGATCTGCTCTACGAGCTCAAGCGCGCCGCCGGGGATACCGGCTAGGCGCCGCGATCAATCCTCGTCGGGATCGTGGCCTTCGCCGTAGCGGTCGTCCTCGTCATCCCTGTTGGGTTCGCCGGCAAAGGCGCCCATGTCGATGCGCCCCGATTGTTCCATGTCGCGCATGTGGTCGATCAAGTCCTGGGTCGAATCGTCGTCGTCGCCGCCGGCGACCTTCTCGCTGTCGA
>JBDSDC010000002.1:0-9146 GCA_039920725.1 Croceibacterium sp. | reverse complement strand
GACCGGGAACGCGATCGGCATCGCGAGCAAGGGGTCCCGCTCGCGCCGGCCCGCCTCGATCAGCGTGACCCGCACGTCGGGGTCTTCCGACAAGCGCGCGGCGACCACCGCGCCCGCCGAGCCCGCGCCGACGACGATGTAGTCGGTCGTCGTGCTCATTGGCTCGAATACCGACCCGACTTGATCCGCACGATCTTGCCGCCGCGGGTGCGGTACATGTTGATCGACTGGACCACCCGCACATCGCCCTTCTTGGTCGGCCAGATCTCGAAGTCGGGCCAGTCCTTGAGCGTCCTGAAGGTGGTCTTGCTGTGCAGCGCGGCGCCGTCGGGGGCGACGATCAGGTCGATGATCTCGAGCTCCTCGGCGATGTGGTCGAACACGCCGGTGTAGAACTCGACGATCCCCTGGGCGCCGATTATCTGCTTGCGGTCGCCCAGGTTGAACTCGACATCCTCGGCGTAATACTTGGAAAAGCCGGCGAAATCGCGTGCGTTGAAAGCGGCGATGTAGCGGCGGAAATCGTCCTCGGTCATGCGGCGTCCTCCGTTTCGGCAGGGAGCGAGCGGCCGCGGATCAGGTCGCTGGCCTTTTCGGCGATCATGATGGTCGGCCCATTGGTGTTGCCGCCGGGCACGTCGGGCATGACCGAAGCGTCGACCACCCGCAGCCCGGCGAGGCCGTGGACGCGCAGCTCGGGATCGACCACCGCGTGCGAGCCCACGCCCATCGCGCAAGTGCCGACCGGGTGCTGGGTCACTCCGGCCGTGGCGCGGACGTGCGCATCGATCTCGGCGTCCGACTGCACTTCCACACCCGGCACCGTTTCGCGCGCGATCAGCCCGGCCATCGGCTCGCTGGCGTAGATCGTGCGCGCCAGCCGCAGCCCGGCGCGGGCGGTGGCGAAGTCGGCTTCGTTGTCGAACAAGTTGAGCCGGATCGCGGGTAGCTCGCGGGGGTCGGCGGACTTCAGCCGCACCGTGCCGCGCGCGTGAGGATGGAGAAGGATGACGTCGGCGCTGAACGCGTGCTCGGGCGATTTGACCACCCCGGGAAACCACAAGTGCGCGCTCAGCTTCACCGGGTTGGAGAACAGCTGCACGTCGGGCTGGCCGAGCCGCGGGTCAGTCCGCAGCATCGGGTTGGCGCTGTTCAATTGGCGCGAGAACGGCCCGTTGCCGAACAAGTACCACTGCGCGACCGAGCGCACCGCGCGGTCGAACCGCAGCTGGTTGACGAACGTGACCGGGCCTTTGGCGGCGAACTCCAGCGGCACCCGCGGATGTTCCTGCAAGTTGCCGCCGACGCCGGGCAAGTCATGGACCAGCGGCACGCCCATCTCGGCCAGGTGCGCCGCCGGGCCGATGCCCGAGAGCAGCAGCAGTTGCGGCGAGTTGTAGGCCCCGCCGCACAGAATCGTCTCGCCCGCCTGCGCGGTGCGGACTTCGCCCCCCAGTTCGTATTCGACCCCGGTCGCGCGGCCTTGGCTGACCAGCACCCGCCGGGTCAGCGCGCCGGTTACCACCGTCAGGTTCGGGCGCCGCATCGCGGGCTTGAGATAGGCCTCGTATGTCGAGGCGCGGCGGCCTTTCTCGTCGATCGTCAGCTCGACTAGGCTGGCGCCTTCCTCGGCCCCGTCATGGATATCCTCGGTCACCGGCAAGCCGGCATTGGCAACCGCCTGCATCAGCTCGTCATGGAGCAAGTACCGCGTGTTGTTGCGCGTCACCGGCAGCGGTCCGCTGCGCCCGTAGTTGCTGCCGCCGCGCCAGCTGCGCTCCATCCGCCGGAAGTAAGGCAGCACGTCGGCGTGGCTCCACCCGCGGGCGCCCATTTGCGCCCAGCGGTCGTAATCGGCGCTGTGCCCGCGCATGTAGACCATGCCGTTGATCGACGATGACCCGCCCAGCACGCGGCCGCGCGGGATGAACAGCTTGCGACCATTCAGATGCGGCTCGGGCTGGCTCATCATTCGCCAGGTTAGCTTGGGGTCGAGCATCGCCTTCATCATTCCGAGCGGCATTTTGATGACGAACTTGTCCGCTCCGCCGCCCGCCTCGAGCAACAGCACGCGCGTGGCCGCATCTTCGGTCAGCCGCGCGGCGAGCACCGCGCCGGCCGATCCCGCACCCACGATCACGTAATCGAATTGCCCTTCCAGGGGCCTCTCCTGTCGCGCCAAGCTGGTAAGCTTCGCTTACAATCCCTATGCGCTGGCCCGGAAGACGACAAGCCGTGGAGAGACTAGCCGTGACCGTCCAGACCCCGATCGAAAACCGCATCGATGCCTTCCGCCAGCGGTGGAGCGGCGGGGCGGGCAAGCTGCTGATCGGCGGCGAGTGGCGCGAGGCGCAAAGTGGCGAGACTTTCATCACCGAGGACCCCTCGACCGGCGACAAGCTGGCCGACGTGGCGAGCGCGGGCGAGGCCGATGTCGATGCGGCGGTGGCCGCGGCGCGCGCCGCGTTCGAAGGCGCGTGGAGCAAGGTCAAGCCCGACGAGCGCGCGCGGTTGATCACCAAGCTCGCCGACCTGATCGAGGCGCGCGGCGAGGAGCTGGCGCTGACCGAGACGCTCGATGTCGGCCGTCCGATCCAGTTTTCCCGCATGATCGACGTCGGCGGCGCGGTCGGCCAGCTGCGCTACCAGGCCGGGTGGGCGACCAAGATCCAGGGCGAGACCAACGAGCTGTCCGCCCCCGGCGAATGGCTCAACTACGTGCTGCGCGAGCCGGTTGGCGTGGTCGGCCAGATCGTGCCGTGGAACTTCCCGCTGGCAATGGCCTGCGGCAAGCTCGGCCCGGCGCTGGCGGCGGGCTGCACGGTTGTGCTCAAGCCCGCCGAGCAGACCCCGCTGTCGACGATCGTCCTGGGCGAGCTGGCGCTGGAGGCGGGCTTTCCGGAAGGCGTGGTCAACGTGGTGACCGGCTATGGCCGCACCGCTGGCGCGGCGCTGGCCGCACATCCCGATGTCGACAAGATCGCCTTCACCGGCTCGACCATGACCGGGCGCGCGATCATCGAGGCGTCGAAGAGCAACTTCAAGCGCATCAGCCTGGAGCTGGGCGGCAAGTCGCCGACGTTCATTTTCGCCGACGCCGACCTCACGAAGGCGATCCCCGCCGCGGCGATGGGCATCTTCTTCAACGCCGGGCAGGTGTGCGCCGCCGGATCGCGGCTGTTCGTGGCCGAGGAAGTCGCCGACCAGGTGCTCGAAGGCGTGGCCGGCATGGCCCGGATGCTGCGCGTCGGCCAAACGCTCGATCCCGCAACGATGATCGGGCCGCTCGTCAGCCAGGTCCAGCTTGACCGCGTGACCAGCTATATCGACAGCGGGCGCCAAGAGGGGGCAACCGTGATGGTTGGTGGTGGGCGCAAGGACGGACCGGGCTGGTTCGTCGAGCCGACCGTGCTGGTCGATACCGAAGCGAGCATGACAGTCCGCCGAGAGGAAATTTTCGGGCCGGTGCTGTGCGCCACGCGGTTTTCCGGCGAGGACGACGCTGACCGCCTGGCCGCGCTCGGCAACGAGACCGAATACGGCCTCTCCGCCACCATCTGGAGCAAGGACATCGGCATGGCCCACCGCCTTGCCCGCCGGCTCAAGTCAGGCACGATCCGTATCAACGGCGCGGGCGGGGTCGACCCCGCCTCACCGCTCGGCGGCTACAAGGCCAGCGGCTGGGGCCGCGAGAACGGCAAGGCCGGGATCGACGCCTATACCGAGCTCAAGAGCGTGTCGGTGGCGCTGGACTGACGCGCCGAGCCTATGCTCAGGGCTGCTTGCCCGCCGCATCGAACGCGAAGCTGAGCGTTACCGACTTGGCCAGTCCCTCGGCCGCTTCGCCGGTGCCCACGCCGAAGGCCTTGCGGTCGATGGCGGCGGTGCCGGTCACGTGGCGCTTCAGGTCCTTGCCGGTGAGCGCGAAGGTCACCGTCTGCGGATGGCTGGCGCCTTTCAGCGAAAGCGTGCCGGCGGCGCGGTAGTGGCCGGGGCTGGTCTGGGTCACTTTGTCGGAGCGCCATGTGGCGCGCGGGTGGGCTCCGCTGGCGAAGAACTCCGCGCCCTGGAGCATCCCGTCCTGCGTCGCGTCGCCGAGCGAGGCGCTGGCGAGCGCCACCGAAATGCTCAGATTGGCGCTCTCCGGGTGGTCGGGATCGAACGTGATCGCGCCCGACCACTCGCGGAACGTGCCGCGAACCGGGCTGCCGCCGTTGTCGACCGCGAAGGCGAGCCGCTTGCCGCCGGTGATCGACCACACCGGCGGCGGGCCGGCCGCAGCCTGCGAGGGTGAGGGGGTTGGCGTCGGCGCCACGCTGGGCAGCGGTGCAGTGGCGTCCGGCGTAGCCAGCGCGGCGGGGCTTGCCGGGGCGGCGGCGGCGGGGCGCGGCGGGCGCTTGCCGCGCGGGTACTTGTCGGCCACGTAGGAACCAACGCCGAAGTAGAGCACGACCGCCACCAGCAGCAGGACCATCGCCGCAGCCACCGATCCGCCCGGCGCCATCCGCTTGATCACCGGATCGTGGAGCAGGAACTGGTGGCGCAGCGCTCCCAGCACGTGGAGCACGAACAGCCCCAGCGCGATCCATGCGAGAAGCGCATGAACCTGTTCGAACTGTGGGCCGCTGCCGGCGGGAAGCGGCAAGTTGGGCCACGGGACCACCCCGAACAGATGCGTCGGAACCGCCATTGTGGCGCCCGACACGATCGCCCACCCGGTCAACGGGCCGATCAGCAGCACAGCGTAGAACAGCCAGTGGACCGCCTTGGCGAGCAACCCCTCCCAGCCGCCCTCAACCGACGGAGGCGGGCGGCGAGCGATCCGCCAGCCGAGCCGCGCCAAAGTCAGCAGCAGGATCACGATTCCGACCGACTTGTGGAGCTGCATCGGGACGAAGCTGTTGGGCCCCTTGTGCGGCATGGCGAACCCCATGCCGATCTGGAACGCCATCGTCAGTGCGATCGCCCAGTGCAGTACAATCGCCCCGGTGCTGTAGCGCACCTGGACCGCATTCAGATCAATTGAAGCCTGTGTCGCCATGTTCATCCACTGGGTTGCGATCGTTTTCGGAGCATTGGAACTCGAGCAGCTTGCCGTAACGGTCGCGGCGGTATTTGACAGTCACTTCGAACGGTTCGGCCAGCGCGAGCGGGTCTTCCATGCGCATTTCGTCGACCAGCACGTTGGGATCGGCTGGATCGAGGTGGATGCGCTCGACCAAATGGAACTGGGCGGAGTGCGGAATGCCGGTATCGATCTCGAGCGCATCGGAGACGCCGACAGTGTCGGCGACCAGCGTGCTGCCCTCCCAACGGCCCACCGAATCGCCCATGAAGCTCGGGTCGGGATCCTCCTCGTGCTTGCGCCCGTCGGTCCAGATCGTCCGCGTCTGCATCCACGCTTCCTGGTGGATGGTGACCCGGCCCGGCGCGAAGATGAACTCGTAGGGATACTGCGCCAACCGCATGATGCGCGGCAGGCCCGGCGGGCTGCAGTTTGAGCGGTTGCGCGCCGCGACGCCGTTATTGGCCGCCGTGGCAGCGCGCCACTTCTCGTAGCGCGCCAGGTACTCGCCCTTGAGCTTGGGCTGGGCCTCGGGGACGGCCCCGGGCACGCGGCCCTGGAATATCACGAACCACACCCCGCCCCAGTCCGGCAGCGCGTCGAGCGCCGCGTAATGGCCCTTGGGATTGGCCGCGCCCTGGCCCGCGGCGACGCCTTCGGGCGGTGGCGCCTGAGTCGCGGCCCCAAGCTGACCGGCGGCAGGGGCGGCCACGCCAAGCGCGGCGAGACCGGCAAGCAAAACAAAGCGCATGGTCAGGAGCGGGTCTGGCCGAGGTGCGTGCCACCCGGCCATTCGACGCCGACGTAACTGCCACCCCGCGCTCCCGTCCTGAGCGGATGAACGTAGATCTTCACCTTGTCGCCGGGCCTGAGCGAAGTCCTGCGCCAACCTTCCTGCGCCAGGTTGTTGGGGCTGGTCATCTCGACCGCCCAATGCTCGCTCGCCCCGCCCGGTACGGCGGCATCGGCTTCGATGAAAGCGTGGGGGTTCTGCCATTTGAACTTCGTCACTTGCGCATTGAGCACCACGGTCTTGTTCATATCGAACATCGCGTAGCTGTGATGCGCCAGCGCGGGCGCGGCAGCGACCAGCGGAGCAAGCAGGAAAAGTCGTTTGATCATGGCGCGTCCGTTCATACGCGGGGGACATTCACCGGCGTGCCGTCCTTCGGCAAGCCTGAATCGAGCACTTTGCCGTTGGGCAGCTTGACGTCCAAAAACAGCCCGCCGTGGACACCGCTGCGCAGCGGATTGAGCCGCACGGTCACCTTGTCGCCGGGCTTGAGCGCGCTGCGACTCCAGCCCTGGCGCTTGAGATTGTTGGGGCTGTTGAGCTCGATCGACCAGTGCGCCGGGGCGGGGCGGCCCGCCACATCGAGCTCGATGAAGGCGTGCGGGTTTGTCCACTGGAACTGGCTGACCGTGCCTTCCAGCGTGACGATCTTCTTCTGGTCGAACATCGCGAAGCTGTGATGCGCCAGCGCGGGGGCGGCCGCGAAGAGCGCCGCGGCGCCGAGGGGCCAAAGCCTATTTGGCACCAGTCGGTTCTTCCTTGAGCTGGGTCTGGCCCCGCTCCGCGGCGGTCTCGCCGCCCAGATCGGTGCCCGGCAGGTTGGCGTTGTAGCCGGTGATGCAGTGCGATTCGTTGATGTCGGTGTAGTCCGCCCGGCCGAAGCGCTTGACCGAGCGCCATTCGCCGTCCCACATCTCGGGATCGGTCATCGTGTATGCGATCTCCATCACTTTGCCGGCTTCGAGCAGGCGGATCCGTTCGGTCATCTCGAACCGGTCGGAGATCGGGATGCCGTAGTCGATGTAGTGATTGTCGGGTTCGAAATACTTGGTGTGGACCACCAGCGTGCTGCCTTCGAAATGGCCGATCGATTCGCCGTTGTAGCTGGGCACCACCAGGTCCGGATCGCTGAACGCGCGCCCGTCGAGATAGATCGTGCGGACCGCGTTGTTGAACCCGCTGATCATGTAGATCGCGGTCGGCAGCTGGATGAACGCGTGCGGCCACACCCGGGTCATGATCATCGGCATGCCCGGCGGCCAGCACTGCCCAATCGCATCGCGATAGGTCTTGCCCGCCTTCTGCGCCGCCGCCGCGTCGACCAGCGCGCGGCGGCCTTCGTCATGAAACTTGGGGTAGGGCGGCCCGAACAGGAACTTGAGAAACCCTTCGCGCAAATCGATGAACCAGGTCCCGGTCACGTTTATCGGCGCTTTTGCGCGCGGCTTGGCGAGGTTTTGCGGCGCCAGCGCGCCGAGATAGCCGGGATGCTTGGGGACCATCTGGTCGAGCCGCTCGGCCGTCAGCGGCGTGTATTCGCGCACCACTGGCGGCTGCTCGGCGGGCGCCGGGGTCTGCTGCGCCGCCGCCGGTGCGGGCGCCAGTACCACCGCCAGCGCGGACACCAGGGCGGTAAAGCAATGTGATTTCACTTTGTTGACTCTCCCGGGGAGCGGCAGCCTAGCGCGAGGGGGACAGGCATAGCAAGGCGGTTGTGGTCGCGCGGCAGGTCGCCTATCTGGCCGCCACGCAAGGGCCGCCCGCGCTCCTGCCCGCGCGACGCTATGGCCAGCCCCGCCCTCTCCTCCCAGGCCCCCGAGGTCCCCGGCGATCATCAGGCCAAAACCGCCGCGGGGCTCAGGATCGCGCTCTATTCGGGCAACTACAATTCGGTCCGTGACGGCGCCAACAAGGCGCTCAACCGGCTGGTGGCTCACTTGCTCGCGCGCGGCGCGGCGGTGCGCGTCTATGCACCGGCGCATCCCGATCATATGTTCGACGCGCCGGGCGACGTCGTCGAAGTGCCCTCGGTGCCGATCCCGACGCGGTCCGAATACCGCGTGACTTACGGTCTGTCGAAAGCAGTGCGCGAGGACATCAAGGCGTTTCGCCCCAACGTGATGCATGTCTCGGTACCCGATTTCACCGCCCGGCAGGCGCAAAAGCTTGCGCGCAAGATGGGCATTCCGGTGGTCGGCAGCCTCCATACCTTGTTCGAGACATACCTCGATTATTACGGCTTCGGGTTCGCGCGCCCGTGGGGCGAGCGCTATCTGGCGAGGTTCTACAGCCGCTGCGACCTGGTGCTGGTTCCGAGCGCGGTACTGGGCGACGTCGTCAGGCGCACGAGCGGGGTGCCGACGGCGATCTGGAGCCGCGGCGTGGACCGCACGTTCTTCGATCCGGCGCGGCGTGACGAGGCCTGGCGGCAGGCGCACGGGTTCGGGCCGGACGAGGTGGCGGTGGCGTTTTTCGGCCGCCTGGTGCTCGAGAAAGGGACCGCGATCTTTGCCGAGATCGTCAGCGAGCTGCGCCGGCGCGGGCACCGGGTGGTGCCGCTGGTGATCGGCGAGGGGCCCGAGCGCGAGCGGCTCGCCGGCGCGCTGGGCGAAGCGGTGTTCACCGGTCATGTCGAGGCCGACGAGCTGGCCCGCGCGGTCGCCTCGGCCGATATCATGGTCAATCCCAGCGTGACCGAGGCGTTCGGAAATGTGAACCTGGAGGCGATGGCCGCCGGCCTGGCGGTGGTCGCTGCCGACGTCCCGGTGGTCCGCACGATGATCGAGCCGGGCCTGTCGGGCTTCCTCGCCGATCCGGCCAGCGCCGGCGACTTCGCCGACCAGATCGAACGGCTGCTCGCCGATCCGGCGCTGCGCCGGACCTTTGGCACCAACGCACGCGAAGCTGCCGAACGGTACGACTGGGACGCGATCCTCGACAGCGTGGTCGCGTCGTACCGGTCGCTGGTCAAGGGCATCGCGGCCGATGGCTGACGCGCCGCTGCCCAAGCTGATCATCCAGATCCCGTGCTTCAACGAGGAAGCGACGATCGGCGAGACGCTCGCCGGCCTGCCGCGCGCGCTGGCCGGCGTGGGGACGATCGAGTGGCTGATCATCAACGACGGCAGCCACGACGGGACAGTCGCGGCCGCGCGCGCCGCGGGCGTCGATCACGTGGTCGACATGTGGGTCAACAAGGGTCTGGCGACCGCGTTCATGGCGGGCCTGCAGCGGTGCATCGAGCTGGGTGCCGACATCATCGTCAACACCGATGCCGACAACCAGTAC
>JBDSDC010000001.1:0-5291 GCA_039920725.1 Croceibacterium sp. | reverse complement strand
GCGCCGGCGGCTGGAGCGGCGGCGGGCGGCGCGGCGCCCGGGTTGGCGCCGATGTTGTTGAGGTCCACCGTCGGCGCGGTCTGCGCGGCGTCGTTGGCGGCGAACGGCACCATCGGCTTGGCGCCATAGATGATCTTCGCGCCGATCACCGCGGGAAAGGTGCGGATAGTGGTGTTATAGCCCTGCACCGCTTCGTTATAGCGCACGCGGGCGACGTTGATCTGGTTCTCGGTCCCCTCCAGCGCGGTCATCAGGTCGCCAAAGCGCGCCTGGCTCTGCAGCGTCGGGTAGTTCTCGACCACCGTGCGCAGTTGCCCGAGCGCCTGGGTCAGCTGGTTCTGCGCGGCCTGGAATTTCTGGAATTCGGCTGGGTTGGAGAGGTCCTGCGTGGTGACGTTGATCGAGGTCGCCCGGGCGCGCGCCTCGGTCACGTTGGTCAGGATGGTGGTCTCGGACGCCGCCGCGCCGCGCACGCTGGCGACCAGATTGGGCACGAGGTCGGCGCGCCGCTGATAGGCGCTCTGGACGTCGGCCCACTTGGCCTTGGCGTTTTCCTCGGCCGTCGGGAGCGAATTTACGCCGCACGCGGCGAGGGTCAGCGCCATAAGCGCGACGACGGCAACGCGGATCGAAGACATCACGGACATGGACAGGCATCCCTTTCAAGACGCGGCAGTCGGGGCCGCGCTGTGTTAGATAGATAGCACACGCACGCGGCCATTCAAGGCGAACCGCACGGCCTTGTGCCGAACGCGGGCGAATGATTTAACCCGATCTTCCGGGTCGCGACCGGGAGCGAGCGATGTTTCACGAATTCAAGGCGTTTATCGCGCGGGGCAACGTCCTCGATCTGGCGGTCGGGGTCATCATTGGCGCGGGCTTCGGCAAGATCGTCGCCTCGCTGACCGACGACGTGATCATGCCGGTCATCGGCAAGGTCTTCGGCGGGCTCGATTTTTCCGACAAATATATCGTTCTTGGCGGAGCGGTAACGCCGGGCATGTCGCTGGCCGAAGCGCGCAAGGCGGGGGCCAATGTGCTGGCCTACGGCAGCTTCGTGTCGGCGGTGATCGCGTTCGTGATCCTGGCGTGGATCGTGTTCCTGATCGTCAAGGCCGCCAACCGCGCGAGGCCGCCCAAGGCCGACGCGCCCGCCGGGCCGAGCGAAACCGAACTCCTCGCCGAAATCCGCGACGAACTGCGCCGCCGGCCCTGAGGACGCCTAGTCACTTCACATTCAGCGGTGAGCGCCTATATCGGTCCAGCCGGTTTCGGCCGGCTATGGCGATAAACGGCAGTGTGCAATAGGCACAGCGGACCCGGGGGCAGTACCCGGCGGCTCCACCATAAAGCGCGGGCGACCGTGCTTCCTGACGGGGCCGAACCAGGATCGACGTGTGTTGAAAGGCATTGTTTTTGCTCGGGCTGAGTAACCCGTTAAAGGCTCAAAACCCACAAGTGCCAACGATAACGAAGCACTTGCTCTCGCCGCGTAACCTGACGGCCTAACGGCCTGACATTACAAAGCAAAGAGCACGGTTCGGACCGAACCGGGTAACAGAATCGGAAACCGGGCGTCCGGGGGTACGTAGCAACAGAAACCCCCACCTCTCCCTCATCCAGGCTGCGCTAGCCCTCTCCCGCCGGGAGCAGGACACGAAGGCTTGGCGGCTGTGGCGCCTAGCCGGAGTTGGTTGAGGCTGCTTTCGCCGCTCGCTCGAATTTCAGGCAGTCGAGGATCTTGGCGCCGGCCATGAACACCGCGGCGGTGCAGGCGAGGAACAGCAGCTTGCCGCCCCATCCGGGATATTCGGTCAGGTAATGCGAGCCGCGCGCGGTCGCGCCGAGCGCCAGGGCATAGATGATCGCGAGGGCTTCGAACCGCGTCTTGATGATGAACAGCCGGGCGACCTTGGACAGCATCTACGTCCTCTTCCGTAGTTCTGACGCAGCAATGATCTTCCCGGAGGCGTAGTTCCAGCGAAATCGCCGACAACGCCGAGCGCAGCGTCAACTGTCCCGGTGGGGGACAGCTTATTCCAGCTCGGTCAGATTTAGCCCGTCCAGCAAGGACTTGCGCGCATTGCGCAGCGCCTGAGCGAGCGATTCGCGGCCCAGGTCCGCCGGGTCGACTTGCACCGGCCAGTGGCGGGCGACGATCCGCTCGACCGTATCGGCCTTGGGTTCATCGAGCAGGAAGCGTGGATCGATGGTCGCCGGATCGGCCACCACCCGCAGCCGGAGGCACGCCGGGCCCCCGCCGTTGGCCATCGATTGCGCCAGCTCGACGGGCACGACCCGGCGGATTGGGCCCCCGCCGGCAAGCAGGCGGGCGAGGAAGGCGCGCACCGGGTCGCTATCGTGTGCTTCGCGCGGAACGATCAAGGCCATGCCGCCATCGGGCAAGCTCACCAATTGGGCATTGAACAGGTATGACCGGACGGCCTCGGCCAGGCTCACCTCGCGTTCGGGCACGACGATGATCCGTGCGTCGGGCAGCCGCGCCCTGATCGCTGCATAGAGCGCCTTAGGTCCGGCAAAGGCCAGCTCGTGCGCGAGCAAGACCTGCTCGTTGGCGACCGCAACCACGTCGTTATGAAACGCCCCGGCGGCGATCGCGGCGGGGTTCTGCTCGGCGAACAGGACCTTGGCCGGATCGAGCCGGTGGCGCCGGGCCACCGCACGGCTCGCCTGTTCGTGCTGGCGCGCCGGAAACGCGCCGCCGCCTCGGCCATAGACGAATATCTCCAGCCCAGGTTCTCCGTGCTCATTCGCCAGCCGCAAGTGATTGGCCGCGCCTTCGTCGCCGAAGCTTGGCGGCACCGGGCCGTGGACCGCGAAGTGGCGAAGGTCAGCGAAGGCGAGGCGCAATTGTCGGAGCGTATCAGGCCATTCGTGCGCGCGGTGCGGCATCGTCACCAGATTGGCGACCGTCAGGTGGCAGCGCCGGTCCTGCGTGTCGGGCGCGGGCGAGACCGTGGCGGCGTTGGCGGCCCACATCGCCGAGGCCGACCACGCGGCGGCAACGAGCGCGGGATCGGCAGAAGTGTCCGCCGCCAGGTCCGCCAGCCAGCCCAGGTTCGGGCGCGCCGGCGGAGCGAACAGGCCTTGCACCAGCCCGAGCGCCAAGCAGCCGCGCATCTTGGCGAGGCCCTCCAGCGCGGCGGCGCGTGGATAAGCCGGATCGCCGGCATGCGCGGTGGCGGCCAGGTTGCCCGGGCTGAGCCCGGCGTAGTTGTGGCTCGGACCGACTAGCCCGTCGAAGTTTATCTCGCGCAACATGTCACCGGGCGATGCTCCACACTGAACCGCCACCGCTTAGCAAGGCCGCCGCGTCGTCGTCGATTGCAAGATCGCCGCCCGCGAGCTCGCGGCGGCCATAGCAGCATCGGAAATCGCCGAGCTGACCGGCGGAGAGGAGCGCGGCTTCGCCCTCCGCCAGGCCTGCGCGCACGCTATCCGAACGCACCGCGCCGCGAATGCTCGCCACCTCGTCGGTCCGCGCGGTCATCGCCGGGCCCCCGTCGAAGATATCGATGAAGCCCCGGTGCGCGAAGCCTTCGTCCTCCAGCATCCGCATCGCCGCGCGCCCGCTCGGGTGGGGCAGGCCGATGACCGCGCGCGCGCTGGCGGGCAGCATCGCGACATAGACCGGATGGCGCGGCATCAGGTCGGCGATGAACTGCGTGCCGTGGATGGCGTTGAAGTAGTCCGCCTCCTGAAACCCCATGCCGAAGAAATGGCGGCCGATCGCGTCCCAGAACGGCGCCGCACCGCGCTCGTCGATGATTCCGCGCAGCTCCGCCAGGATTCGGTCGGCGAAGCGGGCACGGTGCATGGCGATGAACAAGTAGCGGCTGCGCGCAAGCAGCAGGCCCAGGCCCCCGGCACGCTCGCTCGGATGGAGGAACAGCCCGCCGACTTCGCTCGCCCCGCCAAGATCCGTGACCAGCTCGAGGATGTCGGCGGTGACGGTGCGACTGAGCTCGGGCGAATGCTGGCTCAGCGCGGTGATCTTATACGAATAGAACGGCGAGCGCTGGCCGACCTGGGTGTAAATCTGTGCGGTCCCGCGAACTTCGCCGGTTACGGTGTTTTCGAGCACCAGCACGAACAGCTCGTCGGTCAGCGTCATCTCGCTGCGCGAGAAAGCGGCGGCCGAACGCTCGAGCTTGGCGGCCAGCGCCCCGCGGTCGGCGGGCAGGTTGGTGAACCCGCCGCCGGTCAGCTTGGCCATCTCGTAGAGGGCAGGCAAGTCCCGGGCCGTGGCGGCGCGTACGACGAAGCTCATTGCGGGTTGCACTCCGGAACCAGAGGTTGTTTCATGTGTAACGAATTTCTTCCCGGGACATGCCTGTCAAATCGGGCGCGATTTGCCTAGGGAAAAGCCGACAGAGGAGAGTGATGGTGAGCGGACGGGTCGAGCGGAGCGGGCTGCAGGTCGATGGCGCGCTGGCGGCGTTTCTTGAAGGCGAGGTGCTCGCCCCTCTCGGCCGCGATCCGGCGGCGTTCTGGGCTGGGTTCGCCGATCTCCTGCAAGGCTTCGCCCCCCGCAATAGCGCATTGCTCGACCGGCGGGACGATTTGCAGCAGCGGATCGACGCATGGCATGACGCGCGCCGCGGCAAGCCGCACGATGCGGCAGCCTATCGCGCGATGCTCGAGGAGATCGGCTACCTGGTGCCTGAGCCCGGCGCGTTCTCTATCGGCACCACCCAAGTGGACAACGAAATTGCCGCGATGGCCGGACCGCAGCTGGTGGTGCCGGCGCTCAACGCGCGATTCGTGCTCAACGCCGCCAATGCGCGGTGGGGTAGTCTCTATGACGCGTACTACGGCACCGACGCCTTGCCGCTGGCGCCGGCGGCCAAGATGGCCGGCTACGATCCCGCCCGCGGCGCGGCGGTCATCGCCGCGGGTCGCGCGTTCCTCGACTTGGCGGTTCCACTCGAGACGGCGAGCTGGGCCGACGTGTCCGGGCCCGACGATCTCCCGCTGTGCGATACCGCACAGTTCACCGGCCGGACCGCCACCGGCCTGGTGTTCTGCAACAACGGCTTGCACCTCGAAGTGGTGTTCGACCGAGCACATCCGGTCGGCCGGACCGATCCCGCGGGCATCGCTGACATTCGGCTCGAGGCGGCGCTGTCGACAATCGTCGACCTGGAGGATTCGGTCGCGGCGGTCGATGCGCCCGACAAGCTACTGGGCTATCGCAACTGGCTCGGCCTGATCCGCGGCGACCTTGAAGAAACCTTCGACAAGGGCGGCACGCCGCTGACCCGCCGGCT